>PIVJ01000524.1 GCA_003353955.1 Bacteroidota bacterium | reverse complement strand
ATAGATTTTTTAACAGCGCCCTCTGGAATATACAGACTAGAGCTGAATTTTCCCTCATTTTACTGATTTTGCCCAATTTGGGCCGCTCGGGTCATTTTCATCACCCATGGCTTAACACCCCTTATGAGGTGAAAAATGATAATTTTTTGGCTAAAAAGACCTTAAAATAATTGCCATGGTATCTGTAGATAATAAAAATAATGTTTATTGCATCATTTTTTAATAAGCGCCACCTATATGTGCACCTGATGACCCCTTGGATGAGTCTTTAAGGAGTGGGCGCCGTTTCAAATTCATCAAAATTCGACGTAAAATTATTCTCTTGGATTTTACGATGAAAACGGTGTATACCTTTTGGTTATCTTAATCATAGATTTTTTAACAGCGCCCTCTGGAATATACAGACTAGAGCTGAATTTTCCCTCATTTTACTGATTTTGCCCAATTTGGGCCGCTCGTGTCATTTTCATCACCCATGGCTAAACACCCCTTATGAGGTGAAAATGCTCATTTGTTGGCCAAAAAGACCTTAAAATAATTGCCATGGTATCTGTAGATAATAAAAATTATGTTTATTGCATCATATTTGAATAAGCGCCACCTATATGTGCACCTGATGACCCCTTGGATGAGTCCTTAAGGTCTCACTCCACTATTTCTGCCCTTCCGCACCATAAAAAATGAGTGTTTTTCACATTTTCCTTCCTAAAAAATGCAATTTTCACAGCAACTCATTAGATGGATGCATTTTTTTAAAGGAAATTGTCCACTTTACACGTTTAAACTTGAAAAAAGTGAAAAAAATAATTATTTATTATGATTTGGCATACATTTACTGCTGAAAAATGGTCAATTTTCCCTTTAAAATTGGTCGAAATAAGCCGTCTTGTGATTTTATCTGTCAAAATTTGGCGCATAGAAATTTTATTATTTTTATACTTAAAAATCTAATAAAACCCACTCTTTCCAATGATATAATAAAAAATGGGGGTTGGCCGTAGAACTTTTTTGCTATTTA
>PIVJ01000149.1 GCA_003353955.1 Bacteroidota bacterium | reverse complement strand
CATAAATGCAAGCTTATTCGGCAAATATAACTATAGCCTTACATAAAAACAAGTGTTATTGTGATTTATTTTATTGTTCTTCAATATGTTAAATGGTGTCTGAGGAAGCCCTAATTAATTATTATTTCGCATAATTCACAGATCTGGTTTCCCTTATAACAGTGATTCTAATTTGGCCAGGATAGGTCATTTCATCTTGAATCTTTCGTGATAGGTCCATTGAAATCTCATTGGCTTCTTTATCAGTGACTTGTTCGGCACCAACAATGACCCTTAATTCACGACCTGCTTGAATGGCATATGTTTTAACAACTCCAGGATACGATAATGCCAACTCTTCCAATTTATTTAAGCGTTGGATATATGCTTCTACTACTTCACGACGGGCTCCCGGACGGGCTCCTGATATGGCATCACAAACCTGAACGATAGGTGCGACTAGAGATACCATTTCCGTTTCATTGTGGTGGGCTCCGATGGCATTACAAACTTCTGGTTTTTCTTTATATCTTTCAGCCAATTTCATTCCAAAGATAGCATGGGGTAGTTCCGGTTCACTATCCGGTACTTTTCCAATATCGTGCAGCAAACCTGCCCTTTTCGCCAGCTTTGGGTTCAGTCCTAATTCAGCTGCCATTGTAGCGCTTAAGTTGGCAACTTCTCGAGAGTGCTGTAACAAATTTTGTCCGTAGGAAGAGCGATATTTCATTCTTCCAATCATGCGAACCAACTCAGGATGCATATTATGAATACCCAAATCGATGGTGGTACGTTTACCAATTTCGATTATCTCCTGTTCAATTTGCTTGGTGGTTTTTCCAACAACTTCTTCAATTCTGGCGGGATGGATTCTACCATCAGTCACCAGTTTGTGTAAAGAGAGTCTGGCTATCTCTCGCCGAACGGGATCAAATCCTGATAAAATAATTGCATCAGGAGAATCGTCAATGATAATCTCGATACCGGTTAATGATTCCAAGGCTCTGATATTACGACCTTCCCGGCCAATAATTTTCCCCTTCACCTCATCATTGTCAATATTAAAAACAGAGACCGTATTTTCAATTGCATTCTCTGCAGCGGTTCTTTGGATGGTTTCAATTACAACTTTCTTGGCTTCAGAATTGGCAGATAGTTTAGCTTCTTCAATAATCTCTTTTACTTGTATAGCAGCCTCGGACTTAGCTTCTTCCTTAAGTGATTCAATTAACTGATGTTTCGCTTCATCAGCTGACAATCCGGAAATTTTTTCAAGCTGTTCAATATGTTCTGAGTGTGATTTATCAAATTCTGCCTGCTTTTTACCTACCAACTCTAATTGAGAGGAAAGGTTGTTTTTGATAGAATCAACTTCATTTTGTTTTCGATTAACTTCCTCAAATTTTTGGTTTACAGAGGATTCTTTTTGCTTTAGTCTATACTCGGCATTTTGAACGCCTAAACTTCTTTCATTAATTAGTTCTTCATGTTCTGAGCGTAATTGCAAAAATTTTTCTTTGGCTTGTAAGATTTTATCCTTTTTTAAAACTTCCGCTTTTTCATGAGCTTCTTCCAGTATCCGTGCACTTTTTCTATTGGCAGATTTATTAATTATGATATTTGTGAATAATCCTCCAATGAATAGGGAAACCACAGCTACTATAACGTATAACAATATTGGATCCATAATTTCAATGTTAATTAAATGCCCTCAATTAGTCTGATTCTTGCTAAATGAAAATAAAAAACCCGCACTAATTGCTGAGCTTTAGTAAACCCCTATACTAAATGTATAGAGTTGCCAAGTTTTTCGAACGTCCACTGTCTCGGTTTGAGAATTCCGATAAATCGGAATCGAGGCCTGCTCTACAAACTTATGAGCTTAAACTCTAATGATTATAATGTTGAGTTTACAAACATTGTGAATTAATGCGGGTATATTTTCTGCTTTTCAAAGAACGTTGTTGGCGTTAATCAACATGTTTGGATAATATATTATCAATCTGACTTAGTTTCTCTACAACTTTCTGGTCTGTATTCTGCAATTTCCCTTCAAAGTCCAACGAACTATTTGCAAATTCCAGTGAAACCATGGCTAATAAATCCTGACGATCGTTAAAGGCATAGTTTTCAGAGTATTGCTTTATTTTCTCATTTATTGTCTTCGCTGCTTTCCGTACTCGTTCTTCTTCTTCTTTCCTTATGTTTAATCTATATGGTCTGTCAGCAATAGTGACTGATATTGTTAATTCATCCATTTAATTAGGTTATTCACCTCATTAATTTTTATTGATTTAAAAGCCCAATGCATTTATCTATTTCCCGCACCAGCTCATTTATTTTCAATTTAGCATCAACTTGTCCATCTTCCAACTTAATTGATTTGGCTAATTTTACTTTTTGTATTTGGTCTTTAAGATTAGTTACTATTGTATTATTATCTATAATCGTTTTATTTAACAATTTATTTTCTTCAAGTAAACGCTGATTATCTTGCTTCATCTTTTCAAACTGATCCGTTAATTTGTTTAATTTATATTCAACACTCAGGATCAGTGTATTTAAATCATCCATCAAAATAATTAGTCAAGATTTACTATCAACAAAGTTAGTAATTAAATCGGTCTATTCCAAATTATGATTTCGTGCTATATGTAGCTGTTTATATTGTATTTACATAAAATCAGTTAAAGTACTGCAAAAATTTTAGTTCCATTTTTATCTTTTTTATTGTAGACATATTTCCATTTCGGGAATTAAGTTTTAAAAGCAGTGTTAATGAAAGTCTCAGAGGAGTTTTTATGCTATCTATGGAAGTTTCAATTAATTTATCTTCCACTATTTACAACTGATAAGCAAGAATTAGTCATTAAAAATCCGGGTATACGGAATCGTGACGCCGGGCCTGATTTTTCAGAAGCAATTATTAAGATTGACAATACGATTTGGGCAGGAAATATCGAAATACATACAAAATCTTCAGATTGGATAAACCACAATCATCAATCGGATAAAAAATATGAAAGCGTAATTCTGCATGTTGTTTATGAAGATGATTTACAACATCCCTTGCCTGACTTCAATCCAATAGCTACACTGGTTCTCAACAATAAATTTCCAACTAGCCACTTAAACGAGTATCAATATTTTATGCAAAATAAACAATGGGTTGCTTGTGAGAATCAATTGGATGATGTGAATGAATTTAGAAGAAATCATTTCTTGGGCCGTCTGGCCATTGAACGACTGGAGCGAAAATCTCTCATATTAAGAAGCAAGCTTACAGAAAATAATAATGACTTTAATCAATTGTTTTATGTACAACTGGCTAACTGTTTCGGGTTTAAAACAAATAGTTACACTTTTGAAATACTGGCGAACTCTTTGCCTTACACCCTACTTAAAAAAAACAACGAAAGTTTACTACAAACCGAAGCGCTCCTTTTTGGGCAGGCAGGAATGTTGGAAAAATCATTTATCGACGAATATCCAACTGAATTAAAAGTGATTTACTCACATCTTAAAAACAAATACGCTTTAACTCCAATAGCCGGGCATCTGTGGAAATACCTTCGACTTCGACCCGTTAATTTCCCAACCATCCGGATTGCACAACTGGCCAAACTTATTCACAAAAGTGATATCTTATTCTCAGAAATAATCGAGTGTAAGAAAGTTGACGATTTGATAAAATTATTTAATATCGAGGCTTCCTTATACTGGAACGATCATTATCATTTTGATAAGAAATCGGGAAAACGAAATAAAAAACTTGGTGAAGCCACTATTAACTTAATCCTAATCAATGCAGTTGTTCCTTCATTATTTATTTATGGAAAACAGATGGGCAACGATAAATTTGTCCGGCGATCTGTGAAGTTCTTGAGTCAAATTAAAGGAGAAACAAATGCGACCATCAAAAAATGGAAGAAATTACAATTTAATACAAGTGCTGCTTTCTATACACAAGCATTATTGGAATTAAAAACCCAATATTGCGACCATAAAAGATGCTTAGATTGCGAGATTGGAATTGAGCTTCTTAAGAGGAATAAAGCAGTTAATACTTAATAATGTGAATCAAGGGTTAAAAATTAAGTTAATAAATGCAGCAGCTAATTTACCAAAGACATGTACCATTAGCCCTTTTGTTGATCTGACTTTGCTAGCTCTTTGAAAATCTGTT
>PIVJ01000523.1 GCA_003353955.1 Bacteroidota bacterium | reverse complement strand
CGTTAATAGGGGGATTTGAAGTTTGTATGACCCATATGACCATTCTAGAAGACCTTTACTTCCATGTCCAAAATTAGGTTGCCGTGACCTACTTTCTCTGAGATGTAGGTCAAAACGTGTTTTTTTAAAACGGACCCTCTTTTGACCAGAAATGGCCAAATATCAAATGTATTTGACATTTTGGACACCTCTAGATCACATTGACCTACATTTGAAGAATTAGGTCATTGTGACCTACTTTCATGAAGATATAGGTCAATCTCGATTTTCAATGCATTAGCCAGTAAATGGTGGCACGTTTTTGCATTCCTGGATGGATTTTAAGTTTGCATGGTTCATATGACCTTTCTAGCTCATTGTTTCTTCAATACCGATATTTAGGTCTCTGTGACCTACTTTCTTTGAGATATAGGTCAAAACACATTTTTCCCAAATGACCTCTCAGTTAACCAGTAATAGCCAAATTTCAGATGTATTGAACATTTTGGACACCTCTGGGCCACATTGACCTACATAAAAAAATTAGGTCACTGTAACCTACTTTCATGGAAATATAGGTCAAACGCTGTTTTCCATGCATTAGTCAGTAAATGGTGGCATGTTTTTCCACTTCATACATATTGATTTGAGATATATATGGGTCACATGACCCTTCTAGATGCCAAATTCGTCCCTGTGACCTAGCTACTGCCATGGAAATATAGGTCAAACATTATTTTCATCGCATCAGCCAGTAAATTATGGCAGGTTAACTTAACTTAATAATTTTCTTGAAATAGCCTACTGTGTGCTTATTGAATGAATGCTTTCTCGCATTTTGTCTATTTGTCTCACCTGTTGACGTAGTCACCGAAAGGTGAGACTTTGCATTGGCGATGTGTCCGTCGTCCGTCCGTCCGTCGTCGTCGTCGTCAACAATTTTGAAAATCATGGCACGTTTTTTCGTTAATTGAGGTATTTGAAGTTTGTATGGCCCATATGACCCTCCTAGGTGACCTTCACTTCCACACCGAAAATTAGGT
>PIVJ01000522.1 GCA_003353955.1 Bacteroidota bacterium | reverse complement strand
TTCTGATATCATACATTGTTTTGATAATACTGTTAATATCCATGCCACCTGTGTAGTTGTGATTTCCTTGGTTCTCTCCTGTGTGAATTTTGCCTGTTGTGCCGAGAACCATCCATTTTATCATTGTGCCATGATTCAATTGACTATTGATAATGCTGTTGTACAATAACCTTATTTTGAGGCCTTCTAAATTCTAAACTTGAATGATGCTGGTCGTGATGGCATCCTCAACCTTTAATCCTGTGTATAAGTGTTGTGTATTTGTGGTGTCCTGTATTTAGTTGTTTTTTCCTATTTGTTAAATGTTGTCAGCAGTTGTCCCCAAGTTTTCGCACTTTACTTGAGGGAGGGATTTTCCTCTATGTGTTGCACTTGGTGTTGGTATAAATGAACGTCACTTTGAATATTTGAGTGATGTATTTGTTTCATTAGTAGTCCGGTTGCACCAACTGCTGACGGTTTTAGATCCACATCTTGAATCATACGTAACGATCGTGAGCCATTTCGTTACAATTGGGGGCTCGTCCGGGATTCGCTCGCGAAGAGGTGCGATTGGTCCATGGAGTTGTTGATAAGATGTACTTGATAGGGGTTTTGGTCCCCAAACAAATTGTAGACCCAAATTGTGGTACTTTGCATTCTGTAGCACTGTAAGCTCTGCAGAGTGTAGTGCTGTGTCCTTAGGTGGGGCTTTGGTTGTATCCTTGTTCCCCCACCACTGTTTGCTCTGAATAGAGTGTGGTGTTTGATGTTGTGTAATTGGTTGATTTATAAGGACACTGTTGGAGTATTGCCGGACTGATTGTACCTTGGGCGAATATTGATTTGAGATTGTGGTTCTTGAAATAATCCTGAAAGGTGGGACATTGTGAGTCAATATGGTTGTATTTGACCCTGAACAGTTCATGGATCATCCCTCCGTGGAAGATCTCATGGAACTTAAGAAACCTGATTTGGTGGCTCTGGCCGCACATTTGGAGATGACTGGTCTCGCACGAACCAAGAAACCTTTGCGAAATCAGAT
>PIVJ01000148.1 GCA_003353955.1 Bacteroidota bacterium | reverse complement strand
AATAATTAATGTATTTTGTAGCGTCTTTTAGAGTGGCACCCTAAGACCGAAATACTCAACGCTGGATCAGACAGCTTGCACGAAACTACACTTATTTATTCCCTCATTGGAAATATGGTTTCACGCCTTAGGTTTGATTGTGGAGCCGTGTGAATCGAGAGGTTCAAGCACGGTTCTGAGAGAGGTTTAGGGGTGAGATTCCCCTTTACCTACTCGACATTTATACCATTTCTTCTTTATACTGTTCTGTTAAAAGCTCCATTTCAATCCAATGTAGAGAAACATCTATTAATTTTTTTAAATCATTTATATCCTTTGTTTCCCATTTTCTAATATAATGAGTCTCATCATTACCTAGCCAAGCAGCTCTTTCTGCCATATCTTTTAGGTTTTTATTATCGACATCTTCCTTAATGCATTTACCTAAAAATTTATCTTTTATTATTTTTTCTTTGTCTGGAAATCTAGAAATTAAGTAATCCTTAATCAGAAACTCTAAAGCTTTTCTATATCCCATACCTGATAAGTGTTCGAGTTTATAGTGTTCACTAGTTAATGCTTGATTGTAGATTTCAACAAAATTTGATGAAAGAGAATTAATAATATCCGAAAAAATCCTTGGTTCGTGCATCCCGATTGAAGTACCTGATAAACGAAATATCTTATTATCCTTATTTTCATATATTCCAATAAAGATTCTCTGACATTCTTCATTCGAGCACCTATAAATAATTTCAAGTCCAAAGTCGCCATTATAACCGTTGTATTTACGAGGAGTGATTTTATTATGACAAAAAGGACATTTATTTGGTTCAGTGTCGTAGTTAATTTTAGGATTATGTCCTTGAAAACTCAATGATTGTATTTGTCCAATAATTCTAATTTTTATTGTTGTTGTAATTTTTAAAACGTTAATTTATCAGAAATTTATCATTTAAGCAAACAGTATATTCCTTCCATATTATTCCTTTAAAATATTTATATAAGCTAATTGCAAACTGTATTACCTACAACGGTTGAAAATATAAATCGTTTTAATGATTTATATTTTTGTGTTTCTATTTTATTCTCTATTGTCTTTCAAGGTTGAAATTAAATGTATCAAGTCAACTGAAAATGCTCTTCATTTATTAATAATGTCGCATATAGATTATTAAAACTCTTGCATATAGGTAGTTAAAGTTTCATTTGGTTTGCTGTTTACCAAAAGAATAAATTTTACTAATTTAAGGTTATCTTTTCTTGAAGTCTATCAATCGAAAGTATCAATTCCGTATATTTTCTTGTACTCAAAAAGCTTATGTTTATAGGTGATGATTCATAAATTTTTCCTCTATCAATCTTTTGTAAAATGAGTTTCTTCCTAAGTCCTAAACGATCAATTTTGATTTTGTAATTATTATAAGCTTGTCTTTCAATTGTATATTCATTCAAATGTTTTTTATAAAACAACATCAGAATATATATCAATCCATTCTTTTTATTTGGTTCAAAAGATTTAAAAACAATCTTTCCATTTAAAATCAGTGCCTCAAAATAGGCAGGATTAATCATATATTCGAATACGATTAAGAAAAGAGCAAAACTTGATAAAACTAAAATAAATTGTCCTTTAAACACATCATATCCAAGTTTTTGAGGGATTTCTAATACTTGACAAAGCAGAAAAAAAATAAAAAATATTAATAAAGAAAATCTTGTCCAAGCATAAATATTAAAAGCCAATTTATTACTAATCTTACTTTTCATGTTAATAAAAGTTTAAAATTCTAACTAAACCAAATTATGTTTTCGTAATCTCTTTTTTCTATTTTTAATAAAATATATCTATTCTCACATTTGCAACAGAAATTGCCAGTTTCCTTCGGTTTTTCAAATTGCCCTTAACGGTTGGTACATGTTGCGGAGCGGATTTCGGAAAGCGTTCATGTCTGCGAGGACTGAACGATGATGCGAGAATCCGCAGTGGCTAACCGCACCAACCCCGCTCTGAAATATGTACTTTGTTATGTTCTGGGTTTTAATCTATTTATCTCATTTTCAAAATAAAATCACGATTACAATATAAAACTAATGAACACTTCTAAACATACGTTTTAGACGAATTTTTTTAGGGAATCGTAACTCTTTATCAAGCGATAGCCATATATACGAGGCTTTACCTCCAATATGGTCTTCAGGAACATACCCCCAAAACCTTGAATCCTGTGAATTGTGTCGATTATCTCCCATCATCCAATAATAATCCATTTTAAATTTGTAAGAATCGGTCTTCTGGCCATTAATATAAATTGCATTATACTTTACCTCAAGCTCGTTTCTTTCATAAAGACTAATTATTCGCTTATAAAAAGGTAGATTTTCTAAGTCCAAATCAATGGTAGCTCCTTTTTCAGGAATCCAAATGGGACCAAAATTATCTTCATTCCACTTGTATCTTGAATCGTGAGGGAAAATATAATTGCTTCCATCTGTTGTACCCTTATTTCTTCTTACCACCTTCGTAACAATTTTGAAGGTTTTAATCTGTTTTGCAACCTTTTCAGTTAAAGGCAATACATAAACGCCTTGTTGAATATATCCTCGTTGAAAATCATCGTGAGAAATTCCTAATCTTTCTAATGCCATGGGATTGAAGGTTGAACCATCAGTAAATATTTCATATTGATATTGTATCTCTCCCTTTTTAACTTGGGGTTTTCCATTTATATACAGTTGCCCATCAATTACTTGAATACTATCTCCCGGAATACCCACACAGCGCTTAATGTAATTTTCACGTTTATCAACCGGTCGGTATATTACTTCATACTGTTTCCAAACATTTTCACGCCCCGCATCTCGACACGTCTGATAATAACTTGGATTCTCATACCCTAGACAAACGGTATCTCCTTCTGGAAAATTAAAGACCACTGCATCGTTACGCTTTATGCTTGAGTATCCTTTCATTCTCATATACGGACGTTTCCAAGCTTCACTAAACGATTTTACCATGTTATTTGAAAGAGGCATAGAATGATGTACAAATGGAAATGCAATTGGAGTATTTGGTTTTCTTGGGCCATAGGTACATTTACTCACAAGCAAATAATCGCCAACCAGCAGGGATTTCTCCATTGATGAACTTGGAATAACATACATCTCAAAAAAGAAAGTACGGATGAAAGAGGCTGCAATTACTGCAAATATAATGGCATCCATCCATTCTATCAGAGCGGTTTGTTTTTTAACTCCTTTCTTTTTCCAAAAAGCCCAATGTATTTTTTTAGTTACGTATATATCAAAAACAACAAGTAAACCCATCAGCCACCAGTAATTGGTATTCCATATAACCCAAAGTATATAAAGAGTGCCGTATATACCGAACTTAATCCATCTATTTTTCCATGAAACTTTCATTCTTCTTTTTTGTGTTGATTGCCAATATCGTAATTAGTGCGAATAGCTGATTGTGTATATTATTCTAATTGTTTTTAGGTATTGCATTAACAGTTAAAAGCAATTACTAAAAAAAACTTAGTCTCTAATTAATACACCCCAAGATTTTATTCAACATAATGTTGATTGATGTTATTGTGTAGGCTTCTTTTTACTCAATATTGTCGTAATAGAACCTATTATTGGACTGCCAAAGAGGGACCAAAAGACTGATTTCCCATAACCGATTTCTCGCTTTTCTCCAATATACTTCGCTATTAAATGAGTCAGTACGATGTAAATAACAATTACGGCAATCAAAGTATAATTATTCATATTTTTAAAGGTTTAGTTTTATTTCTACTATTCAAAAATTTCATTTTCAGGTAAAGGTACACTTTGTATATGTCAAATGTAACCATCAAGCCTAGGATAACATTCAAATTTCGACAAACCCCAATTTTCATTAGACAAACTCATTGTTATAACTCAGGATGACGGGGCAACCTTGAACATAACGGCTCGGATATGAAATGTAGGCGAAAAAGAACTAATTTACTTTCATATTCTACCATACTTTTGAGAAAGCTAAGCTACTCAATTTCTGCACCTAACCGCCTATTTTTTTATATCTTTTGTTGTAAAACGTTGTGTGTCCTGCGTTACTCAAGGATACGAAAATAAAGATTAAGTTCTTTGAAATAGAGTAACATAACTGTGTTTGAGATGAAAGGATGTATCATACTGTTAATTTTATGATACATGG
>PIVJ01000521.1 GCA_003353955.1 Bacteroidota bacterium | reverse complement strand
GGCGATTATGACGTGCAGCTTATTATCACCAATATAAACGGCTGTGTAGACACTACTGTATCAACAGTAACAGTAGCCGATGAGCCAGAAGTAGAATTTACCTATAGCGAAGTATGTCTAGGCTCCGAGACGCAGTTTACAGTAGATGGCACAGTCACTAATATCCCGGAAGTACAAACCTGGGGGTGGAGTTTTGGCGATGGAGGCACATCAAACCTTCAAAACCCAAGCCACATATACGCAGCAACAGGTGATTATGATGTAACACTTGTAATAGTAACTACAGATGGCTGTACAGCAAGTGTAACTCATCAGGTACGCATCAACCCACTACCTAATCCAAACTTTGCCCACAGCGGCCCGGCATGTTTAAACGATACGGTCTATTTCACTGATCTGTCCAGCTCACCAAACGGACTTATCACCACCTGGCACTGGGACTTTGGCGATGGCACAGATATAACGATCACAGCACCTGATAGTCCGGATGTATCACATATCTATACTAACGATGCTACTTTTGCAGTCACATTAACGGTAACCGATAGTGATACGTGCGAAAACTTCGTTATAAAGAATGTAGAAGTAGTACCATCCCCAATAGCAGATTATACCTTTGAGGAGACATGCTATAATGATCCTGTATTTTTCACAGATCTAAGTACCACCAATGGAGGTACAGATATAATGAGCTGGGAGTGGTTCTTTGGCGATCCTAACTCAGGAACAGAGAACACCTCTACGCTCCAAAACCCAACCCATGTCTTTAGTGATCCGGGTATCTATACTACTACACTTATTATAGTAAGTACAATGGGATGTAACGATACCACCGAGCAAGATATTACAGTAGACCTAGCACCTGATGTAGACTTTTCTATATTAGATGATCGCATCTGTTTGGGAGAGAGTGCAGAGTTCACAGGTATAAGTACGAGTGATATCAGCACCTGGTACTGGGACTTTGGCGATGGAGGCTAATCGATAGAGCAAAATCCCACTTATATGTACTCCTCACCAGGAACCTA
>PIVJ01000520.1 GCA_003353955.1 Bacteroidota bacterium | reverse complement strand
TAAGATGGTGGCCGTGTGCGTCGACGACGGGGTTCCCAGAGCCCCCAGCTTTGATGCGATTGCCGATGTACTGAGCGAGATCTTTGATTTTCGTCTGGCCCCTAAGGGCGAACTAGAACTAAGACCAAGAAGCAGCCCTCAGCAAGCAAAGAAAGGGGGACAAGAGATTCAGAAGACGCTAAGCGAGTCGCTCAGCGTCTCCGGTTGCTCCCACGGGCAAGGCCGTGGAAGTGGTTGAACTGGTCGATGACTTCGCCAGAGTTGGGACCATAGTGGTCTGAGTACGCAGGACAAGCAGCACAGGGCGAAGTGCCAGGGATAACGTAGTCGCGGAGCCGGTCCAGGAGCATGGAGGCCCAGCCACGGGCGATATGCTGCCCCCAGGACCGGTTCAGTTTGTTCTTGGGCATTGCACGGGCTTGGAAAAGTCCATATTGTGGTGCTCTAGATGTTTCCGTGCGAGTTCAGACGCGGCGAGGTCGCGCAGAAGACTGAGGTCGTTGGAGCCGCTTCCGTAGACCCCGATGACAGGTCCAAGTACGCGCCCACCGTGACCGTACTCACGAAGTTCGCGTTCGACTGGTCCTTGCTCGTCGGGAGGCGTGTTGTGGACAATGGCGTCGAGGTCACTTGCAGCCTTGAAGTAGGCCTCGTTGACTTTCACCTGTCGTGTCTTGCCCACATGGCCAGGGATAGTGCTGACGGAGTTGTGGTCTGAGGTGGAGGCATGCGTCTTGAAGTCGATCAGGTGGTCGGCTCCACCGAGATCGGACCCGGTTGAGTCGGAGTTCTCGGTGGCACTGGCTATGACTACCATGACGGGATGATGCCGTTCGTCTTGTTGTTGCCGTGTTCACCCAAGGGGTTTCCACCTGAGAGAGAACCTTTGAAGATGTTCTTGACTCCGCCGTTCAAACCTGTAGACCTCGTTCTCACTCCAGCTTGCTCGGGGGCATGGGAGACGACATGAATCATGTTGCTGTGGTCTGTCGATGTTCCGCCGCCAAGAGAATGCGAGAGAGAAAGGAGG
>PIVJ01000519.1 GCA_003353955.1 Bacteroidota bacterium | reverse complement strand
TCATAAACCCTTGGCGTCGTTCCAATGCCTTTTACGGTTAAAATATTACCCGTATGTGAGGATACTTCAAATATACCGTCATTTTCAGCGCTATTTGAAATTTGTATAATATCTTTATTTGCAAAAATACCTGTGCCGATGGTAACAACGGTAGCATTGCTTGTTGCAGGCACCCCAGCCACAAATGCTCCGGCTGTCACTACGTCATTCTCAGATTGTGGTAAAAGATTGTGAACAAGTCCACCGTTTTTAGCAACTTCCATTATATAGCCGGAATTAGTATAGATATGGCTATCTTGAACTAGGAGATTTTCAGTTGAGGTACTTGTGATTGTACCGCCGACGATTAAATCCCCTGAAAGATTTACGTCATTCCCGACATTTACACTTCCATCTACTGTAATGTCGCCAGGGACATACGTGCCGTCAATGCTCCACAAAGCAGAGTTTGTGGCAAAATCTGTTGCCTGCGCCCCGGCAGTATTACAGATATATTTTGCGCGATCATGCCATATGATATCACCTTTCGCATATGTCGCAACTTTCCACGGCTGATACGCGACGATATCATCGGACCACAAATCCATGTCATATGATCTAAAATATATGTCTGTCCCGTCATTCGAAGAACCTTCAAGGGTAATGTCATCAATTGAATTTACAACAACACGGATTTGAGTTTCTGGTGTACCTGTGAATGGAATATTCAAAGTAACTTCACCGGTCGTCTGATCAATAGTATCACCGATACCGGCCACAAGTTCTTCATCTGTCACATTCTGCCAAATCACATTAGCTAAATCAGATTGTAAAAATATTTGAATCTGGACGATGTTGTCAATCGGAATACCTACTGGTGAAACATCAAATTTTGTAGTTTTGAAACCATCTCCGGATGTGGTTGTTAGGTCTACATAAAATGTTTTCCCGGCAAAAGATAAAGAATCGTCGGTTTGTATATCATACCACGTAAACGGTGTTTTCATCGTGCCTTTAAAGACACTGTTTAATCCGGCAATAACTGTATCATCCGCAACGT
>PIVJ01000518.1 GCA_003353955.1 Bacteroidota bacterium | reverse complement strand
TGTTCAAACGGTGAAGTAATTCCTGTAAAATCTTTTAACAATCCTTTACGTGCTTTTTTATATAAACCTTTTACATCTCTTTTCTCACATACCTCTAAAGGCGCATTGATAAAAACATCAATGATATCTTCTCGGCCAATAATTGTATAAGCCATATCCCTTATTTTTTTAGTAGGGGCAATAAACCCATTTAAGCATATCGTTCCACCATTCAATAATATTTTTGATACTTCAGCAATTCTTCTAATATTTTCCTTTCGATCCGACTCTGAAAATCCTAAATCAGCACTTAATCCTGAACGTATATTATCTCCATCTAGAATTTGCGTCAAATATCCTCGTTTGTTCAATTCAATCTCGATTCCACGTGCAATTGTCGTTTTTCCAGAGCCTGATAATCCAGTGAACCATATAACTTTCGATCTTTGATTAAGAACCTTTTCTTTATCACTTCTGTTTAGTAATTGATCAAATACCGGAAATATATTTTCTGTCATAATAAATATATTAATATAAAGAAATTTACATACTGCTACTTGTTGATGAGTTTTTATAATTCGATTTAAAACTCATACCCTAATAACTTTATTTCTCGTGCAAACATAATTGCAACCTTATCCCTTTCCAAATCACTGTAATATTCACGGTAATTCTTCCAATCCTTTCTAAAGTTGCCTTTTGCCCTATACGATGGAAGTTCAACTTCACAACCAATTATTTTCGATATATCTTCTATAGCTTCATTTAATTGCTCGTATTTATATATCTTATCCACAATTATATTACCTCCATCAGAATACATATCAAATCCTTTTATCACGCTCATATTCCCTTTTTTAATGTAAGATGAAAAACTTAAATCAGTTTTTCTAAGGCTATAATAATACTGTGAAATTACTTTATCATAGGGATTCCTATCAACACAAAATTTATAATAATTATCCCAAATATCCTTTCCAACAAGATTCATTATTGTAACTGCTGGCATGTGATTATAAAATATTTTTCTGCTTCTTTTAATAACTAATTCTTTCCAATTTT
>PIVJ01000517.1 GCA_003353955.1 Bacteroidota bacterium | reverse complement strand
TATTGTTTTTGTGCTGTCCGTCCGTCTGTCCGTCCGTCCGTCCGTCCGTCCGTACGTACGTCCGTATGTCCGCAGTCTAAGCGGAATTCCCAGATAACTACTGACTCGATATTCATCAAACTGGGCATACAGGTGTATTTTTGTGGTCCCTAGACTGTATCAACTTTTGGGCCACCTACCTTGACCTTTGACCTACTTTCCAAGGTCATTTCAGGTCAAAATGGTGTTTTGGGGCCTTGTAGGCGGCATAACTTGAAAAGTTTGTGTCAGTTTTTTGCCTGCTTGTGTCTATAGGTCCATCTAGAGTGCCTCTCAAACACATCAACTTTTGGTCCAGCTACCTTGACCTTTGACCTACTTTTCAAGGTCATTTGTTGTGAAAATACTGTTTTTTGCCATATGTCCGCAGTCTAAGCAGAATTCCCAGATAAGTACTGACTCGATATTCATCAAACTGGGTATGCAGCTGTATTTGTGTGGTCCCTAGATTGTATCAACTTTTGGGCCACCTACCTTGACCTTTGACCTACTTTCCAAGGTCATTTTGGGTCAAAATGGTGTTTTCATGCCTTGTAGGCGGCATAACTTGAAAAGTTTGTTTCAGTTTTTTGCCTGCTAGCGTATATACGTCCCTCTTGAGTGCCTCTCAAACGCTTCAACTTTTGGGCTAGCTACCTTGACCTTTGACCTACTTTTCAAGGTCATTTGTTGTCAAAATACTGTTTTTTGGTCATGTAGGCAGGATATCTCAAGACGTATTGCTGCAATTTTCATCCCCTCTTGCCTGCTGGTGGATATTGACAGCCTCTCACATGCATCAACCTTTGGGTGGTCTACCTTGACCTTTGACCTACTTTTCAATGTCATTTGTCATCAAAACACTGTTTTTTCAGACTTGCAGGCTGGATATCTCAAGAAGTATTTGTCCAGTTTTCATCCCTCTTGCATGCAAGCGAATACTGAGAGCCTCTTGCATGCATCAATTATTGCCTGGTCTTTCTTGACCTTTGACCTCCTTTCCAAGGTCATATCAGATCAAAAT
>PIVJ01000516.1 GCA_003353955.1 Bacteroidota bacterium | reverse complement strand
ATAGGGGAAAATCATGAAACTTGTCCATTTACCAGCTTTTACTTCATACATTGTATCATATTTACAAATATTTGTGGCCTCAGCTGCAAGAATATGTGTATTTCTTAATTTTAGAATGATTCTATGCATTGTATATGTGGTAATTTATGATATTTTAGAGGATTTTCACATATCAAGTGTTACTACAGGTTTTAAACCTAGTGACCCCCATGAATGTAATTTGATATGTGTAACATGACCTTATTGTATAACTGAAATATTAGTTATATAATTTGATGTAAATGATAACAAAAGGTAATTCAACAACACATAGGATTGTCTGACTATTGTACCATATAATGACTAGTACAAACAATGCTAACTAGGCTAATTGGGCCAAGTCACCAGTTTCTCTAGCCATAGGTGACCATTATAACATTCATGTCAATAAAAAAAAATCTAGTCTATTAAAGTTGGAATAAAAATTCATGTGCATAGCAACATATTATACCTACATTATGACAGGGAGAAAGTGGGATGTTGTGTACTAAATAAGCAACTAATTAATTAATTAATGACCATACCCTCAGTTTCTGGGAAATCCCTGCCCAAGGATACTAGTAATGTATGCCAACTCATCAGACATCAATAATTTAATACATAGAAAGAGACTCACCTCCCAAACCATACACATCTAAAGTACACATGCTGACCTATTTTATAAAACAACCACCCCCATTGAAATTCAACCCCCCTGGCTGGGGGGCCACAAAACAAAAAGAACTCTATTTAATTATCTGCACTCAAATTCGTCTAGAACCAATGACCTGGAAGTAAATAGTCCCACTTGACCCTTATAGACCCCATTTTGCACCGGATTAAATTTCTTACACATATTATTATTCCATGGTATCTTAGCAACAAAAATGCTATATAACCATTTCTGGCAAGTTGCCAGGTTTTGAGCTATAATTAATTTATTATACCTACACCCTTCCAAAAGTGTGATAATTTGCCTCTGAACCCATCTTGACCAAGGCTATATTTATGTGTTTATTGCTCAA
>PIVJ01000515.1 GCA_003353955.1 Bacteroidota bacterium | reverse complement strand
TCAACGAGTTATGTTTTACCTTTTCCTTTTATTTTATAAAATACATTGACATATTACTACAAACTAAATACGATGTGTATTGGATAATATAAATGTAAGTTAAATAAATAAACAACTAATTAAATAAAATGATACTAACAATAATATACTTAACGTTCTTCTTTTCAATAATAAATGTACTGAAAATAGTATTTAAAGAATAGTAAATTCTAGAGAGAATGTGTGTAAGACTTCTAACTAATAAATAACATACAAATAAAACTACACTCTTACAAACTAAATACGACAACAACTGGATAATAATAACAACTAAACTAAATATAAATAAATAAAATAAAATAAATATGAAAACTAATAAACTAACAACAAAAAGATTTGTAATCAGAAAATCATTACTCGGTACTAATACTGTAATCACTTTCACTAACAATAAAGATATAACTTTCACTTATGATCATGATGAAATATACTCAACATATCAAGAAAAGTTTGAAACTATGAGTTGTTTCCAACAGTACAAATCTTATACAAATAGTAATACTGTTCCAAAATTCTGTAGAGAATTAAGTGAAATATCTTAATAAACTAAAAGTCCAGTTAGTTACTTGTTTCCTGGTAAATCAAATATGAATAAGTAAAAGTCGATGTTGATAGTAATACTTTAACGACTATAAATAACACGAACATATTACTCAGCACAAACTAAATACTATCCAAAGTGGATAATAATATAAACTAATAAAAATAAATAATATGATAGTAACTAATAAAAATAATATAGACGTAACTAAAATAGTACTTGATTTTTTAGAAGGTAAAATATCATCAAAAGAATTTAAAAAACTAATAAATAAATAACTATGTATAATCCTAATAATCCTTCAAACTGGTCTTGGTCAAAAGCTTTTGATGAAATGAATCAAGCAGTAAATCAAGCTGAACTTACTCAACAATGTATAAACCATGTTCTAAATTATCCTGGTGAAGCTAATGGTGTTTTCATGACACTAAACAAAACTCAACAAGATGATGTTTATGAACTA
>PIVJ01000514.1 GCA_003353955.1 Bacteroidota bacterium | reverse complement strand
ACACAACTTCCAACATATGATTTCGCAACTAGTACTTTTTCAGATGCTTCTGGAAGTCCTGTTACAGTTACCACAAGAAGAGATACTATTAATCGAAGCTGTAATGGATTAGTTGGAAAGGCAAATGAATATGAAAAGGGAACCGATGTTTCTGGAAATTCTTTGGAAGTTTTAACTAAAGAAACCGATTTTGACAATAGGATTATGCCAAAATATGTTTCAGCTCCTGCTGATGTAGAATATGTTGGAAACCCTAATGATGCAAATCCCCTTCCTGGTGAAACAGGTATGCCGGTATTTAGTCACCCTACTGGAAATGTTGAAATTCATTACAGTGATGAAACGGTGAGAGAATCGTTTGGAGAAAAAGATGTGAAAAGAACTTTATGGGGAACTTCTGATAGGTCTGATTGTGAAAGGTCTCAAGATACAACCCACATGATTTATATTAGGTCTGGGGTTGGAATTGAAGATGATACCAAATACCTAAAAGATGTTCTTGTTAGTCATGATGGAACTAAAGTTAGTTATGTTGGGGAAGGGAGCATAAAATTAGATACAGATAGGTATTCACTTGGAGGGAAATTAATTCAACCTGATAATGAACCCTATGTTCTTAGTAAAGGAGAAAGTAAAAGTTTTCCTAAGTCTAGCCTTAAAGGACTGCAATTACTGAGAGTTGAGAATATGGAAAATGGAAAATCTAAACTTGAAAAGGTGGTATCAAAATGAAAGCAAAAAATTTAATCTATACTGGCTTGATTGCCATTGCATTGGCTTTCTCTTCTTGTAATAAAGATAAAACTTCTGAAATTGATCCAAATGAAAAAGATTTTCCAGAGATACTGGCTAAATTTGAAAAGTTTGATGATCTTAAAAATGCTGGGAAGTACATAGAATTACAAAAATATTTTACTAACTCTGCAGATTATGAATTCTTAGCTGGATCTACTGAGAATAAACCAGACTATAATTCTAAGTTAAATTTGACAAATATAAAGGTAGAAAGTTCTTCTCAAAATAATCTTGTTCTAAAAGCTGATGCTGA
>PIVJ01000513.1 GCA_003353955.1 Bacteroidota bacterium | reverse complement strand
ATTTTATCTCCTATTATTTTTTTATGATTTTAAATGTTTTTACTTCTTTGTTATCTTGTATTACTCTTATAAAATAAGTTGCCGGAACAAGATTACTCATTGTAATTCTGGTTTTATTGCCTTCAACTTCCTTACTCTCAATTAGTCTTCCATTTATATCGAACAACTGAAAGCTAAGATTGGACAAATCGTAACTGCCCATATCAAGTGTTAGATAATTGGTAGTTGGGTTTGGGTAGGCAGTACAATTCAAAATTATACCTCTTGCCTTTTCGATATCTATTGCCTTTTCGATAACTTCTAGCTTTTCGATATCGTTTACATTTTTGAGACCTGTTACTTCAAAAATCTCAAATGGTTGCTGCACGCCTTGTGCTGCGCTTCCGTTTGTTCCGGTAATGGTAGTATAAACCACCTGACCGACGGAATAACTCGCCGAGCCTCCGCTGCCCGAAATATTGCTGCCTGTGGTGTTAATACTTTCTTGTGCTTGTAATCCTGTCAGTCCAAGTCCTAACAAGAGTACGGCACTTAATGTTAATCGCTTGTGTCGCATTCGACCTCCTTTTTTTAATTGTTAATACTTATTTTGTCGTTTACTTGTTGTTTTTCTGTGTTGCTGTCTTTTTCCCAACGAACGCCAACGGGTATATATGTGCACCTTTGCTAAGCATATCCATCCATAATTGGGGTGTCTTGATTACTTTCGGGTGTCTTTTATATTTCAAAATCATTTAGCGTATTCTTATTTTAAGCATCCATGTGATTTATGCGATCTGTTAAGGTTATAATATCTCTCCCATATTATTTAATTCTAAGAATCGACAAAAGTTATTTTTTCCAATTTTATTTAGATTGATTCTAAATAATAGCCATGCTCTCATTTTATTAATACCAAGAACTAGTAAAAGGTAACCCCAATTAACAATTTTTTTTTTCTTTGGGAATAATGATTCTGTTCAATGCATCAACGAATAAGATAAACGACTCAAAATGAACTCATTCTGGTCATTTAATCTTGAGCTGCATAGTTAGTTTTGCTAAAACT
>PIVJ01000512.1 GCA_003353955.1 Bacteroidota bacterium | reverse complement strand
AATGAAAACAAAATAAACTGACCATAATTATGTTTTCCCCGGTATCGCTCTATAATTCCACTGCCCCAGATAATCATCAAAAACTATTCTCATGGTCTCTTTAAAATTATCAGCATATTTTCTCCCAGTTTTATAGATTTTTTTTATAATGGTGGCTTTAACTTTTAAGCCTGTTCGTGTTGTCGTATTTTCAATCAGTTCTTTGACATAATCATGACTTTTCAAAATGACACCCTTTAAAGATCTTGTAATATGTGGGAATAACCGATGTTCTATAGGATTCCATTTCGAAGTATAAGGTGGAAAATGTGCAATGCGAATTTCTACTCCGATTTCATCTACCAGCTTTTGCAAGTCTTCTTTGAAGATATAATGGCGGCTTGAATTGCTACCTCCTCCATCTGCAAGGATGAGGATGGAAGTACAATTCGTATATTGAAGCTTGCCATAATTTTCCCACCATACCCTTATAGAGTCACAGGCAAACTCGCTTGTATCCTTGCTAACACCAATGTTTATATAGGCTTTGTTATATTTCAAATCATAAATACCATGGGGAATCACTATCCCTTCAGCAAGATATGGAAAATCATGATCATAGACTTCAATTCTACCCGTAGCATAAAGGTGTCCATCCCGATATAGATTGCCTAAAAGCTCTTTTTTTTTGTATCCATACTGATCACAGGGTTGCCATCCATGAAATATTGTTCTTTTAGCTGAGTAATTTTTTCAAATTGTTCATTCCGATTTTTAGAGGACCCAATAGGGGTGTTTTTAAAGGCCTTACGTTTTGTGAATCCGTGCTTTTTTAACAGTTTTTTAACCACTGTTACGCTGATATTAATTTCATTCTCTTTCATTTTTGCTGCAATTTTTTTGTGGCTTAAATTGGTCCAACGAATTTTTCTATTCATAGGATCACCAGCAATATAGTTGTCAATAACTTTGAGAAAGACTTCATCTATATTTTCAATTATTTCTATAACTGGTTTTCTTCCAGCCCCTTTTTTTCGGATTCTGTCTTGTAAAACCATTTCCGGGTTTTTTA
>PIVJ01000511.1 GCA_003353955.1 Bacteroidota bacterium | reverse complement strand
TTTGTTGATTTTCCGTCCGTCGCACATTGAATTTCCGTCCGTCGCGTCACTGAAGTAGAGATTGCATAGCCAGAAATCTACAACAGGTAAAAAACTTTTGGAAATTGCATAGTGATTGTCATGCCAAAAAGAGATAGTTTACATGAAATAATGAACCCCCTTTAAGGATTGTACAAATTATCTAAGAAAACATGAAAAAAATGCGACGGACGGAATTCCACGCCGACCCAGAATGTCCTAATTTGGTGACAACCTGCCTGTGATTTGGCTTGTCCTGCATGTATCACTTAAGGGAAAGACTGTTGTGCTTGGTAATTGCATTTATGCATTCTGCCAGTCTGTGCAGACCTTAATATTAAGCCTTATATGTGTGTCTGTTGATTTTCCGTCTGTGGCACATTCAATTTCCGTCCGTCGCGTCGCTGAAGTAGAGATTGCATAGCCAGAAATCTACAACAGATAAAAAATTTCTGGAAATTGCATAGTGTTTCTCTTGCCAAAAATCGATAGTTTCCATGAAATAATGAACCCCCTTTAAGGATTGTACAAATTATCTAAGAAAACGTGAAAAAAAATGCGACGGACGGAATTCGACGTCAAAATTTGGGGTATTGATTGAAATTATTCCTTATTTATAGTCATTCAATAAGTTTAGCTGCCACTGATTTAAAGTCAATAAATAGTGTCAAAAATACCATCAATGAAGTTTTGGAAAGCAACCAGCATCTGGGCATAAATCGAAAAAAACAATTTTCCGTCCGTCGCGGAAGAAAACATATTTTTTATTTATAATAGCCCAATTAAAAAAAAATGAGAGGTGATTTGACAAAAAAATTTCTTGTTTGATATAGCCCAGATATGCAACTATAAAGTTTTCTGAGAGGTAAACACTTCACTTTTTAATTGTCAGTGTGACCACTTTTGAATATGACCCACCACAAGGTTTTGTTCCAAGAAAAAACAATGTTTTTGCCTAAATATGGCCATGATGCCAAACATAGCAGCATCCCATGTTGCTATACTATAGACTAGTTTGCATGATAAACATTTGTC
>PIVJ01000510.1 GCA_003353955.1 Bacteroidota bacterium | reverse complement strand
AAGGTCAAGGTCACAGAGGTCAAATTAGGAAAATCACACTTTGGGCCTTTTGACCCCTTTAGAGTCCATCGATATTAACGAAACTGGATATGAAGATCCAGTGCCACATTTGTCAAATTTTATTACACGGGTTTTGACTTGAGGTCAAAGGTCAAGGTCACAGAGGTCAAATTCTAATATGACCATTGTAACAAATGAGACAAAGTTTTTCCACTTTCCCTTTAACCAATCTTAACCAAACTGGGTAGGAACCTTCATTGGCAGGTCCCACAGATCAAGTTCGAAGGAAACCTTGAAAGGTCAAAGGTCAAGGTCACAGAGGTCAAATTACAAAAAATCACACTTTGGGCCTTTTGAGCCCTTTCAAGTCCATGGGTTTCAACGAAAATGGGAATGAGCATCCAGTGCAACATTCTACAAATTATACTACACGGGTTTTGACTTGAGGTCAAAGGTCAAGGTCACAGAGGTCAAATTACAAAAAATCACACTTTGGGCCTCTTGACCCCTTTCAAGTCCATGGATTTCAACGAAAATGGGTATGAGCATCCAGCAACATTCTACAAATTATACTACACGGGTTTTGACTTGAGGTCAAAGGTCAAGGACACAGAGGTCAAATAGTGAAAATCACACTTTGGGCCTTTTGAGCCCTTTCAAGTCCATGGATTTCAACGAAAATGGGTATGCGCATCCAGTGCAACATTCTACAAATTGTACTACACGGGTTTTGACTTGAGGTCAAAGGTCAAGGTCACAGAGATGAACAATTCCCCATCATGGTACTTTTTGGGGTGGACATTGTACCTTTCAGGTACCTCTAGTTTCACTTTCCCATAACCCATCTTAACCAAACATGGTGGGAACCTTCCTGGGCGGGTCCTACAGGTCAAGTTCACAGAGTTCAAATAACGAAAATCACACTTTGGGCCTTTCGACCCCTTTCAAGTCCATAGATTTCAACGAAAATGGGTATGAGCATCCAGTGCAACATTCTACAAATCGTACTACACGGGTTTTGACTTGAGGTCAAAGGTCAAGGTCACAGAGATG
>PIVJ01000005.1 GCA_003353955.1 Bacteroidota bacterium | reverse complement strand
AGTCCTCCAGCAAACAATTATCAGGGGGTTCTTTTCTGAAAGTCGAGAAAAATGTGCTCAAAACCCAGTAAATTTATACTTTTACCTTGGAATCAAAAACGTTTAGGACAGTATTGATCCTGAATAATTATTTAGTTTTACATTATTGAAAACTTAGATTAAATAAGTGATCAAACAAATTTGAACAAACGTGGACAAATATCAATTCTATTTAGCAGCCTTAACAATATTCTTTTCGTTAGTATTGCAAGAAAATGAAGCTAAAGCACAACCAAAAGATAATGAAATAAGGATTATCTCCGGCCAAGTAATTAATGAGAAGAATGAACCATTGCCATTTGTAAATATATATATTGAGGGTACTACCCAGGGTGTGACTTCGAATTTCAAAGGCAATTTCACACTTGGTATTGAGAATAATATCTTATGTAATCTGGTTTTTCAATATGTTGGTTTCAAGAAGCAGGTAGTTGAGATTTGCTCAGATGAGAATTCAAGCCCTTTAAAAATTATTTTAAAAACTGAAAGCACCCTATTAAATGAAGTTGTAATTTATGCTAATAGTGAAGATCCTGCTTATCCAATTATTCGGCAGTCCATAAAAAAACGCAAGCATTACTATGATGTAATCAACTCGTTTTCGGAAAGAATATATATGAAAAGTAATGTTACGCTTGATGAAATACCAGCGAGTTTTTTTCTGATTCCAAAAAGCGAAATGCCGGATTCAACAGAATTGGGTTTAGTCTACTTGTCAGAATCAGTTAGCAAGTATTACTTCGAAAAACCAAATCATCAAAAAGAAGAGATGATCGCGTCAAAAGTTGCCGGAGAAAAAACCGGATATAGCTTCAACCGTGCTCAAATGATTATGCTTAATTTTTACAAAAATCATGTAAACGTTGGAGTTTCAGAAAGATCTTTTATTTCACCAATCGCAAATAATGCGATGTTTTATTACAAATACAGATTGATAGAATCGTTCTTAGACAATAAAGATCTGATTCATAAAATCCAGGTAATTCCGAAGCGCGATCATGATAATATATTTAAAGGCTTCATTTATATCGTTGAGAATGATTGGAATATTCATAGTCTCGATTTGACAATAACCCGTCAATCGCAAATAGATTTTACGGATAGTATTTTTATTAGACAGGTGCATGTGCCTGTAAACGACTCAATAAGAATGCCGTTATCACTGCATATTGTGATGTACTTTAAAATATTTGGTTTTAAAGCAAGCACTAATTTTATTGGTTTTTTCTCTGAGCATGAAGTGAATAAGGGCTTTCCTGAAAAGTTTTTCAACAATGAGGTTTTTAGGGTAACAGAAGAAAGTTCCACACGTGATTCTGTATACTGGGATGATAATCGTCTGGCAATCCTTACAGAGGAAGAAATTGAGAATTATTTTAAGGGAGATAGCATGCTTGAAATCCGTGAATCAAAAACGTATCAGGATTCTATAAATCGAAGGAATAATAAATTTAAGATTAGAAAGGTATTATGGGGCGGAGGATACTCCAATCATAATGTTTTCAAACATACTTATTATCGTTTAAATCCGATTTTAAAGTCAATGATCAACTTCAATTTGGTTGAAGGTTTTCATCTGAATCTAAGACAAAGTTTTTCTAAGACTTTTGAGAATAGCAATCGGCTGACAACAAATTTATCTACGAAATACAGTTTTACCAATAAGAATTTTTATTATCAGCCACGAATTATCTATTATTTTGATCGTATTAATTTGCAGCAATTGAGGCTTGAAGGGGGGGTAAATACATTCCAATATAACGAAGATAACCCAATTAGCTTATTTTTAAATACTTGTCATACAGTATTATTTAAGGAAAATTTTGCTAAATTCTATGAAAAGAAATTTTTGAAATTAGCACATAGAAGGGAAATATTAAATGGATTATATGTCTTGACTTCTCTTGAGTATGCAAAAAGATCGCCCTTAGTAAATAATGCTGATTTTACTATTTTTAAAGTGCCGGATAAAAACTTTACATCCAATAATCCGCTGATTCCATCGGATGACAGCCCTGCATTCATAAGCAATAAAGCGCTAATCCTTTCAGTTGATATCACCATTAAATTTGGACAGAAATATGCACGCTATCCCAATGATAAAGAGCGATATAAAACCACATACCCAATACTAAAATTTGGATATAAGAAAGGCTTAAATACGTCTATCTCAGAATCTGACTTTGATTATTGGTATGTTCGGATAAATGATGGAATAAGTTTAGCGAATTTAGGAGTATCAAACGTTGCGATTGAATTCGGTGGATTTTTCAATACATCAAGAGTGTATTTTATGGATTTTAAACATTTTGATGGAAATCAAACTGCTTTGATTCCCCAGGAAGGAGATGGAGAAATTACCATTGGTGGAAAAGATAATTATTATACGTCGAGCAAAACTGTTTCTTTTCATTCACTAAATTATTATTCGAACAGTACCATTGGAAATTATATTGCCTTTAATTATTATCATCATTTCAATGGTTGGATTATTAATAAAGTTCCATTTTTAAGGAAATCTAAAATACAAGCATTAGCCGGTGTAAATTTCTTATATACAAAGGAGAAAAAGGAGTATACGGAATTCTTTATTGGTTTCGAACACATATTTAAAGTTATGCGTTTCGATCTTGTAAGCACGTATTACAAAGGGCAAAAGCTCGTTCCAGAATTTAGAATTGGAGTAGGGTTTTAAATACACCTATACCATAACATCGCATTATGATCAAGTGTAAAAATCCAGATAAATGAGATAGATACCCAACTAGTTGGCTATTAATTTTGAAACCAATTAAAAGCTTCTTAAGGCGGTGAATAAAATAAAAACCTAAAAAGCAGCTAATAGTAAAGGTATCATCAAATAATCATTATAATTACTTTTATATGTGGTTGTAGAGATTTTGAACTTAACTTATCGCCAGATAGTAAACGAGTTACCTGGTCATGACTTACGGCTTCATTGGTTACTCATGACAATCCCGTAGCTGTGCTGTAGCTCGGATTTACCAAAAAATAATCGGTATAAATATCTAAAAGGTTATTAACAGTCATCTCCGAAAGCTAATATTTTAATGCGTAACACCAGTGATTAATTAAAAATTTTGAATAAATTTGTTGTTGATTCTTAATAAGACAAATAAAATTATGGGATTACTTGAAGGAAAAACGGCTTTAATAACTGGTGCCTCTAGAGGTATTGGTAGAGAAATCGCGTTGAAATTTGCTGATCAGGGTGCAAATATTGCTTTTTCTGATATTGTATTTGATGATCATGCAAAATCATTGGAACAAGAAATTAATGATAAGGGATTAAAAGTTAAAGGATTTGAGTCTGATGCTAGCTCATTTGCTGCAGGCGAAGCATTAATTAATGATGTGGTGGAGGAATTCGGAACCATAGATGCATTAGTAAATAATGCCGGAATAACAAGAGATAATTTTCTGATGCGCATGACCGAGGCTGATTGGGATTTGGTTATTAAAGTTAACCTTAAATCGATTTTTAATCTTACAAAGGCGGTTCAGCGTATCATGCTCAAGCAGAGATTTGGAAGTATTATTAATATGAGTTCAGTAGTTGGTGTTGGTGGCAATGCCGGTCAATCTAATTATGCCGCCTCAAAAGCAGGATTAATTGGTTTTACAAAATCAATTGCACAAGAACTCGGATCAAGAAATATACGATGTAATGCAATCGCTCCTGGTTTTATTGAAACAGAAATGACTGCCAAATTACCTGAAGATGTGAAAGAAAAATGGATTAAAACGATTCCATTGCAAAGATCAGGTGCTCCAAATGATGTTGCAAACATAGCCATATTCCTTGCATCAGATCTTGCAGGTTATGTTACAGGACAGGTTGTAAGCGTTTGTGGTGGGATGAATATGTAAAGAGATCCAAGATATCTTTTAATTTATTGTTTGGTAAATGAATTCTCAAACGCTATTTTTAATAATTATCGGAGTAATTATTGCCGATTATTTATTGGAACAATTTCTAGATTATTTGAATTCAACCTGTTGGAGTAATGATTTGCCTGCAGAATTAAATGGAATTTATGATGTTGAGAAGTATCGTAAATCTCAAAATTATGCCAGAGCGAAGCAAAAATTATCGATTATAATTTCAACAATCTCGTTTATTGTCATTATAGCTTTTCTCTATTTGGAAGGTTTCGCATATCTTGATAAATTATTGAGGTCGTACTCAAACAATGCCATAATTATTGCTATCCTGTTTTTTGGAATTATCGGTTTCTTAGCAGATATCTTATCAATACCTTTTAGTCTTTACCGTACTTTTATTATTGAAGAGAAATATGGATTTAATAAAACGAGCGTTCAAACATTTATTATTGATAAGCTAAAAGGATGGCTGCTCACTATTATTTTAGGAGGTGGGTTGCTGACTTTAACCGTTTGGATTTACACTATTACCGGGCAGTGGTTTTGGTTGATATGCTGGGGTGTAATTGGAGTTCTTACTATTCTGATGAGCATGTTTTATTCCAGCATGATAGTACCCTTATTTAACAAGCAATCACCACTTTCGGAAGGAGAATTAAGGGACGAGATTGAGGTGTTTGCCAAAAAAGCAGGTTTTAAATTGCATAATATTTATGTTATTGACGGTTCAAAGCGATCAACAAAAGCCAATGCATATTTTAGTGGATTTGGACCTAAGAAACGAATTGTACTGTTTGATACCTTAATTGAAGAGCATTCCGTTCAAGAGTTAGTTGCCATTCTGGCTCATGAAATTGGGCATTACAAAAAAAAGCATTCACTAATTGGGATGGGTACTTCTTTAGCTCAAACCGGAATTATGTTATTTCTTCTTTCACTATTTATTGATAATCCTATTTTATCAGCATCGTTGGGCTCTGTAAACAGTAGTTTCCATTTGGGGGTAATAGCCTTTGGTATACTATACAGTCCTATTTCGCTTATCCTCGGCTTGTTTGTAAATTACGTAATGCGTAAAAATGAGTATGCAGCAGATAGATATGCAAAATCATATCAATTGGCTGATTCATTACAACTAGCTCTAAAAAAATTGTCGGTAAACAGTTTAAGTAACTTACGACCGCATCATGTTTATGTTTTATTTTACTACTCGCACCCTCCATTGTTAGAAAGGTTGAGTGCTTTAAAAGAAAATTAGTCTGTTTTACTTGGTTTTGGCTTGCTAAGTATTGCAGGAATCGTAAGAAATATCAATCTAATGTCACCCCAAAAGGACGAATTAAAAACATATTGATTGTCGAGATTTTTTCTGGGTTCAGCAGAAAGTCGTTCTGATGTGGGCTGACTAATTTGCCATAGACCTGTGATGCCTACAGGTGCTAAAAATCGTAGACCCCACTGATCATCAGTAAGTTCTTCCGCTTCGTAAAGAGGCAAAGACCTGTTTCCAACAATTGACATATCTCCTTTTATAACATTAATAAATTGTGGAATTTCATCAATATTATAGTTTCTAATTAGTTTACCAATTTTGGTTAATCTTGGATCATCTTTTATCTTAAAAAAAGTTACCGAATTGGTATCTTCTCTTTTCCTCTTCAGGTAAGAGTTTTCACATATTTCAACACCATCGATATGCAATATTGGTGAACAGGGTTTGCCGAGTTCATCACAATCTTTACATTTCTCAGATCCAGGTATGCTTTTATCCATTTTGTGGTGCTCGATCAGGTATTGGTTTAATTGAGATAGTTGTGCGATTTTTTCTTCAGATCCAACATGCATCGATCGAAATTTATAAGATTTAAATATTTCATAACCGGTTCCTACTCGTCTGGAAATATATAAAACCGGACCTTTTGATTCAAGTTTTAGAAGAATCATTGCCAGAAACCAGACAGGAAATAAAAGTAATAATGAAATTATGGAGAATATGATATCAAAAATCCGTTTAGAATAACCCATCTTAGAATCTTCAAATGTTTCTGGAGTTTTTACTTTAAATTTTTCTCGCATTATATCAACTTTACCTTTCAAATATAATTTAATTTTTAGGAAGATGAAGCATATCAGGGATAAACCTTCACCTGAGATATTGCTTTAGAGTTCTAAGTATATTTAATTCGTTACAATGCATTGCTCTTAAACAACTTAATTGTCTTGAAATGTGTGATAATGTATTTGTAAAGGAATAAAGTAGTATTGACTGATTTATAAGTCTCTTTTCTTTAAAATCAGGAACATAAGGTAAATAAACAATGCTGTAAAAGACAATACAACTATCACGTCCTGAGGTGCTACAACTTCACGGAAATTATACCCAAAAAGCTTCATCAGAGCAGTATTTGGTGTATCAATTAAATTTGCGATGGCACGCAGTGGAAGAAAATCCCCCCAGTCATCAGGTAATTTGTAATTGATAAATCTTTCAATAACATAATAATACAAGAAAAATAAGCCGATGGCGAAACCTGATCGTTTGGAAAGTAACCCTAATAAAAGTGCGAAACTCAGAAAAGCAAACAGTTCAAGCAGGTATGCAAAAATGAATACCGTTTTCTCGAATATCATTAAAAATGTTACTTCAGGAGTATTGATTACGCCTAGAATAAATCCAAGAATAAAGATGAAGATTGTAGCCGCCAAACTGATTACAAAAGTCATAAGAAGCTTGGACATCAGAAAATCCATACGTGACATTCCGGTAACAATATTTTGCCGGATGGTTTTGTAAGAATATTCATTCGTTATAATGATGATTACAATCATCGCCAAAATTATTTTGAAATTCCCGGCCAGAAAAGTAAAATTTTGCCAAATACCGGGGAATTCATAGAGCGATATTTTAGACACGGGTATAGGTGCATCTTTACCGACATCCACCATTAATTCGTTGATAAATGTTTGTACCCCAATAAGAATACCACCTAGAATAATTCCATAGAGCCCGAGTAATACCCAAAAAGTTTTATTGTAGATAACTTTTTTAAATTCAATGTTAAGAAGTCTTATCATGAGATTCAGCTAATAATTCTAAAAAATAATTTTCTAAACTTTTCTTTTTGATGGAAATATGAGAAATTGAAATGCCTTTTTCTAAAAGATATTTATTTAGCTCTGAACTATCCATTTTCTCATCGAGTTTCACAGCAATTACATTATCGTCTGCTTCAACAATTTGAACTTTATTAAAAATACTTAGTGAAGCATGAAGTGCTTTCATGTCAGGGCTACCCACTTCAACATAAAGAGTTTCTTTCAATATTTCATTTATTCTGCCCGAAAATAGTTTTTTGCCTTTCTCCAGAATAGCGACATGGGTGCATACCTTCTGAACTTCATCAAGCAGATGACTGGCTAAAACCAGCGTTAATCCAACACTGGCAATTTTCTTTATAATATCTCTAATCTCTGATATTCCTTTTGGATCGAGTCCATTTGTGGGCTCGTCAAGAATGAGAACCTCGGGTTTTCCAAGTAGCGCAGCTGCAATTGCAAGGCGTTGTTTCATCCCTAACGAATAAGTTCTGAATTTACTGTTTCTCCGCTCGAAGAGATCAACGGTTTTAAGTACTTCAGGAATTTGATCATAAGAAGCACTTTTTATTTCTGCAATAATTTCCAGGTTCTTTGTGGCCGACATATAGGGGTAAAATACCGGTGATTCGAGAATAGCACCTATTTTTTTTCGATGATTTTTTGTAGGTGTTTCTCCAAACCACTTAAAGCTCCCTGACGTAGCATTTATAGCATCAAGCACAATGCCTAATGTGGTGGTTTTCCCACTTCCGTTCGGACCCAATATTCCAAATATGTTTCCTTTTTCAATATCTAACGATAGTTCATCAAGGGCTTTAATCCTTCCATATCGTTTAGAGAGTTTATCGATGGAAAGTACAACTTCACTCAAGATTTATAGTTTTTAATTAATACAATTATGTTAAAGACGAAGTTAAATAAAAATCATTACAAATAAACGTGTATTTTTTTGTATTGGAATTTGTAACTTTGCAAGCTTATTAAAAAAAAAACATAATAATATTTTAAACTAATAAAATGAAAATATCGAAAAATGAGGTAGTTTCAATGACCTATGAACTACGATTAAATGATGAAAATGGAGAATCTGTTCAGAAGGTTGAGAAGGAGAACCCATTTGTGTATTTGTTTGGGGTTGGGGGCTTGCTACCTGTTTTTGAAAAGAACTTAGAAGGTCTTACCGTTGCTGATAAATTCACTTTTATATTATCTGCCGAAGAGGGTTATGGGCATCATAGCAAAGAAGCTATTGTTAATTTGGATAAAAAGATTTTTGAAGTGGAAGGAAAATTAGATGAAGAACTTCTAGTTGTTGGGAAAGTCATTCCAATGCAAAATGAGAAAGGTCATCATTTAAATGGTAAGCTTTTGAAGATCGCTGATGAGAAACTGACTTTGGATTTTAACCATCCGTTGGCAGGACAAGATCTGCATTTTCAAGGGGAGATTCTCGACGTAAGAGTAGCTACAAAAGAAGAATTGGATCATGGGCATGTGCATGGATCTGATGATGCGCATCATTAAGTATCTATTTGGATAATAGAAATACAGTTGGTTTCTTATTGATTTCAGGAGGTGCTTTTCTCCATTCCCGTATTGGTTTGCTAACAATAAATTCTGACCTAAGTGTTATGTCGGTTGCAATGCATAACATGGTATTCTTATTGCAAACATCTAATATTGAGTTCAAGAGTTTTTGATTTCTGTATGGGGCTTCAATAAATATCTGTGTTTGGTCTTTCTTCCATGCATCGTTTTCTATTTCCTTAATCACCTTTATTCGTTCGTTTAATTTAATTGGAAGATAACCATGAAATAAGAAATTTTGCCCGGTAAACCCTGAAGCGATCAAAGCCAAAATGATTGAAGAAGGACCGGTTAGCGGAATAACACGAACCCCCAAATGATGAGCTTGCTTAACAATTAAGCTGCCAGGATCTGCAAGGCAAGGCATGCCTGCTTCTGACATTAATCCAATTTCTTCATTATTATTCTCAGATATTAAATATGAGATGGTTTCTTCTTCTCGTGTGTGTTCATTTAAAAGGTAGAAAGTTGTATCATCAAAATTTCCGGGATACTTATTTTTCTTCAAAAAGCGACGTGCCGATCGAAGGTCTTCAACAATGAAAGTGGAAAGTTTAAGTATGATTTCTTTATTAATTTGGGGGAAAACCTGATAATATTCTGAATCCCCCAAAGTTGTTGGAATGAGGAATAATCGTTTAATGTATTTAGTGGTTGTCATCAGATCTTAAAATGGAACTTTATTTAGATCGATGTTACCACCAGAGATAATAATTCCGATCTTTTTATTTTGAAAATCAAATTTGTTTTCCATCATGCTGGCGAGGGGTACCGCCGAAGAAGGTTCAATGATGATTTTTAATCTTTCCCAAATTAATTTCATGGCTTCTATAATCGTTGGTTCACTTACTGTTACAATTTGATCAACGTATTTAATAATAATAGGAAAAGTTAGTGTGCCAAGCGATGTTAATAATCCATCAGCAATTGTTTTAGGTTCGATTGATGGGTAGAACTTCTTAGCATTGAATGAACGATAAGCATCGTTAGCATTTTCCGGTTCAGCGGCGATAACTCTTGTCTTAGGCGATAAAAATCTTATAGCTAATGCTGTCCCACTCAGTAATCCACCGCCACCAACGGGTACCATAATTATATCTAATTCAGGCCGATCCTCAATAAATTCCTTAGCTGCAGTAGCCTGACCGGCTATGATCCTGTAATCATTGTAAGGATGGATTTCGGTAGCCTTGGTTTTTTTAATTATTTCTTTAATCGTATTTTCTCGTGCCTCCAGTGTGGGTTTACAAAAAGTGATCTCACCGCTATATTGTTTAACTGCGTCTACTTTTACAATGGGTGAATTCTCGGGCATTACAATAAATGCTTTGATATTCCTAAGTTTAGCGGCGCGTGCTAAAGCCTGAGCATGGTTGCCTGACGAATGTGTGCAAACACCATATTTTAATTGGTCTTCGCTTAAAGAGTAAACCGCATTAACTGCACCCCTTGATTTAAATGCCCCAACTTTTTGAAAGTTCTCGCATTTGAAATAGATCTCAGCGCCAATTATTTTATTTAATAGTTGTGAAGAATGGATGGGGGTTCGGTGAATGTAGTTTTTTATTCGATTATGTGCCTGATTTATCGTATCAATGTCAGGCTCTGTTAAATTATCCAATTTCGATGTACTAATAAATTATTAAATCTGTTCTGCTATTATTTCGCAAGCGCTGTCAATTAACTTGAAAGCTTTTTCAAATTCGGCATCACCTTCATAAAAAGAACCAGGAACTGTTTTGTTCTTTCCATCAATTACACTCATCAAATAATGTGCTTTTTTTATGTCTTCTTCATTTCTTGAAAAATATTGCAAGTCCTTATAATTTGATGCGTCCATAATATAGATTATGTCGAATTTATCAAAATCTTCGGTAGTAAAAAGCCTACAGCTTTCTTTAGAAATGTCAATCCCAGCTTTTTTTGCGATCTTAATGACTCGCTGATCGGGTGGTTCATTTATGTGATATGATTCAAAGCCAGCAGAATCAACAACAGCAGTTTTGTTCTTTTCTTTGAGTTTGAGCTTTAGAATTCCTTTGGCTAAAGGAGATTTACAAATATTACCCAGACAAACAAATAAAATTTTCATCACTTGAGATATTTTAGGAGTTAGGCCGAAAATTTATCAATGATTTCAAAGTATCAACCTTACTCAATTAATAAAATTAGCTAGTAGTTGTGTAAAATCCAAGCTAGTGTATTATTATAATTTTATCTTCTTGTCTAATTCTTCAACATAGACTCTGAATTGTTTATCAGTTTCTACCAAATTATTTACGGTACGACATGCATGCAGAACGGTAGCATGATCTTTATTACCACAATGCATACCGATAGTTGCCAACGAGGATTTAGTATGTTTCTTTGAAAAATACATAGCTAGTTGACGTGCTTGAACGATCTCTCGTTTGCGAGTTTTAGAGTTGATAATATCAACAGGCAAGTTAAAATAATCGCATACTGCTTTTTGGATGTAATCTATAGAAATCTCTTTTGAGGTGCTCTTCACAAATTTATCAATCATCTGGTGTGCCAAATCAAGGTTGATTGCTTTCTTATTTAGTGAAGACTGTGCCATTATTGAGATTAAGGCTCCTTCCAACTCTCTAACATTAGTTGTAACACTATAAGCTAAATATTCTATAACTTCATAAGGAACATCGATTCCATCGCTGTAAATTCTCTTTTGTAGAATAGCAATTCTGGTTTCTAAATCAGGTATTTGCAAATCGGCTGCTAATCCCCATTTAAACCTGGATAATAATCGTGGCTCCATGCCTTTCATTTCTACAGGAGCTTTGTCTGAAGAAATGATAATTTGTTTGCTTTTCTGGTGCAGGTAATTAAATACATGAAAGAAAACATCTTGTGTTTTTTCTTTGCCTGCTAAAAACTGAATATCGTCAACTATTAATACATCAATCATCTGGTAGAAGTGTACAAAGTCATTCTGATTGTTATTTCTAACCGACTCGATATATTGAGCCATGAACTGTTCAGTGGAAACATAAAGTACCGTTAGATTGGGAAAGTTATTTTTCACCTGAAGTCCAATTGCATGAGCTAGGTGAGTTTTCCCCAAACCGACATTGCTGTACAGATAGAGCGGGTTAAATGAGGTTCTTCCAGGATTTTCAGCAACAGCATATCCGGCTGATCTGGCTAAGCGATTACAATCGCCTTCAATAAAGCGTTCAAATGAGTATGAGTCAACAAGTTGTGATTGAACCTTGATTTTTTTGAGCCCCGGAATGATGAATGGATTTGGTATATCTCTTGACTTACCTTTGTTTAAATCTATAGGCATAGCTACCGCTGGGTTTTTAGTGTCTTTTCTATTTGAGGTTGGAACCTTGATAGAGTATGGTTCCTTATTAGTAGTAGAACTATCCATAATGATACTATACTCAAGTCTTCCATCAGATCCAAGCTCTTTTGTAATAGTTTTTTTTAACAAACTAATGTAATGTTCTTCTAACCATTCATAAAAAAACTGACTAGGAACCTGAATTGTTAAAACATTGTTGTCTAACTTTAGTGGAGAAATAGGTTCAAACCATGTTTTGAAGCTCTGGTAGTGGATATTGTCTTTTATTACACTTAGGCAATTATCCCATACCTCAACGTGATTCTTTTTCATCAGCAGAAATTAATTAAGCGTTATGTTTATTTTTTTAATAAGATTCTAGTATATATATGAAACTCAATATCTAAATTGAGTTATTTGTTGAAACCCATTCATATAGGAAACTGCAAAAACAATTAACAAATATGTGATTAAATTAGTTAAGAAAAAAACAAAATATCACTTGATTTTTATCTTTTTTATTCGTACATAAAAGGATAAAATTTTGGTAATTGAGTCAGTGAGACTTTGATCTTGTGAAACACAATTAATTAGGCGAAATAATATTCCCCGCACCTTGGGGGAATATAAAATAAAATCCATCATGATACCTCGTCCGCTTGCGGCGGGGAGCTTCATTACTAATGAATACCAATTTAAATGATAGAATAAGATTTCTTAACTCAGATCGTTCTTAAGAATTTGATACTGAGATTATTAACCTGAGTCATCTTTTTATAAACAGTATTTGATTCACCTTTCCTAACCTGAAATTCCAGATTGCATTCCGAATCGAATCTTTTTTGAGATGGTTTTAATTTGTACTCCTTTAAGATTTTCATAACCTCATTCATTTCTGTATATTGATAATCAATTTGATACACATAATTGATTGTTTTGGTAATAATTCTGGTACTTAAAATCGCTTCTTTACTGGCAGTTTTATAAGCACTGATAAGTCCACTGACACCAAGCTTAGCACCCCCGAAATATCTGATAACTACTATTAAAACATTGGTTAAATCGAATGATGATATTTGACCAAATATTGGTCGGCCTGCCGTTCCGGATGGTTCGCCATCATCGTTTGTTCTATAGGTCGATTTATCAAATCCGAGTTGATAAGCATAGCAGTGGTGTCTTGCATCGTGATATTCTTTTCTGAGAGATTCAAGATATCCTTTTACTTGTGTTTCAGTCTGAACAGGATATGCTTTTGCTATAAATTTACTACCTCTGTCTTTAAAAAGTCCTTCAGACTCTTTTGAGATTGTTTTATATGTGTCTTCAAAAAGCATATTCTTTTTATTAAGCAAAGGCGATTAATAACATTGCTAAAACGGAAACAAATATCCCAATCCAATTTATTACAGATAGTCTTTCCTTGAAAACAAGTAGCCCAATGATTGCAGTTAGCATTACAATCCCAACATTTTGCAATGGAAAGAGTACATTACTTTCAAACATTCCCATTGTTTTTATCATAAAAATAGGTCGTACCGAAATTAAGCAATCGGAGAATCACCCCTCCAGAAACATTTTTTAGTTGGACTTTGTGTCTATTTATCACATACCTTAGAATTGAAACGATAGCGCCAACACTAAATGCTGTAGCGAAAATAGTTGTTAAGAAAAATATAATATCATGCTGGATGAAGTGATATTCAGCATATTTTAGCGTTGAATCTATCATCCCGTTTCCAATGAAAATAAGAATTGGGAAAAGCATTAGCCTGTAATCAAGATTTTCTTTATTTTTTTTGTAAAAAATTAGTATAAATGCGAAAAGAGTTGCCACTCCACCTATTATCTTAAAGGTATTAAATTGTTCATTATAAAGAAAAACACCTAAAATTACCGGGATAATTACAGACATTTTACTGAATATAGCAGTGATTGCAATTCCTGCTTTTTGGGATGATAGCGAAAATAGTAAAAAAACAACAATGAATAAAACACCGGTAATAATTGCACAAAGAATCCAGGGTTGTATGAATACTTCAGTTAATATACTTTTATCAGAAATGACAAAAATACCAACGACGAGTGCAATAAAGTAATTAACTGCAATCGCTTGAAAATTATCGATCTTAAACCGATTGAATATTTTAAAGGTTATAAAAATAGATGATGACATTAACACAACAAGGAAGATTGTAATCATAATTTCAAATTGTGCTATAGTACAATTATATGAATTTTGTATAGAAATCGATGAATCGATTTGCGATTGCTTCCCAGCTAAAATGATCCTGAACCGTTCGGTAAGCATTCTTCCCGATCATTTCCATTTTTGTTTTATCTTTTAGTAAGCCAATCATTGCTTCAGCAAATTCCGTTGCATTAGATGGGTCAACTAATAATCCATTAACGTCATGCTCAATTACATTTCTTATTCCTCCAAATTTGGATGCAATGACAGCTTTTCCGCATGCCATAGCTTCTTGAGTGGTCATTCCAAAGGGCTCAAAAAGCGAGGGTAATACAAACATATCTGATTGTTGATAATAAATTGGCATAAGTTCATCAGGCACATATCCTATTAATTGTACTCGATCCTGCATCCCTTTATTATTGATGATATCTTTCATCTTCTGATATAGATCAATTTCTCGTTTCTTTGGATTTGGTGAGCCTCCGCCTATGACCAAATCAATGTTATTAATTCGTTTACGAACCAGATCGAATGCATATAACAGGAGATCATGCCCTTTATTGGTGTCAATTCTACTTATACAAAAAACATATTTTTGAGGCAGCTTTGTCTTTTGATTGAGTTCATCTTTGCTCGGAAGGTCGTAAGTATGAATGTCAACTCCCGGTGGGATATCAACAATATTGTCAGCGGTATATCCATATAATTCTTTCAGCTTCTCTAGTTGAACAATAGAAGTCACACTTTGCGCTTTAACAGCCATGAAGATTCTACGCTCTTCTCTAATTCGATGTTCGAAATTAAACTTCTGTTCCATCTCAGCAGGGTCTCCACCCATTTGATCTTTTTTCCATGCTCCCAAAGAATGTGCTGTAAAATAAGATGGCTTTTTAAAAGCCTTGGCAACGTCGATAGCAACAATTCCGGCATCTACATAATGACCGTGATATAAATCGTAAGTTAATTTATTCTCCTTAATAAAGTCGATCATATTGGTTGAAAGCTCAGGCAAAACCTCGTATATAAATTCTTTGGGAATAAATTCCCATGGACCGGCTTTTATTCTCACAATGTTTACGTCAGGATAGCCCTGGACAGGATCAACTTGCTTTTTATCTTTATCAAACCAGCGTGTGTAGATATCAACTTTTATCCCAAGTTTTGAGATGGCTTTCGCCAACTCCAATACATAAACAACTTGTCCGCCAGTATCTGTTCGTCCTAATTGGGGGATGGGATCAAAATATCCATGCGTACTAAGCATGGCAATGCTTTTAATATTATTCGTCATTATTGGTAGATTTAGTTGCGTTAAAATCTTTAGTGATGATTATATCAGCCAGCCTTTTATGTTTAGATATAATTTGGTGCTCAATCAATAATATCCTTTCCAGAAAATCATCCTGCTTTTCTCTGCTGCGTTTAAGTCTTGATTGACGTGTGTCATTATAATCCCGATCGATGAATATTCGCGTATCTATATTATTAATTGTGGTAATATAAGTGCCTTCAATAATTAGTACTTGGATATCAGATAAATCAATTTCTTCAGTTACAATTTTGTCTTCATCAAAAATTACAAGTGGTTTAATTAGTTTCGTTTCACCGGCTAATACCTGAGATATTTCTTTTTTAATGAGATCAAGTTTAACTTCATCCATTCCCACCCATGCAATATCTTCGAGCCGTTTCTTTGCATTTGTTTTGGGCGGATAAACAAAATAATCGTCTTGTTGAATAATAAAACTGCTGATATTATTTTCAGTGAGAATATCTGAAATTGATGCAGCAATTTCAGATTTCCCCGCACCGGATTCGCCGGCAACAGAAATTACAAATTTTCGATTTGAAGTTTTAACTTTATCCAAGAAAAAAGCGGTGGATTGCCGAGCTGCTTTTCGATGATTTTTGTCAAGTATTAGTATATCTCCTCTCATCTGTAAATTATTTTTAACCTGATCAAAGGTACTAAAAATTGAGTAATTTCGAGACATGAAAGTTTCGTCAAACAAACTAATTGACCTATTCGTTTACTACAAAGAATTGATGTTGACAATCTTTTCTGAGCGTGAAAGCAAGGCAATGCTTTTAATATTGTTTGAGCATTATTTGAATGTCGATATAATTGAATATACTAAAAATCCTGAACGTAGAATTAATGAGTCGGAAATGTTGAAAGTACATTTTGCTGTTAAAGATTTAATGCAACATAGGCCAATTCAATATATTATCGGAGAAGCACGCTTTCTTGATTTTGAGTTACTTATAAATGAGGATGTATTAATCCCCAGGCCAGAAACAGAGGAATTTGTTCAGTTTATTGTTAAATCTGAAAATTTTTCTAGCAAGAGAATTGCTGTTCTGGATATAGGGTCAGGGAGTGGATGTATTACAATTTCATTAAAGAAATTACTAAAAGCAGATGTTACGGCCATGGATATATCAAAAAAAGCTTTAACTGTTGCAGCAAAGAATGCCAACCTTAACAATGCTACAGTGAAATTTCTACAGATAGATATGTTAGACGAGAACCAGTGGGATCTATTGAGCCAATACGATTTAATCGTTAGTAATCCGCCCTATGTGTTGGAGTCTGAGAAAGTGTTGATGAATAAGAATGTGGTTGAGTTTGAACCCCCGGAAGCACTTTATGTTACAGATTTAAATCCATTGAAATTTTATAAGAATATTATTTCTCTCAGCCAACAACATTTACGCTTAGATGGCCGATTGTATTTTGAAATTAATGAAGCGTTTGGAAAAGAGATTAATGATTTGTTGATTGCTGAAAAATTTCGACAAGTGCATATCCAAAAAGATATGAATGGAAAAGACCGCTTTGTTTCAGCCATCAAATAAGCCCTTCATTTGGGTAAGAAAATTGTAAGATAGTTGATAAATACCATTGCCATAACTTTCTCGTGGTCCTGCAATATTTAATATTTTAATTTTATTTGTGGAAAGCCAGTTTCTAAAACTGTCCTTATTAAACGATATTGACAAATCAATTTTATAAAGTGGTGCATTTATAGCAGTGGCATAGGTTGAGGTTTTCATCGTTCCTGTATCCATTTTTTGATTATAGATAAGGAGGGTTCCATCCGCTTCTTCGATGTTTCTTTGTGTTCTGTAGATTACATCTGATTGCTTCGTTTCGGTGAGTGGATATCGATCAGCAATAATCCCATCCTCAGCCAATCTGCCTTGTGGGCACCAGCCGCCACATTGAATCTTATTATGAAGAGAGAAATCAAGAGCAGACCGATCAACGCCGGTTTGCCCTCCAGATATAATTTTATGAACTTTCAAACTTAGTTTTTACGGTTCTGTTCTTCATCAAACATCGTGAAGTCACGTTGAGACTTCAGAAGATTTATCACATTAAGTATTAAGTTTTTGGTTTCATTTGTAATGGTGAAATAGAGCAAACTGTTTTTTGTGCCAACTTCTACACGTTTAATTCGCTTAATTTGTTTTTTCTTAATGGAGCCAAGCTTGTCAAGTAGTTCGTGTTGATGATCAATAATCATATCAATATTTTGATAATTACAATCTGCAATTGCTTCGCGAACGCCCATTAATATTGAGCTTACTTCGCCTTTAAGGGCGTTAAGTTCGTCAATCTGAGCCTCTATTAAACTTTTATGATTGTTATCGACATGATCGCGACAAGGTTTAGAGATAAATGTTATATTGTGTACCAGCTCTCTCAGATAATCAAGTACCTGCACATAAAAATGTGCTGATTCAATTGAATCTTCATGAAGTTTAGTAATGGTTGAGTTTAAATTATCTTTTAATTCCTTTGACTCTTTATTGAGTTGCCTGATTCTTTTAGAAACACTTTTGAGTTTTTTCAAATCTTCGTTAATGGTACCATCAATTACTTCACTATAGAAATCATTTATTTTAACAAGAATTGAATTAACGGTTAGATTACATCGTTGAACGATATTCTTTTCAGAAATTTCTTCCAACGTTTCCGTGTCTATTAAGTCATCATCTTTATTTTTACGAGTTCCATGTGTGCGATAAATTACCAATATGGCTATTATGATCATTCCGCTAATTGCGTAAACGCCTCCCCAGTAAAATAAAAGTGCCAGAATAAATGCTACTGTAAATGCTGATAAAGCGGTGAAAAACCAACCACCGATTACACTTAACACGCCTGTAACTCTGTAAACAGCACTTTCTCTACCCCACGCTTTATCTGACAAAGACGTTCCCATGACAACCATAAAAGTTACATAAGTAGTAGACAAAGGTAATTTAAGCGAAGTAGCAAATGCAATAAGAACACTGGCAACTACCAGATTTACAGATGCACGAATGAGGTCGAACGCAGGTTCTTCAGTAGCTGAATGAGTAGTTTCTTTGAGTGGTTCAAATTGTTTCTGAATTCCCTTTTGAATTTTTGCAGGAACAAAATAGCTAATTATCTTTCCAAGATTTAAAGAACTTCTAACAAGTGATCGTGAAATTGCTGATGAACCAAAGCGTTCATCACCTTCAGTCTGTCGACTAAGATCCAAGGTGGTTTTCACTACCCGTTTAGCTTTTTTGGATAACCATAAAGTAAGTACCATGATTAATCCCGCAATCAATAAATAAAATGTTGGAGTTTGTACTTTCCCCTGTAATGATTCCATTAAAAATAAATTTGGATCAGCACCTGGATTCGCAACAAACGCTTTAAGTGACTCGAGGCCTGCTAGTGGAACACCGATAAAATTAACCAAATCGTTACCGGCAAATGCCATTGCTAACGCAAAAGTTCCAACTAATACAATAACTTTAAGTATATTTAATTTTACAAGCCAGTTTAGAAGTTGTAAAAGAACAGTCCAGGCAACAAAACTTCCGACGAGAATCAGCAGGGTGTTGTTTTGGATCATATCTTTCAGCTCATCAGTCATGAATGATGCTCCTTTAGCGCCTTTGATGAGGATAAAATAAGTAATAGCCGTGATTGCAAAGCCGCCCCACAATCCACCAAAGTATTTTAGCCGTTTCTTATAATTAAACGAAAACAATAATCTCGCTATATATTGTACAATTGCTCCAACCGAGAAGGCGACTACAACAGATAAGAGAATCCCTGATATAATTGCTAATGCTTTTCCTGAGTTAATAAAATCACCTAGTTCTTTGGTGGAATCTTCTGGAAGGTTAGTTAGTTTAATAACCGAAATTGCAACGGCGGCACCCAATAATTCAAATACAATCGAAACTGTTGTTGAGGTAGGAAGCCCAAATGTGTTAAACAAATCAAGCAGTATGACATCCGTTACCATTACAGCTAGAAATATGAACATGATTTCAGAAAAATAGAATTCCTGTGGATGAAAAATCCCTTTCCTTGCAACCTCCATCATGCCACTTGAAAAAGTTGCACCCACTAAAATCCCAACAGCTGCCACAATCATGATTACTTTAAAAGGAGCCGCTTTGGAACCAATTGCAGAATTTAAGAAATTTACTGCATCATTACTAACGCCTACAACTAAATCTGAAATAGCTAGTAAAATCAATATTCCAACCAGTGTAATATATATAGTGATCATCGTTCTTTAGATATCAAATTATAAAATTTAAATACTTATTAAATATGTTTTAAAAATAAATCAGATTTAACCGCTCTTATGCTCATAAGTTTGGATGAAGCTAATTTCAATACAAATAAACGAATAATGAAATTAGATTAGAAAAAAAAGAAATAAAACTAATTAACAAATTGGCAGTAGATGTCAAAGTTTAAGAGCAGTGCTGGATTTCAACTTTATTATCTTCGGAACCGGAAGATTTTTCCTACACCCTCAATTTTATGCTGAGTTAATTCACCAATTTGCGCTGTACCAAACACAAGTGCCTTAATTAATTGCTTCTTTCACAGTATCAACTAGGAATGCGAAATGAGCCAGTCCATATGAGTTTGTATTCTTTTTAATAGCCTTATCAATTTTATTGTATTGAAAGATTTTCAAGGTTGAGCCGCCTTCAGAAAAACCGGGCAAGAAAAGATGAATTCCTTTAATTTCCACGTCTCTTAATCCTGTGCCTTTGTCAAGCTAGTCTCCCTTCAAGTCTCTTTCCGGAAGTAATGCTTTGCCGTCAAACACTTTGGTGTAAAGATCGGTCAGTAGTTTCCAATCGTTTGCAACGATATTGGGATGAATAAATTTTATGGAGCTCATCAAGATTAATTTATGTTTGCTAAGTGAATTTATCAAAGTTACAATAAATGATTTTGTCAGCAAGTGTCATTCTTAGTTATGTATTTAATGCCATAATTAAGTATAATTGTGAAGTTGCTCTATTTGTTTTTTTGTAGGATGGTATTCTCAGGTGCAAACTCGTAAGCACCTAAATCGGGACTCTCTATTCTTGAATTTCCGGACAAATCAATTGGAAACATGATTCCGATATCAATGGAGCCACGGTTAATTGCCGGCGATAACAAACCTAATTCGAAGTTGTTTTTAGTAGGATATTTAAAAAAATTGGATTCATTTATTAAGCAATTCAGGTAAAAGCTATTATCGGTATCAAGTAAGGTTCTTAAAGCAGTGTGGTCAAAAAGAAAACTACTGATGTCATCATCAAGTAGGTCAATTTCAAGCTCTTCATTATTTCCTCCATCAATAATGGAATTACCAAAATTCACATGAAGCTCTTTGGTTGATACAGAACCGGATTTATCTTGGTGGTAATTATTTATATAAACAGAAGGTAATTGTCGTGCGGAACGTGACCAATAATTGGCAAAAGTACAGTGATTGAAATCAATGATGCCACCCATCGTTAATGCCAAAAGGTAATTCTCAGAATTACTGATCACATTATTAAACCCATTGATATTATAATTTCGGGATAAGATTCCGGAGCCGGTCATATTAGTTATTTCGGTATTAGTTAATATCAATGAATTACCCATTTTCTCTTCTAATGTCTCCGCTTGTATTCCTATAAATCCGTTCTTGATTATGGCATAATTAATTTCATTGTCAATGCTCCCTTCATTAATCCAAATGCGATCCCACTGTCCGGGGATATCCTGATAATCAGAATCCAATCTATCTCCTTGGAACACCACAGGATTTTCCTTCGTGCCATCAACTTTAATATTTCCTCCTTTATAAATCCATAATCCTGAATTGTTATGAAAATGAATTTGTGTCCCTTCCTTGATAAGCAGGCTGGCACCCGAATCAACTACAGCGTAACCATAAACTAAGTATGGTTTGTTGGCGTCCCATGTAGTATTTGTATTCTCTTCAGCAATAATTTTAAATGGAGGTAAGCCAGTGATTATTTGATCGGCGATAATGTAATTTGCATTTTGCCCCCAAGCTACTAACTCAACATTTTGGGTATTCCCATTAGTCAGAAATTGTATTTGATCTGCGACCACAAAAGGTAAATTTTCATCATTCGGATCAATCATTACCTTGATGAAAATGTGTAAACTGTCGTGGGCATTCAATTCGATATCGTGAACTTCCAGTGCTGGTACACCATCGATGTTTATCCTATATCTTGATAGTTCACCCCCGTTAAGTTTAATGGAACTTATTTTAATTTTTTGATCTGCAGGGTTAAAAATCTTCAGTTGTTTTGTAACTGATCCAATGGTTGTAAACACAGTGTCAAAAGCAATTGAATCGGATGAAAATTCAAGTTTAATGTTTTGATCAATTGATATCATGCGATCTTTTTTGCATGAAGATATTATCAGGACAAAAAAGAGAATGAAGAAAAAGAATTGTTTAGCTTGTTTTGTAAATTTATCGCTCATGATTTTAATTGAGTAACAAATATAATGAATCCAATATTCATACGAATTAAATTTACTAATATTGTATCAGTGATTAATTTGAATCAGAATTTAGCGCTATGAGAATCTCAAATAAAAATAAAAACAACAAGCTTGTTTTGCTGGTCATTTTATTTACTTTAATGAATCCTTTTGAAAAAAAAGTATTTGCTCAGCAAGAATATGAATCTGGATATTCTCAAAAAAGAGTATTTGTTGGCGGTAATTTCGGACTTCAATTTGGCAATACTACCCTGATTGATATATCACCGCTGGTTGGTTTTCGACTTACCGATAATTTATCACTTGGAATTGGCCTTACTTATCAATATAATAAAAATAAAAGCTATACGGACATTTATAAAACAAATATTTATGGCGGTCGATTATTCTCAAGCTATTGGATTGTTTCGGAAGTATTCGCTCACATTGAGTATGAAATATTGAATTTTGAAATACCGGACTTATATGATAATTTGGCACGTAGAAATGTAGCAAGTTTTTTGGTTGGAGGTGGCTATCGTCAGATAATTGGTCCTAATATATTTTCAGATATTATGATATTGTGGAATTTCAATAAATCTATTGATTCTCCTTATACAAATCCCATTTACCGGATTGGAATTATCATTGGAATCTGATAAGGGAATTACAATTTCTGCAATACATCAACAAGCAAATCCCAAAACTTAACAGCACTTTCAATGTGAATTCTTTCATCTGGAGAATGGGCGCCTTTAATAGTAGGGCCAAAGGAGATCATATCCATGTCAGGATATATTGCACCGATAAGTCCACACTCTAAACCGGCATGGATTGCCAATACCTCAGGATTCTGATTAAAAAGATTTTTGTAAGATTCGACCATAATTTCTACAATCTCGGAATCAGGATTTGGCTGCCATCCGGGATACCCTTCTGAATGGCTTACATCAGCTCCGGTAAGTGCAAATGTTGATCTCACCATATTTGCCACATCATTTTTAGCTGATTCAACAGAACTGCGCTGACTGGTTGTAATTTTAATGATGTTATCAAAGGTTTTAACTGCTGCTAAATTTGTTGACGTTTCAATAAATCCTGGTATCTCAGCAGAGTATGCGATAACTCCGTGAGGGCAAGCATAGAGTGAGTTTAACAGATTGAATTGTGTTTCGTTATCAATAATAAATTCTAGGTCATCTATCTTTTCAAGATAAATATTTACTCCTTCATCAGTAAGCTTTAGTTCTTCTTTAATGGTATCATAGTAACTTGATACGAATGTTTTGAAGCCTTCCGCAGACGATCTTGGAAGGCATATATTTGCAAAAGCTTCTCTGGCGATTGCATTTCGCAAGTTGCCGCCATCAAAATGAGCGAGGCGTATTCCATATGAATCAGTAGACATCCATAGCAGTCGACAGAGTATTTTATTGGCATTACCCAATCCTTTATCAATTTCATCACCGGAATGTCCACCCTTTAAGCCATTAACGAATATCTTAAAACTATCATAATGGACTGGTAAATCTTCTTTTTTGTATTCAAGCTCAATTGTCGTATCTATACCTCCGGCACATCCTATAAATAATTGCCCTTCATCTTCCGAATCTAGATTTAATAATACCTTTCCTGCTAATACGCTTGGGTCAAGATTCTTTGCGCCGGTTAATCCAGTCTCCTCATCAGTTGTAAATAAGCATTCTAATGGTCCATGACCTATGCTGTCAGATTCTAATATTGCAAGCTGTGCGGCAATTCCAATTCCATCGTCAGCACCCAGCGTAGTACCGTTAGCCTTAATCCAATCGCTATCAATTCTTGCCTCAATAGGGTCGTGATCAAAATCATGAATCTTATCATTATTTTTTTCACATACTATATCCATATGACTTTGCAGAATGACTGTTCTGGCATTTATTTTGTCGATTGTGGCTTCCTTTTTAATAATAACATTACCAATATCATCCACGATTGTTTCTAAATTATGTGTATTCCCAAACGTAACCAGATAATCAGTTATTTGTTCTTCTCTTTTAGACGGGCGAGGCACTTTTAATATTTCACTAAAATAATACCAGAGACGTTCTGGTTTTAAGGATGCAAAAGGATGATTCATAAAACAGTTATTTAAATAATCATAAAATTAGAAAAATGATTTCCAGTTATAAAGATAAATTATAATTTTTGCCACAGAAAGATTTTAGGGACGAAAATTAATCTTTGTTCAAATATAGAGCCATTTTAGCATATAGGTCTTTTGATTTTATCTTGCCATGAAAGATTTATTTCCTCAGAATCAACTACAGGGGTTATCATTGGCGCTTTTCCAGTGATTAAGGATCGCCTAATTATACTTGGTATACTACCTATATTATGTATTAATTTGAAAAGAGTGTAATGATCAGATATTGATAGTTGTGATTTCTCTGTTATTCAGACTTCGGTTTAAGGTGAGCGAGTATCTCGGTGGCAATCTCTTCGATGGGCTTACTGGATACTTTTATCACAGTCCATTTGGGTTGTCGATTATAAATGCCTTGAGCAAATAGAAGCTCATTTCTTACATGCTGTAGTGAAGCATAATCTCCGGTTTGTTTACCCAGATGTTCTTCTCTTACTTGTCGTAAGGTTGATAATCGACTGGCGATTGTATTCAAACAAAATACTTTCGACGGATCCACTTCAAATAATCCTTTTGGCGGCTGGATTCCAATAATTATTGGAACATTGGCAACAAACCAACCTCGGGATGCCAGGTAAATACTCAGTGGAGTCTTAAAAGTTCTGGAAACTCCGATCAGAATAATTTCAGCTTTGTCTAACTCATGAGTGCGTAACCCATCATCATGCGTAAAAGCAAATTGCATTGAATCAATCCGTTGAAAGTATTCCTTGTTTCGGGTATGAAATATACCGGGTTTCTGTTCAGGGACATTCTCGAATTGATGACCCAATCTGGCTAATAAGGGGCCCATTAAATCAATGGTTTCGATGTTGTTAATTCTACCAGCCCTAACAATTTCATGACGAATTTCATTTTGAACTATGGTGTGAAGTATAAATGCGTTTTCGTTAAGTGCTTCATGGAGAATTACCTTGATATCATTTTTAGTTCTCACTTCTGCCCTAACTCGAATATCAACTGCGATATCCGGAAATTGCATCAGAGCAGCATCCAATGCTTGTTGAGCTGTTCTACCTGTTCCGTCAGATACTACAAATATGGTAAATTGCATTTGAATCAGTTTAATTTCTTTTGAGCTCTGCGATAGTTTGTATGGGGTTTTTAGCAGAGAAAACAGTATTCCCGGCCACTAATACATCAGTTCCTTCATTTATAATTTTGGAAGCATTTTTAAGAGTAACTCCACCATCAATTTCAATTAGTGCATTTGATCCTGTTTTGATAATAAGCTTTTTTAGTCGGTTAATTTTGGTATAGGTATTTTCGATAAATGTTTGTCCTCCGAACCCTGGATTTACTGACATGAGTAACACGATGTCTAGATCTGCAATTATATCTTCGAGAACGCTTATGGGAGTATGGGGGGTAAGAGCCACTCCGGCTTGCATTTCAGATGATTTAATTGCCTGAATTGATCGATGCAAATGTGTACATGCTTCATAATGAACAGTGAGTATGTCGGCTCCTGCATTTTTAAAATCTGTAACATATCGATCAGGATCGATGATCATTAAATGGACATCCAACGGCTTTTTTGCGTGTTTTTTTATGTGTTTTATAATTGGTTGCCCGAAAGAAATGTTAGGCACAAATACGCCATCCATAACATCAACGTGAAACCAATCGGCTTCGCTATTATTAATCATTTCGATGTCTGCTGCAAGTTTTGAAAAATCTGCAGATAGTAAGGAGGGTGCAATTAAATGTTTCATTCAGCATTTTTCTTTCAAAAGTATACAAAAAAAGCGCCCTGTCAACAGAGCGCTTTGGATTAACCTAAGTAGGTTTTTAATATTTTGCTTCTCGTAGTATGCTTTAATCTTCGAATTGCTTTTTCTTTAATTTGTCGTACCCGTTCGCGAGTAAGGTCAAATTTTTCGCCAATCTCTTCAAGTGTCATTGGATGGCCACCATTCAGACCAAAATATAGTTTTACCACATCGGCTTCACGGGGAGTTAAAGTTGAAACGGCTCTATCAATTTCGTTTCGCAATGAATCGTACAGTAGTTCAGTTTCAGGTGTAGGACCTTCATCATTCCGAAGTACATCATACATATTGTTGTCTTCATCCTGAATCAATGGGGCATCCATTGATACATGCCGACCAGCATTTTTTATAGATTCTTTTACTTCATTCTCAGAGCATTCGAGCAATTCAGCTATTTCATCATGGTTTGGTTGGCGCTCAAATTTTTGTTCTAATTTAGCGTAAGCCTTATTAATTTTATTAATAGCGCCAATCTTATTCAACGGTAGCCGAACAATTCTGGATTGTTCAGCTAAGGCCTGTAAAATTGATTGTCTGATCCACCAAACAGCATAAGAAATGAATTTGAATCCGCGAGTTTCATCAAATCGTTGTGCTGCCTTAATCAATCCTAAGTTACCTTCATTAATTAGATCAGGTAGGCTTAAGCCTTGATTCTGGTATTGCTTTGATACGGAAACTACAAATCTTAAATTCGCCTTGGTTAATTTTTCGAGTGCCATGCGATCTCCTTGCTTAATCTTTTGTGCAAGAATAACTTCCTCCTTAGCAGTAATTAGCTCTACTTTCCCAATTTCTTGCAAGTATTTGTCCAGTGAAGCAGTTTCACGATTGGTAACTTGCTTCGTAATTTTTAGTTGTCTCATCTTTTTGAGCGAGGTTAATTAAATTCGCGTTGGTATATTACGATAATCTACCATATAAAGTTTCAAAAGAAACTAGTTTTTTTCTGGTTTGGATAAAAGAACTTTTCTTGATAGTTTTAATTTACCGGTTTTAGGATCAATCCCGATTAGCTTAACTTCAATTTTATCTCCTGCTTTTAGTACAGATTCTACATTTTCAACGCGATTCCAGGAAATTTCTGAGATGTGTAATAATCCATCTTTCCCCGGAATTATTTCAACGAATGCACCAAATGCTGTAATGTTCTTAACTACGCCTTGGTAAACTTCACCAATTTCAGGTACAGCAACAATTTGTTTGATGCGGTTTATAGCCGCTTCAATGTCTTCTTTATTGCTTGAAACGATGTCAATAACTCCAGTATTGTCTACCTCTTCGATAGCGATGGTTGTGTTTGTGGTGAGTTGTAATTCCTGAATGATTTTTCCTCCGGGTCCAATAACTGCACCAATAAATTCTTTAGGAATAATCATCTTCTCAATTCTTGGGACATGTGGTTTGTAATCTTCTCTTGGTTCAGCAATGGTTTTCTCCATTTCTTCTAAAATGTGAAGGCGCCCAAGGCGAGCTTGCTCGAGTGCTTGTTCCAATACTTCGTAAGAAAGACCATCCACTTTGATATCCATCTGGCAAGCAGTGATGCCATCTTTGGTTCCGGTTACTTTAAAATCCATATCGCCCAAGTGATCTTCATCACCTAAGATATCAGATAGAATTGCAAATCTCCCTGATTTTGTATCTGCAATTAAACCCATAGCAATACCTGAAACAGCTTTGGTGATTTTTACGCCAGCGTCCATAAGAGCCAAGGTGCCACCACAAACTGAAGCCATAGATGAAGATCCATTGGATTCAAGAATATCAGAAACAATTCTGATGGTATATGGATTATCAACTCCAGAAGGGATCACTTGTTTAAGTGCACGTAACGCTAAATTACCATGTCCAACTTCTCTTCTGCTGGTTCCTCTGTTAGGTCTGGCTTCACCTGTTGAAAATGATGGGAAATTATAGTGTAATAAGAAGTTACTCTTACCTTCAAAAATGGCACCATCTATTAATTGCTCATCCATCTTTGAACCTAAAGTTACGGTTACTAAAGATTGGGTTTCACCTCGTGTGAAAATTGCAGAACCATGAGTTGAGGGTAAATAATCAACTTCAGTCCAAATGGGTCTGATTTCATCCAATTTGCGTCCATCCAAACGAAGTTTTGTATCCAAAACACAATTACGAACAGCATCTTTTTCTACTTCGTGAAAATATCGTTTGATCAAAGAATTTTTTTCAATTGCTTCTTCTTCAGGTAACGAATCACTAAATTCTTGTCTGATTTCACTAAAAAGTTCAGAACGTTTGTGCTTGTCAGCCAATCCCATTGCTGCAACTTTGTAAGCCTTGTCATAAGTTGCTTTTTGGGTTTGCTCTTTTAAGTCATCGTCATTTGTTTCATGACAATATTCGCGTTTAGGGTTGGCCTTTTTAACCTCGCTGGCTAAATCTAATTGTGCCTGACATTGTACTTTAATTGCCTCATGAGCAACTTTAATTGCCTCTAACATGATTGCTTCAGGAACTTCTTTCATTTCACCTTCCACCATCATAATGTTATCGATTGTAGCGGCAACAATCATCTCTAAATCTGCTTTTTCTATATCTGAGATTGATGGGTTAATCACCATCTTACCATCTATTCTGGCAACTCTTACTTCAGAAATCGGCCCATTAAATGGAATGTCTGATACAGTTAATGCCGCTGATGCGGCTAAAGCAGCCATGGCATCAGGAGCTGTGTCCAGATTACCTGAAATAAGGGCTATTTGGACTTGTGTCTCTGCGTGAAAGTCATCTGGGAACAGTGGGCGTAATGCTCTATCCACTAAACGAGCAATGATTACTTCGTAATCGGATGGGCGTGCTTCACGCTTAAAAAATCCACCCGGGAATTTACCGGTTGCGGCATATTTTTCTTTATAATCGACTGAAAGTGGCATGAAGTCTACATCTTCTCGTGCCTCTTTGTTAGCTACAACGGTAGCAAGGAGCATAGTATCTCCCGAACTAACTACTACTGATCCATCTGCTTGTTTAGCAAGTTTACCGGTCTCAATCGTAACGGTTCTATTATCCCCTAAATTAAAGGATTTTGTTAAACCTAATTTTGGCATATTTTCTATATTGATATTATTTTTTGTTGTATGAAGAAAAAAAAAGGTAATTTATAAATTACCTTTTTTGGATGTATCATTTCTGTTATTTTCTTAAACCTAAGGTTTTGATAATCGCACGATATCTTTCAATATCATTGTTTTTAAGATAATCGAGTAGTTTTCTTCTTTTTCCTACTAATCGAACTAAAGATCTTTCAGTTGCTTTATCTTTATTGTTTATTTTAAGATGGCTGGTTAAGTGTTTAATCCTGAATGTAAACAATGCTACCTGACCTTCTGCCGAACCACTGTCTAATTCAGACTTTCCGTATTCTTTAAAAATGTCCTTTTTTATTTCTGATGTTATGTACATATTAATATTAATTACGTTCTTGTTTTCGGGGTGCAAAAATAAAGTAAAGTTTTTATATAACAAAGTATTTTATTAACAATTGTTTCGATAACACCCCAATACTTCAATTTTGTAAAAATAACTAAAACTCAGATGCTAATAACTTTATATTTAATTAAAATGACCATTTTAATCGGGAGAAAAGCATTGATCCGTAACTACCGAACTCACTACCAGTATTTCCCATAAAAAGTTGACTCATTATCATGAACCCAATATTTTCATTGAGTGAGATATCAATTGAGGGTCCAAAATAACCTGATTTGTCATTGGGATTAAATATTCCTGAAATACTCGTATTAATTAACGGGCTTAAAGGCATAGATGCCTGAATGAATGTTGAAAACTTTGCTCTTGTAAAAGTCTTGGCGGATATTTCTTTATCTAATGCGAACATACCTTCCTGACCAGCATTTTGTGTTGTGCCGGCGCTATTAAATAATATTGCCGCTTGCAAAAACAATCCTTTTTTAAAAGAATAATTGAAGGTAACAGAGGCAACGAAAACTCCGGATGAGTCACTATGATTTTTATTTTTAAAGTAGGTTCCTTCACCCACAAAACCTGCACATCCTATTTGTCCTGCCCAACCTGCGCCAAGTACAATGTCGTCTCTCATCACACCGGCTAAGATCTGAAAATCATACTTCCAATTATTACAGCGATACAAAGCGGCATACGTGGTTTTATCATCCTTATCCATTTTTATTGCGAATTGAATGGATGAACTCATACCCGTATAATATTGTGCAAGTATGGCATCACTGCCGGGTCTTTGAACATAATCAAAATCGAAATAGTTTGAAGAGTTGAAGATATCATTTGGAGTCCAAACCAAATTGATTCCCCAATTAATTCTTTGACGACCAACAACCAATTCAAATTTATCATTGGTAAATTGAAAATAAGCCCGATCAATATTAGTCATCATAAAATAGGATGAATCTTTTGTGATTAAGTGGGTTAAATCTAGTTTTCCATTATCATTTACAGAAAGGTCGGCCATATAAGGATAAAAATCAAATGGAATTTGACCATAGCTTACAATATTGCGCATCGCTACGTAAGTTTCAATTTTATCACCCGAGTACCATCTGAAATCAATTCTGTTTGAGAGGGTATTCATTGTCAGCCATTGAGAAGTATTTGTGGGAACCCAAACCATTTCTAATGTTTGTAAATATCCGCCTAAAGTGTAGTTTTTATTTTCCTCTTGAGAAAATAAAGAACCAGAAAGAAATCCCAGAAAAAATACAATTATTAATTTTTTCATTTTGATCCGTTTTTCCTCACGTCGCTGGTTACTTTCCCATCATCAATTGTGATAATCCTACGGGCTTTATCCATCACCCGTTGATCGTGGGTTGAAAAGATGAAAGTAGTATCTAGTTCTTTGTTCATTTTCAACATCAAATCAAGCAACTCATTGGTCGATTTCGAATCCAGATTAGCCGTAGGTTCATCGGCCAAAATAAATTTTGGTTTAGAAGCCAATGCCCTTGCAACTGATACTCGCTGCTGTTGCCCACCTGATAAATCACCGGGTCGCCTATCTAGTTTGTCTCCAATACCAACTGTTTCAAGAAGCTCTCTGGCAATTTTATTTCGTTCTTTCTTGCCTTTTCTTTGTAGTTGCATAATAAATGCCACATTTTCTAGTGCCGTTAAAACAGGTATTAAATTATAAGCCTGAAAAACAAAACCAATATTATTCAGGCGATAGTCTATCAATTTACGAGGCGGAAGATCTCCAATGTCAATGTTGTCAATTTTAATTTCACCTTTGGTGGGTTTGTCAAGGCCGCCAACCATATTTAAAAAGGTAGTTTTTCCTGACCCTGAAGGACCAACAATGGCTGTAAACTCACCCTGGCAGATTGTTAAATCAATTCCGTTAACGGCTTTTACAGGAATTTTAGATTCATCATAAATTTTATAAAGATTTGAAATTTTTATTACTCCCATGACTTTATTTTTATAATTTATTATATTATATTTTTTTAATTGTTTTCTCGTATGGCTACTGCCGGATTTAGTTTTAATGCTTTTCGTGCCGGATAAATACTTGCAATGATTGCTGTCACAATGACTAGAATTGTGGTTCCCAGATAAAACGTTAAGTTAACATGGGGATAGACTATCGAACTAAATCCCATGGAATTATAGCCTTCTTTTAAGGATTCTAAATTAAGACCATAATAACCGTAGTACTTAATCATTATTGTACATAAGAACAATCCAACCATACCTCCAATAATTGAAAGAAATACGGTTTCAAGCATGATCATCTGGAAAATTCGTTGGCTGGTCATGCCTATAGCTTTTAGCATTCCCAATTCTTTTATTCTCTCTATTACGACCATGAGCATAGTGTTAACAATTCCGAATGCCAGCGCGATTAAAATAATTATCATAAAAATATATGAAAAAGAATCCATCATTTCAATCATTGCATTTAAGGAAGGGGTAATCTCTGTCCAGGGACGAATAGTTAATTCTTCCCGTTTAATTTGACCTGCATATTTATTCTTCAAGATATTGGTGATTGGGATACTTTGATCATGATCAAACAATGTGATTGCAATTTCATTTACATCGTTCTGGTTCATGCCAAGCATTCCGGATAAATCACTTTTTCTGACGAATACATTTATTTCGTCAAACATATTGTTTTCAGTGTGATAAATGCCAGTGACGCGAAATGCACCATAAGAAATAATACCTTCAGCATTGGCTGCGGTAATTACAATTTTTGATCGCAGACGGGCGTTTAATTTTTTAGCCAGTTTTTGACCTATCACAATTGGAATTCTATCCTGAGCATTAATGTAATCCCCCTCCACTAATTGTTCTGACAGTTTTGTTACTTGTTTCTCATTCTCAGGATTAATACCGTTAAGCATGATGCCGGCACCGGTTTCAGCTGTACTAGCCATGGCCAATACTTTAATTCTACTACTGACGGATTTAACACCTTCTATTTCTTTAATGCCAGTAATAATGTTATCCTGGTTTTTAATAACGAACTTTACTTCTTCATTAAGCAGGTATGAAGGATTATGGATCTGGATATTAGAAATCTCATTGCTGATGGCTGCGTTTACTCTTTGCTGCATCATTCCAACAGCAAAGGCATCGTAAATAATGCCTCCAAACAAGCCTATTGTAACGGCAATAATAATTGCCAGGCTTCTAATTTTGTTTCTCCAAATATTTCTCCAGGCAATTGACCAAATCATTTTTTTAATTTTATGTTGTGAAATTAAGAGCGCATGGCTTTTAGTATTTTAAATCGATTTACATAGATAATAGGATAGAGTGCCGTAATAAATGCCAATATTAAAATCGTTACACCTTGATTTGAGAAAATGAATAATTCAAGAGAGAAAGGCATAATTGGTTCGATGTTAAATTCAAGCATCATTTTAGCTGCTTCACCTTTTAGTGGTATTGGATTACGATATAAGTATTGAAGTAAGGGTAAACTTGCAAGTATTCCTGAGACTACTCCCATTAACCCAATCATTAGAGTCTCAATGCAAACGACGATGGCTAATTTGCCACGGTGCATGCCGACGGCAACCATAACAGCAAATTCTTTGCGTCGCTCCATCGTCATCATAAGTATGGTTCCGAAAATACCAAAGGTTACGATAAGATAAAGTATTGCTAACATTATTAGACCTCCAACATTATCTCCTTCAATTTGTTGTACCACCTCGGCAAGCATGATGGTCCAAGGAATGACCTCATATTTTGAACCTAGCAGTGAGTTTATTTCTTTAGCTTCTGTTTTCAGATTCTTATCACTTTTCAGATCAATGACTATGGTTGATACTAAGCCCGGATGATAAGGTGCAAATACTTCCTGTACTTTGCTCAGACTCATATAAGTAATAAAATTGTTAAGTTTTGGAATAGGATACTTTATAATTCCAACTACAGGAAATATCCCGACAGCCGAGATGCCCTGATAACCTTGTCCAATGAGAACAATTGTGTCATTTACTCCAATCTTAAAAAACTTCGCTAAACCCTCGGCTAGTACTATTCCATCATCATTCGTATTTAAAAATCGACCTTCAACAAGTTTGTCAGAGATGTTTTTCCTGAGATCTTCTAATTCAGGTATGATGCCTTGTAGCATAAATCCCTTTGTCATTTCTCCATAAGAACCCAACGCAAAAGTTTCAAGTTTTGGAATTACTGTTTTTACATTTTCGGCACCTTCAATTTTGTTTTTTAAGGATTCGGAATAAATAAATGAATCATTAATAGATTTACTTTCCCAAAAACCACTGTCGTGAACTTGTAGATGGCCTGCCTCTGTTACGGCACTATCAATCATTAACTCATAGGATCCAATTTGTATAGATCGCATAAACAGCGCCAGAAACACTGCTAGAAAAACAGATGTTGTTGTTATTAAGGTTCGGCGTTTATTTCGCCAAAGACCGCGCCATGCAATTTTAAACAATGTTTCCATAATTTTTTACTTATTTCGAGGCCTGATTCTTTTCATGTTTTGTTGAGAAAAGAACGATTTAGTAATTGAAGGAATATCAAAATCCTGATAGGTGATTTTTAATTCTGTTATGTTTTTGGGCTTATCAACAGGTGAAATACTTAAAAGTGTTGGAATTTCTTTGCCATCCATCATTTCAATTTCTGATCCTTTTGCAATATTCACCAATTCCATATAATCGTCGTAATATTCGGTTTGGAGTTGGAAATATTCTTCTTTGGCTATCCACATAATAACTTTGCCCCAAACAACAGGTGCATCATCTAATGGAATTAGTTCAATTTCATAACAGTTTAATCCTTCGATTTCTTTTTCTCCGATAATTCTATGTGTATAATCTTCAACAATAGAATTTGCTCTCACCACGTCGTCATTGCTGAAATCAGAACCCATCCATGATTGCATCATCATTGAGGGTGGGATTTTTATTATGCGATTTATGGTAGGCATCCAATTCCACATTTCGTTTTTTCGCTTCATAAAAATCTGACCTTTATCTCGTGCAGGAGCAGTGATGTAAATGATGTAAAAATCATTCCCCAAGGACCAACTTTGCATCGTAAATGTGCGTGACCACTCAGGACGAATAATACTCATTGTCATGGTGCTTACACTTGATCGACCCAGGAATAAATTATTAGACTTTTCAACAATATCACGTGCTGATAAATCTTGTGCATTTAATTGCGTAACGGTTGAGATTAGAAATAATATTACAACCGACTTGAGTATTGATTTCATTGGTATAATTTTTATTTTTTGATATAACAAAATTTATCTTTTACAGTTTCAATTAATGATTCGATAGGAAAAAGCTTAGGGTTTAAAATGTAGTTGAAGGCCATTCCATCAATGAGTGCTCCGAAAAGCAGTGCTTCTTGTTCTGGGTTTTTTACTCCATGAGACTGATAATAATCAGTCAGAATTTTCATCATTTTTGTATATAACTCAACAAATTTTGACTCAAGGAGTTTACTTACTTTTGGTTGAAAGAAAACGGCATAGTAGAGTTTCCAGTATTCGTGTTTTTCTTTTAGCATTGTGAAAATACCATAAATAAAACTTGCCATTTCTTCTTCACTCAAAACACCATCATTATTGGGATCAAATGCAGAAGCCATTTCATCTAGTCCGGCTGTCATAATCTGCAATAGCAAATCTTCTTTGCTTTCAAAGTAATTGTAAATTAACCCTTTTGAAATTCCTGCATTCTTTGCAATTTTACTAATGGATGCAGGGTGATAACCTTCATTAGCAAAAAGCTCCATCGCAGCATTTACAATCAATGCTTTCTTGCTTTCCCTTATTTCCTTAAATTGTTTTTCAGTTCGTGGTGACATTATTGTAACGTTTTATGGGTGAGCGGTCAGTCAAAGATAGCGTTATTCTCTCCGCTTTGTCAAGTTTTTTTATGTTATTTTCAAGATTAAAAGATAAGCTAAAGATTGCCAGACCGTAAATACTTACTAAAAAACATAAATGAATTGTTTATATTTACATTGAAATTATCTAATAGAGATTAGATATCATTTTTAGTTATTTTTGCACCTTCTCAAATGATAAACACGGATGAGTAAACAAAAAGTTGTATTAGTTGACCGAAAGGATAATGCCATTGGAACCATAGAGAAAATAGAGGCTCATGTGACCGGAAGCCTGCATCGGGCGTTTTCAGTCTTTATTTTTAATTCAAAAGGTGAATTAATGATTCAGCAGCGAGCATTATCAAAATATCATTCCCCCGGATTATGGACTAACACTTGTTGTTCTCATCCAAAATTGAATGAAGGCATTAAAGAAAATGCTTTTCAGAGACTCAAGGAAGAAATGGGTATTGAATGTTCATTAAATTCTGCTTTTACTTTTATTTATAAATCTGAAGTCGGTCAGGGATTAATTGAGCATGAATTTGATCATGTGTTTGTAGGAACTTATGATGAAGCACCGCTTATCAATACAGATGAAGTTTGTGACTGGAAATTTGTGAAAATGGAATTACTCAGAGATGATATTGATAATCACCCTGACAATTACACTGAATGGTTTAAAATAGCTTTTGAAAAAGTTGAGAATTACCTCAGGGGAAATTCGCTATAATTTATTTAGTTTCTGAAAATCAGACCCGCTGGGTTGTTGAAATACCTTTAACTCAAATTGAGGAATTACTGCTAATATGTGATCAAAAATATCAGCCTGAATATCTTCATATAAGCCCCAATCCTGAATCTTACTAAACACATAAACCTCCATTGGGATTCCATTTTCTGTTGGTTGAAGTTGACGAATCAAAAATGTCATTTCATTATTTATTTCGGGCTTATGTTTTAAATATGATTTTAAATACGCCCTAAATACACCAAGATTTGTTTGTCTTCTTCCATTTACCAACACTGAATTATCGATATTGTATTTTTCATTATAGCTTGTTAGTTCTGTTTCTTTTGCGTTTAGATATTCTTTGATAAATAGAAAACTTCTAAATTTATCTAGCATTATTTCGTCACAAAATTTAACACTATTCATGTCGATATTAAGCGAACGCTTAATTCTTCGTCCACCCGATTCTTCCATCCCCCTCCAGTTTTGGAATGAATCTGTTACCAGGTTGTATGTAGGAATGGTAACAATTGTTTTATCCCAGTTTTGAATTTTTACTGTGGTTAGGGTAATATCAATTACGCTTCCATCTGCACCAAATTTCGGCATAGAAATCCAATCGTCAATTCTAACCATATTATTAGAAGCAAGCTGGATACCACCAACGAATCCTAAAATCGGATCTTTAAATACCAGCATAAGTACAGCAGAAAATGCCCCGAAACCGGCGAGCCATTTATAACCATCCTTCCCATAGAAAATTGAAATTATGGCAACTGTCGCAAGGGTATATAAAATTATTTTCGCCACCTGTAAATATCCTTTAATCGGGCGGGATTTGGCAATCTTATAAGATTGATAGATTTCACTAAATGAATTCAATACTGCCGTTACAACTGAAACAGCTATAATAATAATGAGTACCTGAAACAAACCATTTAAGATATTAACGCTTATGGTGTATTTGTAGAGAATATATTTGGTGAAAAAATTAAGAATTAGTACTGGAATTAAATAGGCTAAGCGAATAAAGACTTTCTTGCTCATGATAATATCGTCCCAATGTGTCTTGCTTTTTTTAGCCAGGGAATGAACTGTTTTTGTGCCAATAGATCTTAACATGAAATAAGTTAATCCACTCAGAATTACTAAAAGTACAAAGCCGCTGTAATTTGTAATATCTATGGCTAAATCGTTTGATAGACCCAATTGTATCAGCCAATCTATAAACCGGTCAGAAAAAAAATCGAACATTAATAAGGTTATTTATTTGATATGTTTTGCAATTTCGGCATTGTATTTTTCTCTTAAAAATAAGCATTCGCCTAAACATACGTTGGTGTTGTAGACTCTAATTATATCAATTAATCCTGAGTTTCGGTAAATTGTTCCTAATGCAACATCAAAGTTGTTATCGTCAATATTATGTTTCAAGCCAAGCGTAATCTTTTCAAATGAATCCCAATCGAGTTGTGTAGGAATTTCAAAATATCCCATCTCAGGAGTTTCCTTATCCATATAAATGCCTTCATTTACTTCACTCAGAATGAAATTTTTCTTAATTTTAATAGCTCCGTAATATGAATCAATCTTTCTTCCTTTAATAAAACTAATCCCTTCTCCTTTATATGAAGAAATCAACTCGGGAATGAGGGCATAACTTTTCAGGTTTTTGATTCTGATACATGGTTCCATTCTATTAAAAACACTAACAACTCCGGGAGATCCTTCAAATCCTGAACTGAATTTGCTCCTCACTTTTGCCGTAATGCGAATAATAGCTTCTTCTGTTTTAGTTGATTTCATCACCAGAAACAATGACTTGGGATTGGTTTGATCTGGAACTGTTGTTCCGTGATACCCGGGAAATGGATGTAGTGATTCAAGTACAAGGTGGTCGCTGTCAACCGAAACTAATGTCTCCTTCTTTTCAATTGTTCCAATAGTTTCAATTGTATTGCTAGGTTGAGATATCATAATATATGTTTTATGCCAGATGCGATTTATAGCGAATGTAAATAATTTTGTGGAACATTAAAAGACAATATCGCATTTCTTATTTTTTTATCAATACAAAAAACAATTCCCTGTCTTGCCTTGGCTTAATCGAATTGTAACAATTTTCCATTATTTTAATTTTGAAGTAAGGACTAAATAATTTTCGATATTCCTTTATCGTACCACCAAAAGGAGGATGACCTAGGTTGAATTCGTGATTGAATAATAGCCCTGACAGTTTGCCTCCTGTTACCAAAAGGTCATGCATCTTTTTAGCATAATCAAGCCGTTTACTTCGAGGAAGAGAAGCGAAAAAGGTTTGCTCAAGAATGAGGTTGTATTTCTCTTTGTGAGTAAAAAAGTCTTCTTTGAAGATTTGACTATGCGGAAAGCGGGGGATGCGTTTTTTAAAGTTTGCGATAGGAGTTTCGGCAAAATCAATTAACGAAACACTTTTAAATTCTTGTTCGAATAAGTATTCTACTTCATAAGCATTGCCCGCTCCCGGGACAAGAATCTTTAATGATTTATTCTCTAATTGATCGATATAATTCTTCAAGGGTGTTGATGGATATCCAATATCCCAACCATGTTGTTCGTTCTGATAAACGCTTTCCCAATATTCTTTGTTTAAATTCATCATACTTATCAGCCGCCAACACGTTTTGTTTTATAACCGGCTTTCTCTAACATCTGAATAATTTTGTCTCTCATATCTCCCTGTACCAGAATTTCATTATCCTTTACTGAACCACCGGTTCCACATTTTATTTTCAGCATTTTCCCTAATACTTCTAAATCAGTTGGATTTCCTACAAACCCTTTAACAATGCTAATGGTTTTGCCACCACGTTGTTTCCTGTCTAAATAAATTTTAAGTAATTGCTGATTGGGAGGTAATGTTTCAATATTTCCTTCTCCCTCATATTTATAACTGAAATCAGGATTTGTTGAATACACTATTCCAGCGCGTTTATTTTTTTTTGACATAATTATAATGAATTAAGGTATAATCACTCTTAAAGATTTGGGTGCTAAGCGCACAGCTAATTTAGTTGTCGTGCTTAGGTGTTCGCCGTCAATATTAATTATCATGTTTTCTTTGCTTTCCACAGTAAGTTCATTTGATTTAAATGTTGTATAGTAGGGTGAATGCTTAATTTGGTTGAACATTAATTGAAAGCCCAGAAATGGAACTGCATACCATGGTGGTTTTTTAAGTATACAAACATCCAGAAAGCCATCATCAATTATTGCCTGCGGTGCAATAGATGTATTATAACCGAATTGATCTGAATTTGCAAAACTTATAATGAGTGCTTTTACTTCAATATTATTATCCTCGTGATGTATGTGATATATTTCGGGTTGATACGAAAAGTAGTTTTTGATTACCAATTTTATATATGCCCAAAATCCCCTGACTTTAGTTTGCCTAAAGAGCTTTGCAATTAAAGCATCAAATCCAACACCGGCGATGCTAACAAAAGGATTGTTATTAATAGTGGCTGTGTCAATTAATTTCGTTTTTCCTTTAATTACTGTATCCAGTGCTTTTTCTATATTAAATGGGATGTTAAGATGGCGTCCTAAACCATTTCCCGATCCAAGAGGAATAATCCCCAAACTAATATTTGTATCTTTTATTTCTTTGAAAACTCCGTTTACTGAACCATCTCCTCCGGCTACAACAATCGTATCAACTTTCTGCTGAACAGCAGCTTGTGCGAGTTTTTCAATTTGCCCTTGAAATTCAGCATATTCAATTTTAAATGAGTTGTTTTGTTGTGAGAATCTTTGATTAATAAGCCTTTCCAGTTCTTGCGGGACACCATACCCTGCATTCTTGTTAATGAGGAAGACGATTGACTTATAAGACATTTGAGATAAATAAATGATGAATGGCTCAATATTGATACCTTCATGCAAAAATATAAAATATTAAGCTAGCTTGCCTGAGTTCGAATGTTTTTACAAGATGCTATTACTGCTTCATACAAACTAAATATCCTAATTATTTCATAATTTAGCACTTATCAAAACGATCACAGGTGTCAATACTTAAAATATTAATAAAATATTGGGGTTATTCTTCCTTTCGGCCGAAACAGGAAGATATTATTAATACCATTTTAAATGCTAAAGACACCTTAGCATTATTACCTACAGGAGGGGGGAAATCCATCTGTTTCCAGATTCCGGCATTAATGCTTGAGGGAGTTTGCATTGTGATTACCCCTTTAATTGCATTGATGAAGGATCAGGTTGAAAATCTAAGAAACAAAGGAATTAAGGCTGTGGCCATTTATTCGGGCATGCATTTCAATGAAATTGATGCAGCTTATAATTCCTGTATTTATGGGGGGTGTAAGTTTTTATACCTTTCCCCCGAACGTCTTGAATCTGTTGCATTTATTGAAAACTTTAAAAAAATTAAGGTGAGCTTATTGGCAGTTGACGAAGCACATTGTATCTCGCAATGGGGTTATGATTTCCGACCTTCATACCTGCGAATTGCTGAGATCAGGAAATATATCCCCACGGTTCCTGTTCTTGCATTGACTGCTACCGCAACCCCTGATGTTGTTAAGGATATTCAGCTTAATCTTGAATTTAAAAAAGAAAATCTCTTTCAAGTTAGTTTTAACAGAAGAAATTTAACGTATTCTGTAAATTACGAAGAGGATAAACTCAAGCGTTTATTGAAATTATTTAAGAAGGTTTCAGGAAGTGGAATTGTTTATGTGAGAAATCGTAGGAAGTGTAAGGAAATATCTGACTTTCTAAATCAGAACCAATTTAAGGCAGATTTCTACCATGCTGGCCTCGATCACCAAACCAGATCACAAAAACAAAAAGTCTGGACTAACGGCAGAAACAATATTATCGTTGCCACCAATGCATTTGGAATGGGAATTGATAAAGCGGATGTGCGCATTGTAGTTCATATGGATCTTCCCGATAATCTGGAGTCTTATTTTCAGGAAGCAGGGAGGGCAGGAAGGGATGGGGAATCAGCCGATTCAGTTATTCTATTTGATAATGCAGATGTTGCCAATCTGAAAAAGAATGTAAGCTTAAGTTACCCTAGGATTGAAATAATTAAGAATATTTATCAATCCTTAGGTAATTATTATCAACTTGCTGTTGGCAGCGGAAAGAATGCTAGTTTTGATTTCGATTTGGGAGATTTTTGTAAAAAATTCAATTTTCAACCTTTGATTGTGTTCAATTCGCTGAAATTTTTAGAGAAGGAATCCTATATTCAATTAAATGATGGCATTCATAACCCTTCGAAAATTAAATTTATAATTAACAGAGAAGATTTATACAAGTTTCAGGTTGAAAATTCATATTATGATTTATTTATCAAAATAATACTGCGCTCATACAGTGGCGTCTTCCAAGAATTTATTGTGATCAATGAAAGTGAACTGGCCAATCGTGTTTCAGTGGATGTTAAAACCATCGTAAGTCACTTACAGCGATTAGAAAAATATGAAATTCTAAATTATATTCCACGAACTGAGAAACCTCAGTTGTTATTCCTTAAAGAGCGTTTGAATTTGAAATCAATTTTAATTTCGAAGGAGAATTATCTCAATCGTAAAAAATCGAGTATCCGGCGATTGAACAAAGTAATCAATTATGTTGCAATTGATAACAAATGCCGTAACCGGGTATTACTAAATTATTTCGGTGAGAAGAACAGCACACGTTGTGGTAACTGTGATGTGTGTATAAAACGGAATAATCTTGATGTAAATGAACTTGAGTTTGATAAAATATTAGAGCAAATTAAGCCTATGCTTATAAAAAAACCATGCTACATACAAGAATTAATTGATGATATTGGAGATGTCAGCGAAGATAAAGTAATAAAAGTGGTTCGTTGGCTGCAAGACAATGGTAAAATTATGGTCGATGATCTCAATCGACTTGAGTGGAAAAATCAATTAGGTCTTATATTTTAAGAATGTTCCAACTGAAATTAGAAAAGAGTTTCTATCTAAATCCTGATGTTGTTGAGGTCGCCAAAGAATTATTGGGAAAGTTTATGTTTACGAATATCGGTGGAGTTATTACAGGTGGATTTATTACCGAAACAGAAGCATACGCAGGTATCACCGATAAAGCATCGCATGCATATAATAATAAACAAACAAAACGGACCAGAACAATGTTTAAGGAAGGTGGGCATACTTATGTTTATTTGTGTTACGGGATTCATGCATTAGTTAATATTGTAACAAATATTGAGGGAATTCCGCATGCGGTTCTAATCAGAGGGATTTATCCTACTAATGGGATTGATTCCGTATTAAAGCGAATTAAGAAAAGTGAGCTTAAAAGAAGTTATTTTAAAGGACCCGGGAAAATTACAAAAGCACTAGGAATAACATTGGTTCATAATGATCTCGATTTACAAAATGATCAAATCTGGATAGAAGATAGGGGTAAGGTTATATCTGGAGGGAATATAAAAATTGGGCCACGTATTGGAATAGATTATGCCGGTGAGGACGCACTGCTTCCTTATCGTTTTGAGATTGGTCAATAAAAAAAGGCTTTGAATTAATTCAAAGCCTTTTTTTATTATAAACAATGTTGTTTAAACAGCATCAGCTAATTCACTACCAGGTTTGAATTTCACAACTTTTTTAGCTGCAATTTGAATTTCTTTTCCTGTTTGTGGATTTCTTCCTTTTCTTGCTGCTCTTTTAGTAACAGAGAAAGAGCCAAAACCTACTAATGCAACTCGGTCACCTTTTTGAAGTGCACCAGATGTGGCACCGATAAAAGAATCAAGGGCTCGTTTAGCATCAGCTTTTGTCATTTCTGCACCAGAAGCCATAGCTTCAATTAGTTCTGCTTTGTTCATTTTTCTAGGGTTTAAATTAATAATATAATCGAAGAATCTGCAAAGATATAATAATAAATAAATCAATCAAGCGAAATGCTCTAAAACTCCCAGAAATGTTAATAAAACTGGTTTTTTGTTAATAACTAAGGCTACTTTCTTATTGATTAAGCAACCTTTCGGAAAGCATTGGTATTGTTATGTTAGGCAATAGTCCACTCATTATTTATTAAAAATCCTCTTAACAATGCATCTGTTTTCATCTTATTCTTCCCTGCTAATTGAATTTCTAGAGGGTAAATAAAGCCATCAGCGCATTTAATCTTAAAATAAGATTTGCAATTAGTTTGTATACTGCCAATTTGAGCTTTGCTTTTATCTTTTTCAAATCTCGCACGGAAAATTTTAAGCTGGATAGTATTGGATTTTGGTGATTTAATATTTGTATACGCTCCCGGATAAGGACTTAATCCACGAATAAGATTAATAATTGACAAAGATGAATTCTCCCAATTAATTTTACCATTGGCTTTGTAGAGTTTTGGAGCGGTCTTTATCGTTTTTTCTTTACCAGCTATTATTTGCTCAGTAAGCTTAAGGTCTCCTGTTCGAATTAATTTAACTGTTTTTAATACTAGGTTTGCCCCAAGCACTTTCAACTTGTCATGGAGTTCTCCGGCAGTTTCAGTTTTGTTAATTATTGTCTTTTCTTGCAGAATAATTTTGCCGGTATCAATTTCATGATTGATGAAAAAACTGGTAACACCAGTTTCATTCTCACCATTAATGATGGCCCAATTTATAGGTGCTGCCCCTCTGTACTGAGGAAGTAAAGATGCATGCAAATTAAGAGTTCCAAATTTGGGCATCGACCAAACTATTTCAGGTAGCATTCTGAAGGCAACGACAATCTGGAGATCTGCATTCAGGCTTCTAAGTTGATTAATAAATAAGGGGTCTTTTAAATTTGTTGGTTGGAGTATTGGGATAGCTTTGGCTAAAGCGTAATTCTTTATCCCTGATTGTCTGAGTTTTTTACCTCTGCCGGCGGCTTTGTCTGGTGCAGTAATAACACTAACTATATTATAACCGGTCTTAACTAAATAGTCAAGCGTTGTAACGGCAAAATCAGGTGTACCCATAAATATGATTCTCAAATCTTCCATTACAATTTCTTTTAAAGATAAAAAAATACCCGGCTATTACACCGGGTACAGATATATCAATTAATTATGATTTTACTTTGCTAATCCTTTAGCTCGCGCAATGTACTTTTCAATATTACTTGCTTCATAACTGAATTTATAATCATTCTGGATGCGTTCATAAACTGATATGGCATCATTATAATTCTGCTGTAATTCGTAAGCCATACCAGCTTTCATTAAAAAGGTTGGAGTTGTAAAACCATTATCATCTTCATCCACTGCATCCATATAATATGAAGCACCTTTTTCGTAATCCTTCAACTCAATATAGGCATCTCCGATGGCTCCAAGTGCCATCGGGGCAATAACCCTATCATTAATAGAGTATTCCTTCAGGTAATTTATGGCTTCTTCGAACTCACCTTTGTTGAGATAACAAATACCTGCATAGTAGTTTGATAATTTGCCTGATTTTGTAGATCCAAATTCATCAATAATATCAAGGAACCCCAAATAATTTCCGTCTCCATATAATGCCAAATTAAGAGAATCCTGATTAAAATACGCCTCTGCCATATACATTTCTATTTGCGCTCCTTTTTCAAGAGGAGCAACAATGAATTTGTTATAACCGAAATATCCTAAAATCAATATCACTATTGCGCCAATAATAATAGATAAGGTTTTTTGGTTAGATTCGATAAATTGTTCCGTTTTTCCTAATGCTTCTTCTACCGCAACAATTTTATCTTCAGTCTTATTAGCTTTTTTTGCCATCTTTTCATATTTTGAAGTGCAAAAGTAAATCTTTTTAGTGATATTTTATAAAGTGTACCCAAAATAGTTTGTTTCATTCTTGAATCAGTGAGACTTTTATTTTGTGAAACAGAATTAATTAGGTGAAGTGATCTTGAGCGAAATCGAAGGGCCTTGTGGGTTATATTCCCCGCCCCTTGGGGCGAAATAAGATAGCATCCATCATGATACCCCGTCCGCTTGCGGTGGGGAGCCTCATTGTTTTTATTTGAAATGCTAATTAATTCAACTAAAAATACCCTGACCGACAATTGTTATATTCGTAAATTAAGATTTCAGTGATAATGCTGGAATGATTTATATCCTATGAAAGTAATTTATAACAATGAGCTTAACTTTAATTTAAAAGAAAATCTTTACTTGATTATTTTTATCAGTTTATATCGGAAAACAGAAAAAATAGATTTGATAAAATAATTGAATATAGAACAAGGTATTTGAATCGTACTTAAAGATTTATTTCAACCTCATAACGCAAGTGCTGTTTTAAGAACTTGTGGTTGTTATGAAATTCAAGATGTGCATATCATAGAGAGGCGAAATGAATATTTTGTTAATCCGGAGGTTGAACTGGACGCTTCAAAATGGCTTAATCTTAAAAAGTATTATTCGCAAAAGAAAAATACGGATCTGGCGCTTAAGTCATTAAAGATAAGATGGATATCGGATTGTAGTAATATCTCTGGGTGAAAATATTCAACTTCTCGAAGACTTATCGCTGGAAAGTAAAATCGCTTTAATATTCGGCACAGAAATGCAAGGAATATCTGATGATGCAATAAAGTATGCTGATGAGTTTGTTAAAATTCCGATGTACGGCTTTACACAAAGTTATAATACTTCAGTATCTGCCGCGATATGTCTTTTTTTCTTATCAGAAAAGATTAGAAGCTCAAATGTGCCTTGGGAACTAACGGAAGATGAACGATTGTATGTGAAATTGGATTGGGCACGTAGTTCAATAAAAAAACTCTGAATTTTTGGGGAATAAGTTTTTTAGAGTGAAAAAACAAGAGGATACATAATTATTACTAACAAAATAATGTTAACTTTACGTTGAATTAAAATACGAGTGTTAATATTATGGGAAAAGGAGATAAAAAGACTAAAAGAGGTAAAATTATTGCAGGTACTTATGGAGTAAGACGACCAAAGAAAAAGAAACCAACATGCAAAATCAAAGCTGATAATAAGAAAGTTAAGGCTTCAAAATCCATTGTCGAAAAAGAAGAAAAACCAAAAGTAGAAACAAAAGAGAAAACAAAAGTAGAAACAAAAGAGAAAACAAAAGTAGAAACAAAAGGAAAACCAAAGGTAGAAACAAAAGGAAAAGCCGAACTTAAGAAAGTAGTTTCAAAAAAGGTGGATGATACCCCTGATAAGAAATCAGTAAAGAAAGAAGCATTATCAAAACCTACAGCGAAAAAAACATCGGCAAAAAAAGAGGAGATTAAAGAACCTGAAGAGAAGAAAGATAAGGCATAACAGGACGAATTTCACGGATAAATAGCAAGGAACTATAAGTTTCTTGCTATTTTTTTATAACATCGTCCGCGTTCCTCAAAATCATTAAATTGATCGTAACTGGCCGCTGCAGGTGATAGCAAACACGTTTTATTTGGCTTTGTAAATTTAACCACTATTTTCATGGCGGTTTTTAAATCTGCTACAAAATTAATTTTCTTATTCACTGGATTAATTTGGTAAAATAGTTCCAGCATTCTTTTCCCGGCTATACCCAATAAAAGTATATTTTCAACATCAGAATCGGAAATAAATTCAATTAGTTTTTGAAAATCGAGCCCCCGGTCATACCCACCCAATATAATTGTATTAATATCCGGAAGAGTCTTGATGGCTTCAATTGTAGCTTCGGGAATAGTAGCAATTGAATCATTATAAAAATGAATGCTTTTATAGTATCCCACGTATTCCAGGCGATGCTCTAAGCTTTTGAAAGAATTAATCCCGGCTATTATCTGATCATCTAGCAAACCCAATTCCTTGCAACAAAGTATGGCAGCCATTATATTTGACAGGTTGTGTTTTCCAATAAGTGTTTTTATTTCTGATGATTTAATTAATTGAGTTTTTCCACCTTTCTTATATCTTAGGTTGATAAAACCATTATCAAGGAAACAATTAGCTTTGGTATCATTCTCTGATGAGAATCCAATGAATCTACTCTTTAACTCTTTTTCAAAATTCTTTACTTTATCCGTTTGATTCAGATTGACTATCCTAACATCGTTTTTATGCTGGAAATCAAATATTTTGTTTTTAGCTGAAATGTATTTCGAATAATCATCAAAGTGGTCTAAATGTTCTTCAAAGATATTTAACAATATTCCAATGTGTGGCGAAACAGAAACATCTTCCAATTGATGTGCGGAGAGCTCAAATACAATTTTCGTATCTTTCTTAATGCTTTCGATCATTGAGAAAGGAGCTATTCCAATATTTCCTAGCAGGACACTGTCTAGTTTTGATTGGATTAAAATATGCTGAAGTAAACTAGCGGTTGTTGATTTACCTTTAGTGCCAGTTATTCCAATTGTTTGATGTGAATATTTACTCAGAAATAATTGTGTTTGTGTATGGATGTGCGTGTTAGGATTAATCTCTCTTTTATTGAGATTAACGCCCGGAGATTTGAATATTATTTCAACATCACGAATACTGTTTAAATAATCTTTTTCAAGGCTGAATGCTGCAAATTTGTCAGTTGTTCTGATTTCTTGTACAATCTGAATAGCAGGGTTACGATCTGCGATAATAATTGGTTTTTCAGGAAAGTATTTTCGGATAACATCATAGGTGCTAATTCCCTCACGACCGAATCCCAAGATCATCACTGTTTTTCCTTTTATAAGATTCCCAATTATTTCCTTCATATTCTTTCTGCATTTATTAAGGATAAAAATTCGGATGTAAGATTATGATCAGGATTTAATCGATTTAGTATATTCTCAGAATTGAAATTCTTGTAAGAAGTATAAACTTTTGTTTGAACATAATATTCAAGTAATTTAGGAAGATTCTCACTTGAAGTTGACTTTAATTTAAGTAGTAATGCCACATTGATGTCATCATAGGTGCCAACGCATTCAAAAGGTTTGGTGGGTGTTGTACCGATTAACTGATCAAAAATAGTAAGAAACGCTGAATTGTCAAGAAGATTACTTCCAAATATAATTTCTAATTCTTTCTCCTCAATGAATGGACTTAGTATTATAAAAGTGAATAGGCATTTTGGACATTTGCCGCACCATTCATTGGTTTTACTCCCAACATTACAACTTCTAAAAGTGCTAAAATGAGCTTTATTCTTTGAAAACAATCTGGCGATCTGTAGCTCATTTAGCGGTCTGAGAAAACTAAAATAGTTAATTTCAGTTGAGATATAATCGTTTACATATTTCCTTAAATCTTGTTCAAATTCAAAAGATTTGGAATACTGATGATTGATGTTTGTGTTAATAATTGTTGATTCGTTGGCACTTGATTCATTCGAAAGTGCAATATATTTACGGTCATAAACAACACTTGCCAATAAACTGATAAATGCAAGAACAGCTGAAAAGGGGGTATGGCCATTTAAAAATCCAAGATTGTTTAATTCGAGTAATTGAGGATGGATTGTCCGTTGTATTTCTATGGTCTGCGCTGCTGGTATACCGGAAACAAGAATACTATTTCTACGTGCAGGATTCGCATTTAAAATCAAGGGAGTAACTGTAAAATGACTTTCATTTAAGAGCGCTAAACTAACGATTGAGTCTTTTCCTCCTCCAATCGGAACAATTACAGAATCATCGAGATCAAAATGTTGACTTTTCAATCTATCCGTTGATTCAGATGTGATTTTAACAAATGATTCCTGATTTGTTTTTATGCCATTCAAGTAAAAGAATTCTCCCAATCCATTAAAATATAACTTCTTCCACCAGTTTATCTGTTCCTTGTCTAACAGATGAGGTTTAATGATAATTTCCGGACAACAACAGGCTTTCCAATAGCTAATTAATTCAATCATTCCAATGTGAAATACAAGATTTCTGATATCGATATCGGATAGTCTTGATTTGAGAAATTTGTTCTTTAATGGGAAAGTTAGTTGCGGTTCAAATGAATATTTGTCACTAATATTAAATTTAAAAGTTAAAGATAAGACATCCTCAGCTAGCTTAATTGTGTAGTTTTCAAACACAAGAAAAGGATATTCTTCGCGTAACCTAAGAAACATTTTATGCTTATCAGCAACTTTCACTTAATATATGGTATTGTTTTTGATACTGTAATATTTGGTGATTCAAACTTAGGGTAAAATTAATAATTTGCCGTTAATAATTTGGAAATAATTAGATGCGTAAACTCGAAGACATATTATCAATTAAAACAAATGATATTAAACCGGAGAAAGGGAAGATACTTATATCCGAACCTTTTTTGGGCGATTATTATTTTAAGAGAGCAGTTGTCTTACTCGCTGATCATAATGAAGAAGGATCTTTTGGGGTGATTATGAACAAGCCTTTAACAGTGAAACTGAATAAACTAATTACTGATTTTCCGCATTTTGAAGGCGAAATATTTCTTGGTGGTCCTGTCGAAAGTGAAAGTTTATTTTTTATTCATACGTTGGGAGATTTAATCGAAGGAAGTATGGAAATTTCGAAGGATCTTTATTGGGGCGGTAAAATGGAAGTAGTTAAAGAAATGATTCTCCTGAAAAAAATTAAACCGGAAAACATCCGATTTTATATCGGTTATTCCGGTTGGTTGCCTGATCAACTCGATAAGGAACTTAAGCGAAATTCATGGGTTGTTTCTCGTGCAAAGTCCGAATTCTTACTAAACACCAAGCCGGAATTGTTGTGGAAAATGTGCCTGGAAAAATTGGGTGGAGACTATTTATTATGGCCTTCATTCCCCAATAACCCAATAAGTAATTAGTGTCTGTCTACAAACAATAATTACTAGTAAATCAGGTCATTAAATTACCTTAATTCAAATTTGCTTTTAGTATCTTTAAAGCAAAAATGCAACTTTTTGAAGATTTTAAGATACTCTTTGAACAAGCAAACTGGAAAAACGACTTGGAGTTAGGATTGATAGACAGTGTATTAGATAAGCATCCGCATATTATAACTACTTTAGGTGAAGGGATATCAGAAAGTAATGGTAATAATAAATTAGGGCGAAAAGACACCCCCAGTATTGAGCAAATTGTAAGAGCCGGTATTTACAAAGAATTAAAAGGGTTAGATTACAGGGGACTGGAATACCACCAGGAAGATTCTCGGATAGCAGCCCTTTTTATTAAAATCGACCCATTACGCCCGTATAGTTTTCAGTTGTATCAAAAGTACATATCTCGCATAAAGCCTGCTAAACTAAGTGAAGTACTGGTTGAGTTAAATAAGATAGCCATAAACGAAGGGCTTGAGAGTTTAGAAAAGATACGTCAAGACACCACAACTATCGAGACTAATATCCACCACCCAACGAACAATTCATTGATATGGGACTGCATTAGAACGAGTAATGACCACTTGAACAAGCTTAGTAAGGAAATAGGTGGATTTTCATATCGGGACTACACGAAAGGTGCAAAAAATATTTTCTTTAAAATAAACAACACGGCATCAAAAGACAAAAAGATCAAGTTGTTTGTAAAACAACTGCAAACATTTACCAAGTGCATCAATCAGGTATCCAATGTGATAAAAAAAAAGGACAATTGCGTTAGCATTAAAGCAATAGCTTACATGTGTCTTTTAGAAGATCTTTCACCAATTATGAAACAGGTGTACGACATTTCTTTCAGAAAAGAGCTGAAAGGCGAAAAAGTGCCAAATAGCGAAAAAATATTTTCAATATTTGAACGGCACACAGATATTATAGTGAAGGGTAGTCGTGATATTATCTTTGGTCATAAAATCAACCTAACATCAGGAAAAAGCAACCTAATTCTGGACTGTTATATGGAAAGGGGAAACATGTCTGACTCAAAAATATATGCCCCAACACTTGATCGAGTAATTGAGAATTACGATACAATACCGCGAGATAGTGCTGTCGATGGTGGGTTTGCGGTATAAAGAAGAGGCTGATTTATTTAGCCAATAAAACTGAAAAGGACAACAAACCCCTCGAGTGAGTATTCTTTCATTTAATATCGTTCGTGCATCTTTTGCACGAATACCATATTCTCTTATTTTCTTCTAAAAATCCAGCTTTAAACTTTGCGTTTTCGCCCTCCCCCTTTTTTAATATGAATTTTTGGTGGGGAATAAGTCTTTTTCTTGTAGTAACAACAATATCATTTATTTTCTGCTTTCCAGATTTTTATAAAGGTATTTCGAAACAAGAGAAATACTTTTTAAAAAAGAAACTAAAAGTTCGGACTCTCTTATTTTACGGAACTCCAATCAAAAATCCAGAGAAATATATATAAATCAAAGGATATTTCTTCAACAAAAATAGATTGTATTTCATATTCCAGGAGAGCTTCATTTGTTAACATTATATACCGGAATTGCAGAAATTATGAAATGAAAGAATCTTTTAAATTCATATCTTTGTAAGTTCAATTAACTTAATGTATTTATAAAAAGAAGCCCGAATGGGAAAGTTTAAAACGATCAATGATATTTTAGATGTTGCAATTGAACCAGAGCAAGAAGCGGTTGAATTTTATTCTGCCTTAGCATCCAATTCAAAAAATAGCGAGATGAAGGTTGTTTTTGAACAACTTGCGAAAGAGGAAATGGATCATAAATCACGTTTGTTAAAAATAAAAGATAAAGCTCCAACTAGTGAATAAAAAGATATTCTTCTGTCGTTGGCTCAGGAAGAATCAAAGCATACGCTTCGATTTGAGATTGAGTATGATGACTTCGTATTGAGAGAGAATTAATATTTTGCACATAAATATTGAGGTACTTGGATACGATGAGAAGCCTTTGGTAATTAATTTTATTTAAATCCTATCCGGGAAATTGATTGAATAAAACAATAGCTTAAATTAGCGACTCTTTAAAAACACTGGTGAACAGGCATGCATACTTCCAATAATTAAATCGCTTATTATATTATGGATGGAATTAATGAAAATGATGAAATTTTAGAAACTACACCTGAGGAATCTCAAGGAGGGGATATTCATAAAACGCTGCATCTTTCAGGAATGTATGAGAATTGGTTTTTGGATTACGCTTCGTACGTAATTTTGGAGCGTGCCGTACCTGATGTGTACGATGGGCTAAAACCGGTACAGCGAAGGATTATGCATGCTATGAAAGAGCTTGATGACGGGCGTTACAACAAAGTCGCCAACATTATTGGTCATACCATGAAATACCACCCACATGGTGATGCATCTATAGGAGATGCATTGGTACAGTTGGGGCAAAAAGAGTTACTGGTTGATGCACAGGGAAACTGGGGTAATATCTTAACCGGAGATAGAGCAGCGGCACCCAGATATATCGAAGCACGGCTTTCAAAATTTGCACTAGATGTTTTATTCAACCCCAAAACTACCAATTGGAAACTTTCGTACGACGGCAGAAATAAAGAGCCCGTCTGTTTACCGGTTAAGTTCCCACTATTATTAGCCCAAGGTGTTGAAGGAATCGCAGTTGGGCTCGCCTCGAAAATATTACCCCATAATTTCATTGAACTTATTGATGCTTCCATTGCCTATTTGCAGAAAAAAGAATTTGAGATATACCCTGATTTCTTAACCGGAGGGCTGGGAGATTTTTCCAGGTATAATGATGGATTAAGAGGCGGTAAAGTTAGAATCCGAAGTAAAATTGTTCAGCGTGATAAAAAAACATTGGCTATTACTGAAATACCATTTTCTACAACTACAATGAGTTTAATAGAATCGATAATTTCTGCCAATGATAAGGGTAAAATTAAGATTCGGAAAATAGATGATAATACAGCCGAAAATGTTGAAATACTTATTTATTTATCACCGGGTGTTTCCCCTGATCAAACCATTGATGCCTTATATGCCTTCACAAATTGTGAGGTTTCTATTTCGCCAAACTCATGTATAATAGACAATGGTAAGCCGAAATTTACCGGAGTGAGAGAAATTCTACAATCCTCAGTTGATAGTACGGTATTATTGCTTAAAAAGGAGTTGGAAATCAGGTTATCTGAATTGGAGGAGCAATGGCACTTTTCATCCTTAGAAAAGGTATTTATTGAAAACCGAATTTATATTCTGATAGAGAAATGTAAAACCTGGGAAGCAGTATTAAAAGCTATTGATGATGGCTTAGAGCCATTCAAGGATAAATTTTTACGAGAAATTACCAAGGATGATATCGTTCGCCTGACTGAAATTAGAATTAAACGGATATCCAAATTCAGTTCATTAAAAGCAGATGAATTGATTAAGGGTTATGAAAATGAAATGTTAGAGGTTAAAACCCATTTGGCCCACCTCATCGATTATTCTATTAATTATTATAGGCAAATTAAGAAGAAATATTCAAAAGGTAAAGAGCGTAGAACTGAAATTCGAAATTTCGACACCATACAAGCAACTATGGTAGCGGCAGCAAATCAACGATTGTATCTCAATAAGGAAGAAGGCTTTGCAGGAACCAATTTGCGAAAAGATGATTTTGTGTGTGAATGCTCGGATATAGACGATATTATTGCATTTAGAGATAACGGTACATTTATCGTTACCAAAGTTGCTCCCAAAGTGTTTATTGGTAAGAATGTGATACATATTGACGTATTTAAAAAGAATGATAATCGAACCGTATATAATTTAATCTATAGAGATGGTAAAAGAGGGAAATCATTTGTAAAAAGATTTGCGGTTTTGGGCGTTACGCGAGATAAAGAATATTCATTAACAAAAGGGACTGAGGCATCAAAGATTACTTACTTTACTGCAAATCCGAATGGAGAGGCAGAAACCTTAAAAATACATTTACGACCTAAACCCAGACTTAAAATATTATCATTTGAATACGATTTCTCTGAATTAGCAATAAAAGGCAGGTCATCAAAAGGAAATACCTTAACAAAGCACTCTATAAAATCTATTGTAAAAAAAGAGGAAGGTATTTCAACCTTGGGTGCCAGAGATATTTGGTATGATGATACTGTTAAAAGACTAAACTCTGAGGAACGAGGTACTTATTTAGGTGCCTTTAAAGGTGAAGAAAAAATACTAACCATAATGCAATCAGGATTTTATCGATTAATAAACTATGATTTGTCCAACCATTTTGATGAGGACATGATTTGGATCGAGAAATTTGATAGTCGAAAAATTATCTCTGCTATTTATCTTGATGGGCAGTTAGATAAAATGTACGTCAAAAGATTTCAAATTGATTTATCTACAAATGGTAATAAGAAAATTGAATTTATACCTGAACATCTTGAAACTAAACTCATAAGTACAAGCCTCGATTATTTACCACAAATCGAGGTAATATTTGATCACAAAAAAAATGCGAAAGAGATTCCGAATGATGTGATTCAACTTGATGAATTTATTGGAGTTAAAAGCTACAAAGCCAAGGGTAAAAGAATGTCAAATTTTGTAATCAAGAAATTTAATTGGCTTGAGGCTCTGCCATATGAGTTAAGTGAGGAAGAAGAAGTTGAACTACATGAAGATCGTTTGGATGCTGAAATCGAAACGGAGAACAAAGATGTGGCCATGGAAGATGATCTCAAAAGCAGTCAAACAATAGAGGATGATACCAACGAAATAGAAGATGATAATGGACAAATGGCTTTAGAGCTGTAATATTAAAATTAAGATATGGAAGACAAGCAAGTGTTAAATGTATCGAATGATGTAAAGTGGATCGGTATTCTTGATAATGATATCGTGACATTTGATGTTGTGATGGAAACAAAATATGGAACAACCTATAATTCCTATTTTATTGATGCTGATAAGAAGACAATTATTGATACATCCAAAGAAGAGTTCTGGGATGTTTATCTCTCCAAGATAAAGCAAGTTGTTAATCCTGCTGAGATCGAATATATTATCTTCGGTCATACCGAGCCTGATCATTCTGGGAGCTTAAAAGATCTATTGGAGATTGCTCCAAATGCAACAGTTGTAGGTAGTTCAAATGCGATCAGGTATTTGAAAGATTTGGTTGAAATTAGTTTTAAGTATTTAGTTGTTAAAGATGGTCATAAACTGGATCTGGGAAATAAAACGCTACAATTTATCGGGGCACCAAATCTTCATTGGCCCGATTCAATGTACACATATTTAGTTGAGGATCAGCTGTTATTTTCTTGTGATTCATTTGGCTCTCATTACTGCGATGAGGCTATGTTTGATGATAAAGTTGGCAACTTCGATGATGCCTTCAAGTATTATTTTGATGTAATTATGAAGCCATTCAGCAAGTTTATGTTAAAGGCTATTGAAAAAATTCGACTTCTAAAGATTGAAACTATATGTACAGGGCATGGCCCCATTCTTCGATCCAACTGGAAAAAATATGTTACACTTTCTGAGGAATATTCGAAGCTTGCGATCATGAAACCCGATACGATTAAAGTATTTATCCCCTATGTCTCTGCTTATCATAAAACAGGATTATTGGCTAAAAATATAGCAAAAGGAATTAAGCAAGCCGGAAATATTGAGGTAAATGTGTTGGACATTGAATCTACCTCCATTGGTGAATTAGATGCAAATGTGGAAAATAGTAGTGGAATAATCGTTGGATGCCCAACCATAAATCAAAACATATTATTACCCATTTATAAATTATTTTCGGTATTAAACCCAATTCGGGATAAAGGTAAATTAGCAGGTGGTTTTGGCTCATATGGATGGAGTGGAGAAGGGAAAGAATACATTAAATCCAATCTTCAAAATTTAAAATTGGATTATTACGGAGAAGGGATGTTTGTGAAATTCACCCCCACGGAAGAGGAAATTCAACAAGCCATTGACTATGGCATAGCGTTTGGTACAAAACTCCTTTCAAGTTAATAATATTTACGCATTGCGTCAAAATGAAAGTCACTCTTGTTTTTTTCTATTGAATTTATGATGAAATTATACCGTAACACAAGATTACTCTTATTAATACTCATTGGCGTTTTACTTGTTTCCTGTAGCCTTGAACGAAAAATCGCAACTAATTATGTTAGGAAGGTTGATAAGAAATCGATACTATTGTTTTTCCCTGATAACATTCATAAAGTGAGTTTAAAAGCTGATTCTATCCCAAATGCCGATAGTCTGGGTGTATTCGTGTTGGATTCGATACTTTACGCCCAAAGTGCGTTTCTCCAAAAAATTGATGATTCATTGTTATTAAGCCTTTGCAAGGAAAGTTTAATTAAAGAACTAAACCTATATGGTTTTAATGTTTATGAGATTGATAGAATGGATGAATTTATTGCATTAAACGATAGTTCGTATGTGCTAAATCTTGCTCAAATGGAATTGGAAGTATATAGGTACATACTAAGCCCAGAGTATCTTGATTTAGGACATTATTATTCGGTAGATATCGATGTAAATGCCATTAATCTCAATTCATGGTTTGAACTTGATCGGCACAATCTACCAACTGAACAATATCCTGTTTTATATTCCAGTTATTATTTGCATGATGATGTTGATGGAAGATTTATTAGAAAACACGAAAGGAAATCAGGACTAACTTATCTATATAAAATTGATAGTGTTAGCGTTATAGACGTTTACGAACTCGCAGTACTATCAGCTAAGAAGTATGCAGTTAATTTATACGATTATTTACTCAATCTACATATCCAGGAAAAGATGCCTGCAGGAGAAGTACCAACTGCCTATTATCATTATGATCGAAAAGGAGAAATGATAATGACATGGTATGAAGACAGTTTTATAGAAATTGACCCTTAATATCGATTCGTGCTTCTTGCATAAGGAGTAATGCGTTGATCTGTAAATTGTTTATTTCTAAATTTTAAATATCCTGTAATGGCAATCATTGCAGCATTATCAGTAGTGTACTCAAGTTTAGGAATGAATACATTCCAACCCAATTCATTACGATAATTCAACAGCGTTTGGCGAATTTCAGAGTTAGCCGAAACCCCCCCGGCTATTACAATCTCTTTTATTCCCGTAGTAATTGAAGCTTTTTTTAATTTATTCAATAATACCTGAACAATTGTTTTTTGAATAGAAGCACACAAATCATCTCGATTATTCTTAGTGAAGTTGTCATCAATCTTTAGTTGATCTCGAACCAAGTATAAAAAGGAAGTCTTCAAACCACTAAAACTATAATCCAAACCTGAAATTTTTGGCTCAGGAAATTTAAAAGCATTGGCATTTCCCAATTTTGCATATTTGTCAATTAAAGGTCCGCCGGGATATTCCAATCCTAATATTTTTGCTGCCTTATCAAATGCTTCGCCTGAGGCGTCATCAATTGTTTTTCCAATTATTTTCATTTTAAAATAATCTTCCACCAAAACAATTTGTGTATGTCCCCCTGAAACAGTGAGACATAAAAAAGGAAAAACAGGGACTAAATCTGCTTCTGACTCCTGAATAAAATGTGCGAGTACATGAGCTTGCAGGTGATCAACTTCAATTAGGGATATATTCAAACCTAAGGCAAAAGTTTTGGCAAATGAAGTTCCTACCAATAACGACCCTAATAATCCCGGGCCCCGTGTAAATGCGATAGCATTAAGCTGATTTTTAGTTATATTTGCCTCTTGTAAAGCACTTTCGACAACAGGTATGATATTTTGCTGATGGGCACGTGAAGCTAGCTCCGGAACTACACCTCCATATTTTTTGTGAACTTCCTGATTGGCAACTACGTTCGAAAGAATTTGAGTATTCTTAATAACCGAAGCTGATGTGTCGTCACAAGATGACTCGATACCTAAAATAAAAGTGCTCATTCGTAGTTTAAATTATAAGGATAAATTAGCGCACAAAGTTATCAAAAAAAGGATATTTAAAATATTATTGAATTCTATTGCAGTATTATTCTCTGTTATACTCGCAATTTTTGTATTGCTTCGCGATCCTTATATTCAATCCATTGCTACCAGAATTGCTACAGAATATTTCTCGAAAAAACTTAATGCCGAAATTAAAATTGGTGAACTAACTGTAACGGCATTCTTTGATATCTTAATTAAGGATATTGAAGTGTATGATTTACATAATAATCCAATCCTCGTTTCAGATAAAATAATTATTAATATCGATAAATTTAGACCAAGGAAGAATATCCTGTTAATCGATAGAATCATATTCGGAGATACTGATATTCAATTAAAAACTTATGAGGGAGAAACTGAAATAAATTTTCAATTTCTAATTGATAATTATGCACGTGAAAGTTCGTATCAGGTGATAGATACCATTCCCCCTAAAGCATGGAAGATCGGAGTTAATTCACTTCAATTGCAAAATTCCAATTTTAGCATTATTAATGAAAATAAGGCGAAAGTGCTGAAGGGAATGGATTATGATCGAATTATCGTGAAGGAGATCGATCTGAAATTATCTAATTTGAATATAATTGGAGATACACTTTCTCTCAGGATTAATGAGCTTAATTGTTCCGAAAACAGTGGATTTATGATTCATGAGTTTAAGGGGGATTTTGTCTTAACTGAAACGTCCCTTGAAGCTCAATCATTAAATATAAAAACAAATAATTCCAGTTTGGCACTTGATTTTAATTTTGGGTTCTCTAACATTACTGATTTTAATGATTTTGTAAATAAGGTTAATATTAATACAGTAATTCATAACTCACAGCTTAATTTATCAGATATTGGTTACTTCGCCCCTGAATTGTTTGTGATGAATAATTCTATATTAATCGATGCAACAATTAAGGGTACCGTGAGCGATTTCGTTGCAAATAGTTTACTATTCAATTTTGGCAATCACACAAGTTTTAATGGGAGCCTTAGTATGAAAGGATTACCTGATATTGAAGAAGCCTTCGTTAATCTCAAGATTGAGAAACTGCATACTTCAACATATGATATTTCAGAATTTGGACTTCCAATTCATTCCACATATTTATCATTACCTTCTGAAATTTCGCGGCTGGGGCGAGTTTCAATGATTGGTCATATAAATGGCGTTTATAAGGATTTCGAAACGATTTTAGTCGTAAAATCAGAAATTGGTAATTTGTCGTTGGAGGCAAATATGAGCCCCAATAATTCAACTGGATTAACCCAATATAATGGCCGGATTCAATCCTTGAAATTTGATCTAGGAGCAATGCTGAATAGTGCCGAATATTTAGGCTCGATGAACCTGGACCTGAATTTTAATGGTTCTGGATTGTCGCAGGAAGATGTTCTCTTAAATCTTAATGGAATAATTAGTTCGTTGGAATTCAAACAAAATACATATAGTCAGGTGAAGGTTAATGCTGAATTAGCCGATAATAAGTTTGATGGACATTTGGCAATTACTGATGAGGATATTGGTTTTACTTTTGATGGTCGCGTTGATTTTAATAAAGAGATTCCTGAATTTGATTTTAATTCCAGTATTAAGAATGCTCATTTATATAACATTAACTTATTTGATCAGGATTCAACTGCGATCCTATCAACGGATCTGAATATGAAATTTGCAGGTGTTGAATTGGATGATATGGAAGGCTCAATTAAAATTAACAATACTGTTTATTTGCACGAAAACAAGGAATATCTGCTTGAGGAACTCACCCTAAAAACAAGCTATGATAGCCTCTCAAATAAACTTATTAAGGTAAAATCTGATTATATTGACGCAGAAATTAGCGGTAAATTCTTATTTAAGGAATTGATTTCTTCAGTCAAATCTCTCGTTGGGAAATATGCACCTATACTCATTTCTGATGAGGCATTGCGAGACACGTCTCTCAATATTCATAATCTTAATTACAAAATTGAGCTAAAAAACACACTGAGTATAACCGATTTAATTTATCCAAATTTAGAAATTGCACCCAATACCCTGATTAGTGGAAAGTATAATTCTGCTAATAATTTGGCTTATCTTGAAGCAAATTCCAGTGAAATTTCTTTTAACGGAATTACTTTTTATGATTGGTATTTAAAAACCGATAATACTGAGGAATCATTCCTGATATTAACTGGTTGTAAGGACCTGGTTTTTGACGAGGCATCCAAAGCGGGTCATTCCTTAGGATTGGAAAATCTTAATTTATTAGCTTCTATACAAAATGACAGTGTTGATTATCGCATTGCCTGGGATGATTTTAAAGAATCGAATGAAAATACAGGATACTTATCCGGATACGTAAAACTCAACAGTAAAACCTTAACTGATATTGGTTTTAAAAGGGCTGATTTCATGATTAATAATACAGCCTGGAATATTAATCTGCTATCAAAAGTGACCATAGATAGTTCTGAAATCACAATTGATAATTTGAGTATATTCAGTGAAAATCAAGAGTTTGCAGTTGATGGGAAAGTTTCAGGATCTTCTGAAGACTTGCTGTATATAAAGTTTAAAGATTGGGACTTTGCCAACTTTGATTTGCTAATCAATAACTCAGGTTTGGATATTGATGGAGTCCTAAATGGTGATATTAATCTAAGCGATGCTTTTAAAGATGTCAGAGTCGTTTCTGATTTACAAATCTCTGATTTGTCGTTGAATAAGGAAAACTTAGGTAGAGGAGAAATTAAGACCATTTGGAGCAATATTGAAAATTCACTGTTTGCTTCTTTCGAAATTATTAATATTGGCAATGTAAGTGAAAGTAAGGTTTTCGGGATAAGTGGGCTTTATTACCCAACGCTCGAAACGAATAACCTCGACTTTAATATTACCATCAATAACTTTAACTTAACTTCCTTATCTCCATTCGTTTCTGAGTTTTTGAGTAATATTGAAGGTTTGGCTTCGGGAGATATTAAATTGGATGGTTCTGTAAATAAACCAAAACTGATAGGCGAATTAAATTTAATGCGAGCGAGTGTAAAGGTAGATTACTTAAATGTTGCATATTCATTAGCCAATAAGGTGAACTTTAAAGAAAATGAAATACGATTTAATCAAATTGTATTATACGATTCATTGGGAAATCAAGCAAATTGTAGTGGCAGAATAGCGCATGATTATTTTAGTAATCTTAATTTTGACATTAACATTTCCCCACAAAATTTATTGGGATTAAATACCACGCGCGAACAAAACAGTTTATTTTTTGGCCAGGCAAAAGCAACTGGTGATGTGCATATTCATGGGCCGATAGATAATATAGTGATGGATATTACGCTTACTTCTGAAAAAGGAACCAAAATTAATATTCCAATTGATTATGATCTGGAAGTTACAGAAACAGATTACATTATTTTTGTTAATCCTGCTGATACCGCGCAGGCACCTCCAGATTACAATGTAGATCTTTCAGGGCTAACATTAAACTTGAATTTGTCCGTAACGCCCGATGCTGGTATCGAGATTTTCTTGCCTTATCAAATAGGTAATATAAAGGCAGATGGAAATGGAGAAATGAAATTAACTGTTAATTCCAAAGGAGATTTTGAAATATTTGGCGATTATTTTATCCGAGAGGGAACCTTTCTTTTCACCCTTAAAAACCTGATAAACAGGCGATTTAGCATACTCGAAGAGGGTAAGATTTCATGGACAGGTAGTCCGTATGATGCTGAAATAGACATTAAAACCTTATACAAAACCAAAGCTTCTTTAGCAGATTTTAAAGCTTCTTTAGCAGGTTCTAATATAACAGATGACCGAAGATACAATATCGATTGTTTTCTTGAACTTCAACAACAGTTATTTAACCCGGAAATCCATTTTAGCATAGGAATTCCCAACATTGATAGTGATGATGAGCAATTGATTTTTTCTCAACTTGATACGGATAATGATGCACAAATGAATCAGCAAATGATTTCATTATTGGTACTGGGAAGTTTTAGTATAAGCTCCGGTTCTACGCCATCTGCGGGAGCAATCGGTGCATCATCCATTAATGTAATCTCAAATCAGGTGAGTAACTGGCTTTCGCGAATTAGTAAGGACTTTGATGTAGGAATAAACTATCGCCCCAGTGGAGAATATACGCAGAAAGAATTAGAAATGGCACTCTCAATGCAATTATTTGATAATCGTGTATTGGTTGACTATCAATACTCACGAGCGTTGGGAAACCAAGCGAATAATACAACCAATATTGTGGGTGATGTAAATATTGAGGTAAAACTTACAGGTGATGGACGATTCAGAATTAAGGCATTTAATCGCTCAAACATAAATTCCTTTGAAAATACTTACGATGACAGGGCTCCTAATACCCAGGGAGTCGGTATTTTTTACAGAAAGGAGTTTGATACCTTTGGTGATTTATTTAAGAAACGAACTAAAAAAATGCCACCACCGCTACTATAGTAAAACAACTAATAACTATTCTTCCGGCTAAGTTCAGGATAGAATTATTCTTACTATTTTTATAATTCGAATAATCTCTATGAATTTTACAGTATATAAATCATCTGCGGGTTCTGGTAAAACATTTACGTTGGTAAAAGAATACCTGCGAATTGTACTCATGGATCCATTTTTATTTCGTAACGTGTTAGCGATAACTTTTACAAACAAAGCCGCTAATGAAATGAAAGAGCGGGTGATAAGATATTTAAAGGAACTATCCGCTGACCAACAGGATGAGAACTCGATTGCCATAAAGTTCTTATTACCTACTTTGCTTGATGAAACGAAACTCTCAAAGAAAGAAATTAAAGCGAATGCCAGAAAAACCTTAGCGTTGATTTTACATAATTACTCCGATTTTGCCATTAGTACCATTGATAGTTTTATTCATAAAATTATTAAAACATTTGCATACGATCTAAGATTGCCCTTAAATTTTGAGGTAGAACTCGATGCTCAAAAACACTTAAAACAAGTGATTGATGTATTGATAAGCAGAGTAGGAAATGATAAAAATCTAACCAAAATATTAATCAATTTTAGTAAGGCCAAGGCATCTGATGAAAGAGATTGGAGAATAGAAGAAGACTTATTATACATTTCTAATACACTGGTTCGGGAAGAAGGCCGAAAGAATATCAATAAGATCCGATCTTTGACTTATAATGATTATAATGAAATTGCATCGGTTACCGGAAAATTCACCCGTAAATTTAAAAATGATATTTCCACGCTTGCTTCGTCGGCAGTTCAATTAATTGAGGGCAAAAGTATTAGTGCAGATGCCTTCTATCAAGGAAGAAGTGGTATCGGAAATTATTTTCGTAAACTTAGTAATAAAAGAAATGAAGTTTTTATTCCTAATTCATATGTTGCAAAAACAATTGAAGAGGACAAATGGTTAAGTCAAAAAGCTACGGATAATGATGTCGGCTCAATTGAAATTATCAAACTTGACTTGATCCAATGTTACACTCAAATTAAAGCTAAAATTGACACGGAGTATAAAAGGTTTAAACTACATAAGTTGCTTTACAACCAAATTTACCCGATTGCAGTACTCAACGAAATTGAACGAATTATTGATGAGAAGCGGCAAAATGAAAATATTATTCACATTTCTGAATTCAATAAAAGAGTAGCTGAAGTAGTTTTGAATGAACCCATACCATTTATTTACGAACGATTAGGTGAGCGATATAAATCATTCTTGATAGATGAATTTCAAGATACTTCGGTAATGCAATGGAATAACTTAATTCCGTTGGTGGATAATTCGCTTGCCGAAGGTCATTTTAATATGATTGTCGGCGATGGGAAGCAAGCCATTTATCGGTTCAGAAGTGGTGAAGTGGAACAGTTTGCGATATTGCCAAAAATATACAAGCATAAAGACTTACCGTTGGCCAGTGAGCGTGAACAAAACCTCACAAGGAATTTTACTGAAAAGTTTCTAAGTGAGAATTATCGTTCAAAAAAGGAAATAGTCGAGTTTAATAACCATTTATTCAGGTCATTATCTGGCTTGATTGAGGAAAATCATCAAAAAATTTATAGCGGACTGGAACAGCAATTTGATGAAACCAATAGTGGTGGCCTCGTACGCGTCGATCTAATCGAAAAAAAATCAGCAGGAGAGTGGCAGGATAAAAACCTTCAAAAAGTTAAATCCATCATTCTGGAGCTGAAAGAGGATCTGTTCAACTACGGGGATGTGGCTATTCTATGTCGCTCAAATAAAACAGCCTCATTAATTGCCAAATATTTGCTTGAAGAAAAAATCCCCATCGTTTCTTCAGAATCTCTTTTATTATCAAGCGCCCCTGAGTTGAATTTTATAATGGCCATATTCAATTATTTAATGGATCCGGTTGATAAAATTAGTAAAACAGCAATCTTGCAATACCTAATAAGTGCCGATAAAATCAATAAAAACCTGAATGATGCACTTAAGGCAATTGAGTACGATTCAGCTATAGAGGATGAAGCTGCGGATAAATTCATCTCGTATTTGAGAACTTCCCAATTCAATCTTAACAGAGACACATTAATTAATCTTCCGGTATACGATTTATGCGAGGAAGTAATTCGAATATTTAACTTAAATGAAAGTGCGAACCCATTCTTGCAATTCTTCTTGGATGCAGCCCTCAAATCTACGATTCAGGGTAAGCCCAACGTTGCTGATTTTATTCAATGGTGGAATGAAAATAAAAACAAAGAATCGGTAATACTGCCGGAAAGTCAGAATGCAATTCAAATTTTAACCATTCACAAATCAAAGGGCCTGGAATTCCCGGTAGTAATCTATCCTTTCGCCAACGACGAGATAAAAACGACCCTAAAAAATGCTTGGATTGATATTAAGGACGAAGCTTTACCCAAACTAAAAACCGCTTATTTGCCTTTAACCAAAGCCGCTGTTGAATATACAGACTACGAAATCCATTTAGAGAAAGAACAACATAAATCCTTCCTTGATGCAATCAATTTATTGTACGTAACTTTTACACGACCCGCTGAACGTTTGTACATGATTACGGAGCGGGTCACCGGGAAAAAGAGTGATAAATCTTCTATCCCTAATCTTATAGCATATTATTTAAAACAGAGCCCGGACTGGGATGAGAAACAAGAATTTTATCAGTCTGGTGTGCGGAAAAAGAAAGCTGAATCAGGAAAAGCAGAAGGTGGAAATACGATTCAGATGAAATACTTCGTATCGGAAAACTGGAGGAAAAAATTATTGATAAGTACGGGAGCACCTGATGTTTGGGATATGGATAATCCTGAACGAAATAATGATTGGGGAAATCTTATTCATCTTATCCTGTCTAAGATAATTGATGAATCTGATGTTAAATCAGTAATCGATAGTTTTTCGGAAACAGGGGTTATTGCAAGTGAGGAAAAGGAAGAAATTACAAGAACGCTTAGTGATTTATTGGGCCATCCGAAAGTAAATAGATTTTTCACCAAGGGCTTAAAAATTAAAAACGAAGCTGAAATATTACTTCCGGATGGACATTTATTACGGCCTGATCGATTGGTTTTTGAGGATGATAAATTGATAATTATTGATTATAAAACCGGCAAACCGGAATCCAAACACGAACTACAAATTAATAAATACGCACGTGAAATTTCAAAATTGGGCTATAGCAAAATTGAAAAATATTTAATTTATATCGGCAGCAATATTCAAGTATTGAAAGTAGGATAAGCTATTTTTTATGAGAATCATTACTATTACTTGCTCGTTGATAATGATTAATAAAGTCAGCGTTTAAATATTCAGCACAAAGGGAACTGATTTACAGAAAATTATTTCCTTACAATCCCTTAATGGAAAAGTTAATCGTGAAATGACAAGATGGCAAAACAGGATCTCTCCTCAATTTTATTAAACAGGAGATCTGTATCTTCTGTAATAGATCTCTACTTTTTTGTAACAATAACTTAATATTACCTTAATCTTTTTGTAACAATAACTTAATATTACCTTAATCTTTTTGTAACAAGTTTGTTCTATTTTTGCATCATAAAAAAATTGATAAGAAATCAACCTCATTGTTAAAACCCGTTTGCTATTAATAATCGTTAAAATATAATAATTAATCAATGTAAATTTTTATGTCAAAACTTTTTCCCCCAGAGATTATTGAGAATTCAACACAACAGCACTTTGTTGACTATCACACTAAAAGTAAAATCATTTACATTATTGTAATTGTGGTGATTCTAATAGCTTTTGCAGTTTTGCCATTAATCAATATTGATATTACAACGCAAAATAGAGGTTACATCAGATCAGAATATGAAAATAATCGTTTGCAAATCGTTGTAAACGGAGAAATTGAGA
>PIVJ01000509.1 GCA_003353955.1 Bacteroidota bacterium | reverse complement strand
TACTGCATGTCTAAGCCTTACTCTGTCCTAGGAGGGTGAAAGACATGTGGGACCTTGATGCCGGTGGTCACCAGGGGGCGCTGAAGTATGACTATAAGTGAAATTTGATTAACTTGGACGCCACCTGGTGGCCGGCGGCAACACCAACTTTTCACGAAACATGTATGCAGGCGTAGACCAGCATCTACTCTTTCCATCACAACTCTGAAAACCATGGGATCTTTCCGAATTTTTAATATAGAGGGCGCTTGATGTGTAAGCCTTTTTCAATAGCTGCTACACCGGCGCCCCTGGTGGTCAACGCGTTCAACATTTCAGCGATAATGTACTTGCAAATGATGGTGCAGGCCCTAATCTTGCTATTAGCACTAAAAGCTTCTTGGGACCATGTATACACACTGCCTGAGAAGGCTGTCAAAACTGTCAACATAACAACCCCAGATTGCTCTTGCTTTCTCCATCTGAATATAGAGGGCACTGATCACTGACTCTGAGAATTCTTTTGTTGTCATTTTGTCAGTTTGGTCTGCCTTCTCAGGCAGTGTGTGTACATAGTCCCAAGAAACTTATGATGCTAACAGCAAGATTAGGGCCTGCACTATCATTTGCAAGGATAATATCGCTTAAATGTTGAACCCGTTGACCACCAGGGGCGCTGGCGTAGCAGCTATTGAAAAAGGCTTACACATTAAGCGCCCTCTATATTAAAAATTCGGAAAGATCCCATGGTTTTCAGAGTTGTGATAGAAAGAGCAGTTGCTGGTCTACGCCTACATACATGTTACGTGAAAAGTTGGTGTTGCCGCCGGCCACCAGGTGGCGTCCAAGTTCATCAAATTTCACTTACAGTCATACTTCAGCGCCCCCTGGTGACCACCGGCATCAAGGTCCCACATGTCTTTCACCCTCCTAGGACAGAGTAAGGCTTAGACATGCAGTAGCAATTGGTTTTTGCTTGGGACCTTGATGCCACAGAGCACAAATGGCCCTCCAATATAGCCAAAATTGAGAAAATGACCGACTTAGAGCGCCCCCTATATGTAGCGGCATCAAG
>PIVJ01000508.1 GCA_003353955.1 Bacteroidota bacterium | reverse complement strand
TATCAGGATAACTATAAACCATTGCTGCATCATTAAAAATTTGACCCTATTGTATTTTTTAATTTATGCGCATCGTTTACTTTTGTCGGGGTAACTTTGGTCATACTGGTCGGGGTAACTTTGGGCAGTCCATAAATGCTGTGTAAAAGATATATATCGATTTAGTCAGGGGTTTTGTGGCCTGAAAATACTTGCAAAGAAACAATGAACTATCTAGCAGTACTCAATTTATTCAGTGACAAATATTTTTATGAAAATTAGTGAGTTTTAATCAATTTGTGTCCATATAAAAAAGTGTGAGTTGCTTTTTTCAGAATTATTATCATTTTCTTTCTTATGTTAATTGGTTTACTGTAATATTTATACTTCATTAGTTCTGGCGTGACCTAATTAATATGCACACCAATAGTTAAGGGAGGTTGAATGAGAATATCCAAAATTCTTAGGTGTAGGATTCACGATATATCAGATAGTCCGCATCGATTTTCTTCGTGACATTTTTTTCCTAAAAAACTCATATTTAGAATGAATTAATATTGTATTTCTACCTGACTAGCACATATCTTCCAATTTCATCGAAAAGCCACTCACAGATATTACCAATTATTGTTTCAAATCAGATTGTTGATGTAATAAAAGATTCACATCCATATACCATCAACAAGCAAATGGAAAGGCTGAAACCACTCATTTTATCATAAAATTACCATAAATGAATGAAAAACTATATTGTTTTTAGCAGTTTTGGTATTCTTTATTAACAATGTAATATTTATGATTGATTTTGGCGCTTAAATTGTAATTATTTCAGCTAAGTATAAAAGTGACCAAAGTTACCCCGACCTACGGGGTAACTTTGGGCAATTCAATTTTTTTAATTCCTCGTGACCCGTGAACAGTAATAAATTTTCTTTCACACATTTTAGTTGTTGTATGATGTGTAATGTTATTAGAAAGAATCAGTAAAATTTCTCCAAGCATGTTTGAATAAATTAGGATTAACCTCAAAAAGTGACCAAAGTTACCCCGATCTACGGTACTATAATAAGTTTGCAT
>PIVJ01000507.1 GCA_003353955.1 Bacteroidota bacterium | reverse complement strand
CCACTTTTCCAGCAAGGTCCTCGTTATTGCTGACTCTCCTGAAAAATCTCTTCTATGGGGCCGTTGCCCCTCCTTGAATGCTTTGAGGAGCGGGGCTATATCCTTGTCCGCCTCCTGTAGGGCCGCAAGCTGTGCTTTGGTATATTGCTCAGGGATCGTTGTGACGTCCCTGAACTCTACGGCCTCCGAGGGCACCTTGCGGGACCCTCTGTGTGTGCGTCGTCTGCTACCTGCCTTCGTGGCCACTCTTGCATCCTGTGCTGGCTGGGCGGGTTCAGAGTCCGACGGCGGTTGCTCCTCTTCCTCTTCCTCGCTCGGGGCAGGCTCGTCGGCCACTGCCACCGGCGCTCCTTCTTCTTGGTTCTCATCCTCATCCGAGGATGACTGGTCAACTCGACCTCTCCTCTGTTTTCGTCTGCCATCTAGCAGTTGCTGCCTCACTTTGGCACGTTGATTCCGGCTTCCACGGCGTGGGGCACTCTGTTTGTCATGCTCCAGCTTCTTGACTCGCCGCTTGGGGGGCGAGGGGTCATAGATCACTCTGGGCTTGATCTTCCCAGTAGCCGTCCGAGTAACTCGGCCACTCGCACGAGTGGTCACGGCGTGAACATAGCCCTCGTCCTCTTCCGTGCCGGAGTCCCAGCGGTCATTCGCGTCGCTTAGGTCACTACCTAGTAGAGGATCCCATGGGTGTAATCCCTCAACCTCAGGGGGCTCCTCCTCAGGAACTCGGCTTGGCACAAAAGTGTGCGCTAGGGGATTCAGTGCCGAATTGATGGGCACCAATAGTTCCTGTTCATCTGGGGGTAGGAATGCTTCGTCCAGACACGCCGTAGCTCTGTCTTCTCCATCGGGGACGTAGTCGGGAAGATCGCTCTCGTATCCCTCATCCCTGTTCAGATCAGCTACATTGTCGACGTCAGCGCACTCCTCCAGTCGCTGTTCAGCATCCAACCGGAAGCGGGGTAGTTCCAGGTCCAGGGAATCGTTGGGGCATGGAGTGATGTACCAGAACTTACAGTCCTGCGTAGCTCGGATCATCTCCGGGGTGATTGG
>PIVJ01000506.1 GCA_003353955.1 Bacteroidota bacterium | reverse complement strand
AACGCAATCAAACGTATCTACACTGAGTCGGAAAAGTTTTAAGCACCCTTTACACACGCGGCAATGTCCGAAATATTCACTATTTTCAAATTGCTGCCAAATAATGAATATGTCATATTTTTCAATGCCGTCAAAGCCAACTGCATTTTGGATCTATGTGGTGTCTTTCAATAATAGACATTTTACGTAATTCAACAGGTGGATGGTATTAATTAGATAAGCTAATTAGGTAATATAAAGAGCCAGTAAAATATACCTTGGGTCATTTTAGAATCGATCTGTGGGCCTGGGAGGCCCTGCAATCCACAAACCATCATTATGGTCGTATTGCTTATTCCTTCCTTGAGCAATATCTCACCGGTGAGAACTTTGGCTCCCAGCAGCTAGGTGATACGGGTGGATGCTGAGGGATGCAAAAAATCACAAAATTGATAATAATTTTCAATTCATCGGGCAATTTTGAAAAGTGACGATGCTATCCATAACAGAAAATGATAAGTTACGTGAAAATTTGGCACAAAATATCTCTGACCACTCATGCGTGATAATACGACATCATCTAAATTTAGCCATTTTTACGCAAAAAATAGGGTCGAGTTCTCATATTTCCGACATAACTCTCGGTAAATAAAGACAATATGCTTGTTTAGCATCACCTTGCCATCATATTCAATTTGTTTTGGGTTGAAATCATTCATGCATGACGGCATACCACGCGATTAAATCACACACCCCAAAAAAGATGGAAATGCTATTTATTCATTTTAAACTCGATATTTCAAGAAAATATCACCTAATTGCGTATTAATTGATTACTGCCTTGCATTTCCTAGGTCAAGGTCACAGGAAAGAATTGGCCAAACCCGACATTCCGCATCCAGCAGCATCCGCGCTCGTATCACCTAGCTGCTCCGTACCTTTCCTTATTCCGAATGGTCAGAGTTCGTGTAGGGATTGTACAATACTTTGGCCATGATGATTATTGAATTGCATTGCCTCCAAGGTCCACAGATTGATTAGAAATTGGCCCTTTGCATTAATCGCAAATGTCCTTCACC
>PIVJ01000505.1 GCA_003353955.1 Bacteroidota bacterium | reverse complement strand
TAAAAATCGACAAAAGAAGTTCCCTTCTCAAACTAATTTATATTGTTGCTAAATAGAAAACCCCCGAGCCGTTGACCAAAACGTAAGCTATGCTTATAAGAGAGTATCTCTACTCTGGTTGCTCGGGGATTTTATTTTCCTTTGTATATTACTTAATTCCAAAAAACCGACAAAAGTTCCCTTCCCAACCGTATTTATATTAGTCTTAACCCGTTGTGTATTTGTAAAAATGGAGAAAGAAGATTGCTTATTGGCATAAAAAGTCGTATATTGGATTTGAACGCATAAACATATGAACAACTTTTAGGTCAAATTACGACAAGATTTCTGAGATATTAAAATCTGTTACAAAAAAAGAAAGTTTTTTAACTCAAATACGAGAGTCTAAACTTAAAGATCGGGTTCTTTTTTTGATAGAAGATTAAATAACTTAAAAGCTAGTATTGCTTAAATGCACAACGGGTTAGTTTTAAATAAACAACCCCGAGCCATTGACCAAGATGTAAGCTATGCTTATCAAGATGTAAGCTGTACTTATACCAGAGTACTAGGACTCTGGTAGCTCGGGGTTTTTATTTTCCTTTGTGTATTACGTATTCCAAGAAATGGAAATTGTTACCATAATATTAATACGTCGGGTGTTATTAACATCTTTATGACTTCTCTTGGGAGTGAGGTTTATTAGAATTTCTTCATCGCTTCCTTATTGGCATCTCTAGAAGCTAGTTTAACGTATGCATTGGTAATCTCCAATGAAGAGTGGTCGGCTAATTGCATTACTGTAATTAAGTCAATCCCATTTCTTATTTTTTCAATAATTCCAGAGTCTCTTAATGAATAAAATTTTAACTCTTTCTCTAATTGCAGTGGGGTTCGTAATTGTTCCCAAAATCTGCTAATTACTCTTCTTGAGATTTGCTTTCTTCCGGGCAAAAAGTTTTTTAAAATACATACTCATCGTTTTTAACGACAGATAGAACCTCTTTGGTGAGCTCAATCATAACATCAGGTATTGTTGCCACCATGTCATTATGATTTTTTGCAAACCTTCTCCTTTCAGAA
>PIVJ01000504.1 GCA_003353955.1 Bacteroidota bacterium | reverse complement strand
GGGCATATTATTTTTTTTGCCCCACCCCCAGGGGGAGGGTGGGGGGCCTCGAAAATTTCAGAAATCCTAGTTTGGGTACTTCTGGGCATCAGAGAAGGAATCTAAGGTTACCTACCCCCTATTTATGGGGTCAGGGACTTCATTGGTGACATGACCTTGAAGGTCATAGGTCAAGGTCATGTCCGAAATTGAGGTTAAACATTGTAAATCAAATGAAAACACCATTTATTGATTTGGTAATCTTCCAAAACCAGTCTATAAACTTGCCTGGACCATAAAAAATTAAATTTTAAAATGACCTTGACCTTTGACCTCAGAGATCATTGTGATCTTTGGCATCAATCTGTTAAAATCCAAGTTTGAGCACTTCTCGGCACCAAAGAAGGAATCTAAGTTTACCTATCTCCCATTTATGGCATCAGGAACTTCCTTGGTGACATGACCTTTAAGGTCATAGGTCAAGGTCATGTCCGAAATTGAGGTTAAACATTGTAAATCAAATAAAAACGCCATTTATTGATTTGGTAACCTTCCAAAACCAGTCTATAAACTTACCTGAACCATAAAAAACAACATTTCAAAATGACCTTGACCTTTGACCTCATAGGTCATTGTGACCTTTGGCATCAATCTGTTAAAATGCCAAGTTTGAGTGCAGCTGGGCACCATAGAAGCAATCTACCTTTACCTATTCCCCATTTATGGGATCAGGCACTTTATTGGTGAATGACCTTCATGACCTTCAAGGTCATAAGTCAAGGTCATGTCCGAAATTGAGGTTAAGCATTGGAAATCAAACAAAAACACCATTTGTTGATTTGCTAACCTTCCAAAACCAGTCTATGAACTTGCCTGAGCCATAAAAAAACGAAATTATAAAATGACCTTGACCTTTGACCTCAGAGGTCATTGTGACCTTTGTCATCAATCTGTTAAAAATCCATATATTAAGGCAAGATTTGTTAACGCTTGCGTTGACATGTTTCTAGTTCCACTTAGTAAACCATGTCTGTGTCTACAGCATGTAGAGTGTCTGAGAGGGTAGAACAGTGCTGTGACTGGAATT
>PIVJ01000503.1 GCA_003353955.1 Bacteroidota bacterium | reverse complement strand
TTCGACCATCTCACCTATTATGGTGTGTGGCTCAGTTATTATTCACTTTTGCATAGACAAACCATATATCACTGGAAAGGTACAGAACTGTAGAGTTCAGATTTTGAGTCCAATGGAAACTGTAACTCAGATTTCAGATTCTGAATTAAATTTAAGTTTAAAATTTTGAATTTTTTAATGATTCTTTAAATGGCCAATATCTCCGTCAATTTTTGTAGTAGCCAGTTACAATTGATATTGTTACAAAGAATAAGATAAAACCTTTCCAAGCATATATTACACATGGTGTTCCTAAGTTTAAAAACTTCACAATAAACCCGTTCAAAAAATTCAATTTTCGAAAATGAAAAATGTTGTGGTTGCTATGGCAACAGCTTTAGAAGATTTCAAATATAAATATGGGTACTGAGTCATGCCAGCAAGCACATGGGATCTCACTTAGTCTACATGCAAAATATCAGGGCTCTATATCTAATAGAAAACAATTTATAACCTTTTTTGAATTTACTAATAACTGCATTTAAAACAACTTCAATGGTGATGGGTGGAGTGGCTCACTTGCCCTTGAAACACCTTACCGATGTTTAAAAAATCAAATCTCACTAACCAATTAGAGTATCTACAAAATTCAAAAAGCATTGTCCTTAGAGAGTGTTACTACATAATAATAAAATGGTTCAATGGGATTTGTGTATTATCTGCTAGCCTACAATTGAGCTCAGCCTACAAAAATACTCATTTCTAGACCTGGCTGGCGCTACTCAATTCACTTGGGCCACTTTAAAAGTCAACATGAATCTCATAACTGCATTGTCAGATAATTTTCTCAGGTGCAGTTCCTAAAAGAGTAAGAAGATACCTTTCCAGTGATGTATAATATGTAGGGCTTGAAATAATTTTTGACACTAAAAATCAATGTGGAACTTGAAATTCTGAAAAAATGCACAAAAAAACGGTAGATTTTTGGAGTGTCATTCTTTTGGAATAATGCCATTTAAGCAGTGATTAGTTAATCAGTAAGAGCTTTGACTATCATAGGTGCAAAGCCTATTCAATAAGCTTTCCAT
>PIVJ01000502.1 GCA_003353955.1 Bacteroidota bacterium | reverse complement strand
TTCGACCGGCCTCGGCTGGGGGGGCGGGTTGTCCCGGCTGCGGACGCCTTCTGCAGCCCCCTGGGCGTGGGTCAGCACCCAAAACTGCCCCTCGGCGGCATACAGCACTGCCAGCCAGCCTCTTCCTCCTCCTCAAGGGCTGTACTATAGGCCATATTGCGCCGCCTCCTACTGGCAGCCGGGCGGGCGCGCGCCGCGGGCGCCTCGGCGCGCGCACGGCTCGCAAAGTTCGAACGAGTACTGCCGCCCGGCCGCCTCAAGGCTGCCGGGCGGCAGTACTCGCCTCGCAAGGCGCGCACCGGCTGATCTGGCTGCTGCGCCGGCGGCCGCTGCGCTGGCCGCTGCTGCGCCGGCTGGCGGGCGGTACGGCCGCCGGCGGCCGCTGCACCCGCGCCTTCCCTCGCGGGCGCCGTCGCGCCGCGCGCGCCCAACTCTGCTGGCACACGGCACGCGTCGTCACACAGCCGCGGAGAACAGGCGGTGCTGTGCGCGAAGCGCGCGCGATCTCGTACTTTTAAGGCTGGATCCGGCCATTCCAAGGGTATACCTTTGAGAATCCCCAGCGTCCCTCCCTCCTAGTCACACTCTCAATATCTCGACTGGCCAACACGAAGTGCTGCGATCGGGGGTGGCCTATTTCTTTTTTCTTTTCTTTTTTTGGGCCCTGTGGGCACCCTACCTATTACTTTCAGGTTTGATGGTCATTACAAGAACACGCTGCTAGCCTCCCAAGCAAAATGTGGCACATAGGGGACCGACCGACCGCCCGCGCGCCAGCGCGGGCGAAGAAATTTTTTCGGGTCCGTCCACTGAAAACGGACTCCGGCAAGCACTTTTTTGGCGCCGTGGCCGTGCTCGGCGCGCGCAGCGCGCGGAAAATCGTAAATCTGTGCCATTTTAAGCGTTTTCCACGGCCTCTCGGTCTCGCTTGCTGCGCGTGCGTGGAGCATGCGTGTGTGCGGGTGGGGGGGGTATGGTCGCGGTGCCAGGGCCCTGACCCTACCATACCCTACCCCCTAAAAACCTCGAATCCTAGGACCGACCGACCGACCCGCAGGCAGCAGGAA
>PIVJ01000501.1 GCA_003353955.1 Bacteroidota bacterium | reverse complement strand
AAGGGTTAAGAAGGCCGTTGAGCTTCATTATCCTGGTTTTGAATGCGATCAACGATGGAATGAGCATAAATGCCGCTTGCCGAACATTTGGTACAACAAAGAAAAGCATCAAGCGGTGGGTAGAAAGGCTTGGAGAGCTGAAAGAGACCCTGCTGTTGTACGCCTTATGTCACCAATTCTTGCAGCAACTCGTTGAAGGTGACGAGCTATACACCAAAGTTGACAAGAATAAACCCCCAGCCGACTCAGAAGGCTGGACAATTGTGCTGATGGAACGCGCCAGTCGTTTCATTTGGGAGTTAAGTTGTGGCGCAAGAGAAACAGAGTTGTTTAAGCGGGCTATCGAAACGTTGGCGCAAGTCATCGAACAAACTGAGGACTTGTCGTTGGTGACCGACGGAGAGCGTCGTTACGGCAATCTTCTGTTTGAAATAAGTCAGGAAGTAGGTATCTTCTCAATAACTTGGGGGAACTAACTCGTCCACGAAGGTGGACGTTCGGCGGTACGCCCTCAGAGCCCGAATTCATTCGGCGAGTGCCCCGGAATATTGAGAAGATACCAAAATCTTGACAATGAGGATGTTCATGCCAACCATCTGGATGGCTTCAATAGTGCCCTGCGGCGGCTAATATCTTGTTACAGGCGTCAATACCTTCGCCAATTTTGTTACGGCGTCAAACTAAGCGATTTTGTGGAGTGGAAGCCCCATAAATACAGGAAAACGAAGGGGCTAGTCCCTATAACCGTTTGATTTTCGCCCCGTTGTGGGGTGAACACTGTCACGAATATAGCACAAGTAGTCATTTCCAATTTTGGCGAAGGTATTGTATGAGGGTTTCGTTTTTTCAGACCATCGAAAAGAGTAGTCAACCCAATCAGGAGACCAGGGCAAAACGAGGGCTCTAGCTGGTACACTGCAACTTCTGTTGGTAATGACATGGAGAACACGCTCCGGTAGCACCGCAGTTGAACTTGGAGTATGACGAAACTTGACGGAAACGGGTTCATGAGCAAACCTTTCTGAAAAACATCACATCATAAGAGAGGTCATCATGAACCCGCAAGAGCAA
>PIVJ01000500.1 GCA_003353955.1 Bacteroidota bacterium | reverse complement strand
TCCGATGGCAGTATTATTATCCCCTGTAACGTTCTTAGAAAGCGCACTGCGACCGATGGCGGTGTTATTGCTTCCCGATTTGGTAATAATTGCTGCTTGGTAACCAATGGCGGCATTGCTGCTTCCAGTAAGATTACTGGTGAGCGCAAAAGAACCGGCAGCGACATTAAAACCTCCTGTAACGGTACCTCCTACGCCCATGAGCGCCTTATAACCTGTGGCAACATTATGAGTGCCCGTAGTGTTGTTAAGGAGTGCGTGTGTGCCATAAGCTGTATTTGCAGCCCCTAGATTTTTGTTGAGTGCTTGATAACCTGTGGCGGTATTAAAATTACCTTCAATATTTTTGTTGAGGGTCTGATAACCTATGGCAGTATTACCCTTCCCCATAGTATTGTTACCTAATGAACCTAAGCCTATTCCAACGCCGTTATTATCTGTAAAGTCATCATCCTTTCCTGCGTTAATCCCTATAAATATGCTGTTTCCTGTGTTATCTACCTCCAAACGTCCGTTGTCCATACGGAAATATTCAATGCCTCCCATATCAAAGCGGATAATGTCGTCATCGGCAGTTTCTTCTACTTGTATTTTAGTATCTCCATCTGCATCGGCAAGAACTCGGGCTGTATCAGAATATATAGCGTGATTCGCGGAATCTGCCCATAGTGCGTATTGAGCCGTATCAGCATGGATGGCATGGTTTACGGAATCTGCAAATAGCGCATATTGTGCCGTATCAGCATAGATGGCGGAATCTGCCCATAGCGCATATTGTGCCGTATCAGCATGGATGGCGGAATCTGCCCATAGCGCATATTGTGCCGTATCGGACTGGATGGCGTGGTTTACGGAATCTGCCCATAGCGCATATTGAGCCGTATCAGCATAGATGGCATGATTTACGGAATCTGCCCATAGCGCATATTGAGCCGTATCAGCATAGATGGCGGAATCTGCCCATAGCGCATATTGAGCGGCATCTATTAAGATTTCGGGATCTGTCCATGTCATTACACCATCATCATCAGACACTGGAACATAACCAGAAGCTGCCCCTTCTCTCATACG
>PIVJ01000499.1 GCA_003353955.1 Bacteroidota bacterium | reverse complement strand
TATGAATTCTTAGCTGGATCTACTGAGAATAAACCAGACTATAATTCTAAGTTAAATTTGACAAATATAAAGGTAGAAAGTTCTTCTCAAAATAATCTTGTTCTAAAAGCTGATGCTGAGAATGAATTCTACACCGCCCCTAGAGAGAGTTATCTTTTAGATTGGAAATTTTACCTGAGTAAAAATAATGGTGCTTGGACAATAGATGAATTAAAACAATCAAATTTTAGGGTTAAAAATTTAGAAAGTAAATTAGAGTAATTCTTCATCAACTAAAAATTTATAAGTAGTTTTTCCCTCTTTGAATGTATAAAATGAGGGGGAAATATTTTTTTGTTTTGGGTTTGATTTTCTTAGCTGTCGTTGTGTCTGCTGTTTCTACTAAGACTAGAGAGACTTGTAATTCGGTATTTGAATGTTCAGATGTTCCTCTTGCAGATAGGAATGAATGTGCTACTTATTCCGAGACTGAATGTAATTTAGATCCTTGTGGTTTTGCTTCAAAAGAACTTGATTGTAATCCTTTGACAGAAATATGTACTTGTGAGTGGGATGGAATTTGTAAGTTAGATAAGGCACCAATCCCTAGCCCAGACACTTGTGAAACTGTGAGTGGATGGACTTGTGAGTCTTTCTCAAATTGTAATAAATGGGAATCTGAAAGTAATACTGATTGTTCTTCTGGTTATTGTTGTAGTGATGTTATTCCTGCCTCTCAAACTGGATGTGTCTTAGCAGGGGATAAATGTACTTCTTCTAATGAGTGTGCCGTTATAACTTCGGGTCAATGTAATTTTGGAAAGATTTGTTGTGAAACATTAAAAACAGAAATTGAAAATTGTATGGATACAAATACTTGTAGCAATGGATTGGATTGTGAAGAAGATATTGATTGTATAAGTAATTACTGCTCTTTAGAAAATATTTGTGAGACAGAATATATTGTGGGGGAAAGTAGCGATGGTAGTTGTTTATACACAGATGAAACTCCTGAAACTGATACTTGTGAAGATGGATATATTTCATATCATTGGACAGGTGTTTGGAATTGGAGTGATAATGAATTTGCTACAG
>PIVJ01000498.1 GCA_003353955.1 Bacteroidota bacterium | reverse complement strand
AATTACTTGCATCTGAGTTTCCATCTATAGGATCAATTTATGTTGATTGTCGTAGATTGCTGGATGAACGTTTCGAACTTTTGGTTGAAAAGAGTAATGAGGCTGTACAGGTCTATGACCTTGAGTCATTGGAGAAAAATTTGGCTCAAATAGTAATGATATTTAAGCAGTTTGAGGAGGAGGATCACTTGAATGAGGTTGAGAAGAAAAAGAAGAACTATAATGAACTCAAAAAAAGGCTGTTAGATTATTTGAATAAGAAAGTTGAGGAAGCTAATGTTCTTTATAATATTAATAGTAAAGGGAAAAATATTAAGGAAGCTGAATTAAAAAAACTTTCTGAAGATTTTTTAATTCTAAAGATGGCGAAAGATTCATCTTTATTGCAAAGGCATTTTTTAGAAAAGCCCAAAGTTTTGGAGGGTATTTATGAAGAAATGTTATCTGTAACGGTGCAATATTTTAAAGAACTGATTAAAAAAGTAGATGCGCAAATAAATAAAAGAAATGGGAAAGTTCTTCGTAATATAGCTACATATATAGAAGAGATAGAGAAACTTAGAGGCATTTCTAACGACATACTATTACGTACATCGAACGATTATAATGAAGTTGTACGGAAAATAGAAAGTTTTGTTCGAATACTTAAAAGTGATGTGGATGAGATTTTAGATAGACAAGATATACGCGATAGGAATGTGCATCAGATAATTAGAGATTATAATACTTTATCGTGTAGTATAGAATATCTCTCTGATGTAGATTATGCAGATTTGATAAATGAAGTAGTAGACAATGTTTGTTTGGATGTTACGAGGGAGATCATTGGAAAAGTAAGTTTGGATTTAGACTTGTTGTTGAGTGATGTAAAAACTGTTAATCTTGGATTAAATAACCATAATCTTATAAGAAAGTCATATGATTGGGTGTCAAAAATAAAAGCTTCAAATTGCTTAGTTGAGCATGCGCCGAATCTAGAAAAAATTATAAATAGTGCGGAAACAAGTTTTACAGAAAGGGTTGGTAGGGTACTTGAAGAAATAGGGGTATTTTGTAAATTGCAAGAAAATTTAGTAGC
>PIVJ01000147.1 GCA_003353955.1 Bacteroidota bacterium | reverse complement strand
TAATTTGTTGTAGGTGCAGTTAAAGGAGCTTTTCTAATATTGTATATTTCTGCTCTACCTACTCTCTGCATTTCTTTATATGTTGCAGTATTTGGTTCATAAGTGATTGAACCTAATCTATATAACTCAGAAGGAGTTGTAAAAGGATTTGTACCACCAATAGTTTTTTCAACTACTGTTTGGTCATTTTCAGTTTTAAATTCTGCAATTTTTTCATCTGTAACAGCAACTCTATCTGAATATTCCATATCAGACTGAGGTATACGTAGTTGTTGATTTAAGTCTTCAAAGTAAGCCTCAAATATTTCTCTTTGTACTTGACTACCTATTTTATTAAATTCATCAGGCGTCATATAACCCCTTTGTTCTTTATTTAAAATAAGTAATACAGTTTTATATACAGTATCTACGCTTATTGCCATTTTTAATATTTTAAAAAGAGAGGTTACTTATGTAACCCCTCATAATTATAGTCACTTGTTATTTGAACTTTTTCTCGATAGATTTATAAACTTCTACACCTTCATCAGTTTTAAACCAAGCAGCTAACGCTGAATATGGGTTTTCATCAAAAGGAACGTTCATTAATTTTCTACCATTACTTGCCCAAGTAAATGTTCTTTGATCTTGAGATAAACCTAGTATATTAGCTTCAGTAGCTCTAATACCAAAGTTTCTAAGAGTAACATTTTCATCATTTGCTAATTCTATAAACAAACTAGGATTTGATCTAGCAAACAACATTAAATCTCTTTTAAGTTCTTTAGAACTCATCTTAGATACACTAGAGCCAGATTCAACTCTTAATATTGCTTCAGCTTGTTCTATATCCATAGTCATAGCAGCATTTAAAGCTTCTATCTCTGTTTCTAAATAATCTAAATCATCAGTTGCTTCTTGTACATCATCTTTTTCGGAATATAATTTATTCCTGTTTGGATGATACAGTGAAAGCATTTTTTGTAAAGCTACATCAGATTTAGGTACCATTAATACACCATCTTCAAAAACAATATGACCTAACGTTACAGATCCTACTTGCTCATCAACAAATGGACTTTTCATGTTAGTTGCATACCTAAGTTCTCTATTGTAACCTTTTGCTTCATCGAAGTACATCAAAGGTTTTCTAGCAGAGTGTTTTGAATTAATTCTAAATGTTAAAGGAGACTTATCATGCATTAGATGATAATACCTATCTTTAATTTCCCAAGTATCTTTTTTAATTTCTTTTGCTACAGATTTAACTGGAGCCTTTTTTTCTTTTGTTTCCATAATATAATATAATATAATAATTAATAAAGACCCCGCCGAAGCGGGATCTTATTATTGTTTTAAGATACAGCTGTAAATACAGTTGTATTAGCAACTACACCAGAAGCATCAGGACCAGCATTAATACAGCTTAACCAGCTAATATTAAGACTAGCTTCTAAAGCTCTAGCAGCAGCAGCGTCAGCTAATGTGATAGCTCCAGTAACACTACCTCCACCAATGTAAGTAAATACACAAGTGTCAGCAGAGTCAGATGCAACTATTTTCATTATACTTTCAGAAGGTATGTAAACTGGATTTGAATTAGCTCCAGTTACTTTTATATGTTTTGCCATAATTTCTATCTTTTAAATGTTAATAATTATACAGTTGACTTAAACAACACGAAGTTATTAGCACCTTGTACACAAAGACATCTTTCAGATAAGAAATGTACTTGCATTGCATCTAACCCAGAAGTATAAGCACCACCGACAGATCCAACTACCCATGATTTCATTCTTCTATCGTCAGCTTCAGAAGCTCTATATCTTACATGTAAGAAAGGACGTCTAATATTTTGACCTAACATTTGATCATAGACAGTGGATGTTCCAGCAGGAATTAATACACCATCAATATCAGCAGTTAAACCTCTTGTAGAAGCATCATTTAAATATTTCCAGTCAGTTTTGTAGAAATCATAAGAACCTCTTCTAAAACCAGAAAATCCAAAATTAAGAGCCATATCTTCTTCGTTGTTAAATAAACCGTAAGAAGCAGCACCAGTTGAAGCATAACCACCATTCATAGCAGCAATCATATCATCAAAATCAAGAGCAGTAGCTCTAGATAAGAATAACATATTCTCTTCAATAGCACCTTGCTTATCTAATTGCTTAAGAATAGCATCAAAGTCACCTAAAGCGCCAGATCCTGGAGCAGCAGCACCAGCAAAGTCGTTATAAATGTTTCCTCTATCTTCAATAGCAGCAAATAAACCTTCAGAACCTTCTAAACCAGAAACAGCCATACCTGCTCCTTTTTTCTCAGCTTCAACCATTGACATTTCAAGATAATCTTCAAATCTTAATCTAGTTTCAGACTCAGCTTTTAGATACCATAAATATCCAGAAGTACCATCTTCAGTAGCAACTTCAACCCAACCAATTTGAGAAGCATCAGAACCAGAAACTTCATAGAAGTCTTTTAGAATAATCGGCTTATTGTTATGTTGTGTAAAATCTGGCTGTATTGCAGCAACCTCTTGCGCGTTTGTACCACCGTTAGCAACAGAAGCATTAAATGTTTCCATTCCCTTAGCACCTTTACCAAATTCAGAACCATAAACAAATATTTTAGCAGCACTTGCAACACCAGCTAAACCAGCCATGTTAGCTACCTTATATGTTTCTACAGTTAAAGTACAAACTCTAGGTGGTCCAGCAACAACAGCTGAAACAGCGGTAACTCTACCTTTTAAAGTTACTAATCCTTCTGAAACTACTATAGTTTGTCCAACTCTAACTGGGCAAGATTTACCAGCTTCTAAAGGAACAGTAATTGCAGTATTAGAAGCAATAGTACAGCCATCAAAAGAAACGTGAAGTCTATTTTGCTCAGACCAAATAACTTGATCAGATGTCATTGGCATTTCAGCACCTACCATTCTCAAGAAACCTTGTAAAGTTCGGTTTCCGTATCTTTCAACTTCTGCTTCATACAGCTCTGGAAGATACTGTTGAGCAAAAGTGTTAGTTCCATCTGTAAAAGAAAGATAGTTATCAGATAATGTAACTTTCTTTTGATGAGGAACTAAACCAGGAGTATTATCTACTAATCCCATTTTATTTTAGTTTTAAGTTTTATTTTTGTTTTGTTTTTATTTTTAACTTAGAACTATCTACACCGCTAATTGCTTTTACTCTTAATCCATTAATAAATACATCACCTGTAGATGTTACTCTAGGTTCGTTACTTACATTTTTAGATTTAGCCATCATATCTTTTACAGCATCGGCTTTGCCTTGCTCATAGAAATGATTAGCTATTGTATCAGCGTTTTCAGCAGCATAAATGGCTTTGTGGTAACCAGCATAATCTTTTACTTCACCTTTCTCGTTCAGGAACTTCCCAACAAAATTAGTTAGATCAGATTGGGTATTAGCAACACCATTAGTATCCGAAACTCCATACCTAAATTTCTTTTCACCAATATTGAAGTCAAAACCTTTGAATTCTTGGTTAAAATAGTTTTTAGTGTTATTTTGGAACCTCTTGTGTTGATCTTGAACCATTTTCTGTTCTTCGTTGTATCTATTGAAAAAGTCCATAGCCTTTTGTTGGTCTTGAGTTACGCCGGGTCTCAACTTGATTTCGTCGTAGTATTTACTCTTAGTGTCCTCTAAAAATTTACGGGCTTTAGCAATTTCTTCTTTGAAGGCGAGTTTTTTCTTTTTTATATCTCGCTCTTCATCCACGTCTTCGTCAAATGAAAAGTTATCTTCTAATAAGAAGTTAACCTCTTCCATGTCTAAGTGTGGTTTAGTCTGTTTGTAGTATTCTCTAATTAAAGCATCGTCGTTTATATTGCTGTAATCAGCATTTAATCTAACGTAGTCTTCAACTGTACCACCTGTTTCTTCCATAAACTTAACTAACTTTTCTACATTTTCTGGTAAGTTAATTTCTGGCTTAGCTGGCTCTGGAGCAGTTTCCATAACTGGCTCTTTCTTTTCTTCTACTTTTTCTTCTTCAGTAACTTCTTGTATTGGAATTACTTTTTCTTCAGTTGTTTCTTCAACAACTTCTTTTACTGGCTCTTCTTTAAAAGCCTCTTCCTTAGCTTCGTCAATAACAACTTTTGTTACTTCTTCTACAGGATCTTCTTTTTTAGATAAATCTACTTTTATAGTTTCTTGTTGTTTGGTAAGTTTTTTAGGTCTACCTGGTTTCTTTTTTACTTTAAAAGAACCTTCTTCTTTTACTTCTTCTGACATAATATAATATAATAGTTAATATAAAATTACTTAGGGCCAAACTGCTCTAAGCCAAATCCACCCATAGTATCATTACCTGCGGATTCAAAGTTCTTCGGTAATAAATCATTTTTTCTTTGATCTATTAACTCAGATTGTTGC
>PIVJ01000497.1 GCA_003353955.1 Bacteroidota bacterium | reverse complement strand
TATATAAAGCAGTAAGCAAAAAGAAGAATTATACTCTAAATCATTTCAAAAGAGATTTATTAACTTTAAATTAAATACAATGAAAAAACTAAAAAAAGTACAGGAACATTTTAAATTTAGACTAACAGATGATTGGTCTAATGAATGTAATTTTTACATTTATGAAGAGTCAACAGCTGATGGGTATTCAGTATATATAGCTACTGAAGACACCAGTAATATTAATGTCAACGAAAATGTATACTATTATGATTCAGACTTAGCTCATGCTTTAACAGAATTTATAAAGGATATAGAGTACAGTGGCGAGAAACAAATTATTTATATTGATGATATAAGCGCACAATTTGTAGAAGAAGCAATAGAAGAATTAAATGAATTAATAAATAAAAAAAATGATTAAAGCAATTGGTTGGCTATGTTTAGCCTGGGTAGTAATGATAGTGGGAAAGGAAATAGCTAAGAAGTTATGGCCAGAAGACTGGAAATAATGAGAACAAAAGCTGGAAAATTCAGACAAGATGATTATGATCAAAATGATAATTTTGCAATTAATAAAATACAAAAATATTTATTAAAAAATAATTTCATTATAGAAGAAAAAGACCAAGAAGATTTTGATATAGATATAATTGCACATAAAGATGGATTAAAATATAGAATAGAAGCAGAAGTTAAAAATACTTTTTTTACTGATTCAGATAGTTATCCATTTAATACAGTTTCTTTTTTAGGTAGGAAAAAAAAATATTCTAATGAAGGATTATTTTATTATTTTTTGTTGTGTAAAAAAAACAATTCATTTTTATATTGTACAAGTGATATTATTTATCAAGAAAAGTATAAAGAAATAAAAGAAGTTAACACAGTTCACCGTTTTGGAACTGATATATTTTATAGAGTACCAAAAGAATTATGTAATTTTAGAACTTTTTAAAGTTATAATATGACAGAACAACAAATACAAGCGAAAAGAATTAAACAATTAGAAGCTGAAGGGTACTATGTTATCAAGCTTATTAAGACTAATAAGAATGGTATACCTGATCTTGTTGCTATACCTCCTAACTGTGGGGTTAT
>PIVJ01000496.1 GCA_003353955.1 Bacteroidota bacterium | reverse complement strand
GAACTTGTTGCCTTCCGTACGACACAAAAACTTCCTTACTTCCTCGTTCTGCAATAGATACCTTATCCTTATCAAATTCATCTTTTGAAAATTTCAAGTTAGCAAATCCCACTCCATTTTCAAATTCAAAATCAATGGACTTTCCTTCTATTTCTTGTATTCCTTGCATTTCTTGCATTTCTTGTATTTCTACTATAGATTCATTTTTAAGAACAAACTTTTCTTTTTTACTGTATCCATTATATACAGAAATTATAAAATCATTCTTTCCCTTTTCATAAATTAAATCTCCATTCACTATCGCTTGTTTTTTTCCATCTTCATCAACAATATTTTCTTGAATTCCATCAATAACCGTAAGCTCCTTGGCGGTAGCAGTCTTAAAAAGAGCAAAACCCGTAGTTTTTTTAGATAATGTGCAATTGCAACTGCTAATCTCTATCTTTCCAGATTGGTCTCTGTATAAAGATATTTTCCCACTTTTCACATTCCATAGCTTTTTTTTATTTTTTATATTACCGATTTCTATTTCCCACCTCCATAGTCCTCCTCTTTCATTTCCTTTTTCAAGACTTATTTCCACATGAGCCTCCACTTTACCTTGAGCTTTCACATGTGTTACCATCTCTTTATTTTTTTTATGCAATACGTCAATCTCTTTCGCAACTTTTTCAATTTGGACAACATGCTCAACATCTTCATTACTATCATTACTATCATCATCCTCTTCATCCTCTTCAGCATCTTTAGTTTCATCTGCTTGTTCTCCAGCTTCTACTTCTTCTTCTACAGCACTCTCATCATCAGGCATTGCAGCGTTATTCATGAATGATAAAAGAGATTTTTGAGTTGTATGTTTTCTTAGCAGATTATTCAGTTTTTTAGCATTCATGTCTACATTACTTTCCGTTTCATCACCTACTAAATTAGGATTATCAATATATAGAAAGATATTATCAACATATATATCTCGCTCTCTTCCTGAAAAATCATCAATGCTCCCTTTTTCTTCACCACTACCATCTGACAATACATTTAGTAACCTACCATTTTTACCCTTTTTAACAAGCCAAAAACACAGATTGC
>PIVJ01000495.1 GCA_003353955.1 Bacteroidota bacterium | reverse complement strand
CGACGGCGTCCGTCAGGTCGGGATGCAGCCGGTCGATCCCCACGGTAAGGGCTCGGGATTGAGCGCTGGTCTCGTTAGCATTCTCATTCCGCTCGTGCCACTGGTTGTAGAACTGCAGCAGCTGCGCCTGTACTAGCAGCAGGGCCTTCAGCTGGGCATTCTGCTTGCGCATTCCCTCGTGGCGATCTACCACCTCCCTGTACTCCTGTATGTGCACTAGGCTCCCATCCGGCGTACCACATAGCTTCTTCTGGTAGCGGGCCTCCCGCTGGCGGTGTAGAGCCACACGGTCATTAAACGCTGCTCGTTCTGCGTTGAGCTCTGCATGTTCCTGGTGGAGACCTCGCTGTTCCTGCACTATCCGGTCGTGGGCCAGCTGAGCCTCGGTCAACAGTCCCTGGTGCTTTTGTTCGTCAGCGTTGACACCATACTGCTGGTTCCGGATGTTCTCCAGTAAACCAGCACCCTCTGTTAGCTGTGCCTTGTAGGCCTCTCTGGCTGCTACGAAGGCCCTCTCTCTCTCGCTTACGTCCCTTCTTCCGTATAACTCGCGGGCTTCCCAGCCCACGAGCGCGTCAGCGTGGCTCCCGGGTCTTGGTACCCGGTTCCCCATTCGCCACTCGAGGAACTCTTGAGTGGTCATCTTCTTCTCGTTTGATGTTAACCTCCTCAAGCGAGCTAATGTGGGTCGTAAGTCATCCAGGTTGGACGGCATAGTCCCCAGGGCTGGGGTGCCCGCCGCTTCCTCAGGCAGGAGTCCTTTGCTTGGTGGGCTCACTCCCCTGCGCACTAAGTGGTTTTGAAGACGGTGGAGGTCCTCCACCTCGTCAAGGTGCGCTTTCTCCTCGGGTGTCGCCTTGCTTGACTCGTGCTTGTAAGCGGCGTCCGGCCACTTCTCCCATCTGTAGAGGTTGCTATCCTCCACGATGTCTTTTAGGTGGAGTCGTGGTGGCTCCGGGTCCCCTGGCTTCACAATTACTGACTTCAATTTCGGGGTTAGGGGCTCTCTAGGGCCGGGAGGGTAACGATATCCCTCGGGATGTCCCGTATGTGGGGTCCTCCTCTGGAGAGGGCTCTGGCCGGAATGG
>PIVJ01000494.1 GCA_003353955.1 Bacteroidota bacterium | reverse complement strand
TTGGCCAAAAATCCCACCTATGGGCTCTAAAAAGCTCAGAGTCGGACCGAGAAAAACATGAATTGGCCATAAATCCCAACTGTAGGCTATAAAAAGCTCAGAATCGGGCCGAGAAAAATATGTTTTGGCCAAAAGTCCCACCTATGGGCTCTAAAAAGCTCAGAATCGGACCGAGAAAAATATGATTTTGCCATAAATCCCAACTGTAGGCTCCAAAAAGCTCATAATCGGACGAGAAAAATATGTTTGGCCCAAAAGTCCCAATTGTAAGCTCCAAAAAGCTCATAATCAGACCGAGATAGCTCTGCCCCGAAGACGATCTGCGTCCATCAGCTAATGCTCGTTCTATTACGCTGATCTGAACTAATTGACATGTACCCGAATAATATTAGTGAAAAGAAGATTCATGCACACCCATCTCAAAGTTTTCCCTTTTAACAGGAGGTAAAAATTTAACACAACGCACCTGGCATGTTTGTAAGATGGTTGGGTGGGTCATTGAGACCCGCGGAGCCAATTCAGACATGAGCACCGACAACAAAAACGACTATTATGAACAACATTTCGCCTGCAGCAATAGCTCAGTTGGTGAAGCGTGGGTGTGGAGAAGATCGGTCACCAACGACCCAATAAGGTGTTTGGTGACGGGGAGAGGTGATTCCCGATCAACACTCCCCGTCAGCATACTGTGTTGGGTCCATCATCGAGAGTATTGCAGGGTGCCTTCATTTTTCAAAAATTTCAATTATTTTTTTTGTTGCTAATCGGTCGTTTATGTTCTGGAATTCCCTTTAGCGCGCATTAAGTAGCGTTTTTTTCACCCCTAAAGCCACCCAACAGCTTCCGACGCTCACACCACCACAGCGCTTGATATGTGTAATTTATTATTTTCTCATCACACAAGCCAAATCAACAGCTACTACTACACACACACACACACACACACACACACACACACACACACACACACACACACACACACACACACAGCCACACACACACACACACACACACACACACACACACACACACACACACACACACACACACACACACACACACACACACACACACACACACACACACACA
>PIVJ01000004.1 GCA_003353955.1 Bacteroidota bacterium | reverse complement strand
TTAAAAGTTAAGAAAGGCGAAACGGTTTTAATCCCTGCAACTTCTGAAGAGGTGAAAATAATTCCTGTCCCTGAAACGAAGTTGTTAGAGGTTTTTATTGCATAATTTAACCCAACTTCACCTCCAGGTATTTCTTGGAAATCTGTCGTGCCGGAATCCAGGCTGCTAGAATTCCAATGGTACAAACGGTAATAAAAATGTAAATAAAGTCGAGGGCTTGCATCACAACCGGATAGGCATCAACTACAAAAGTACCCTCTCCTTGTCCGAGGCTGATAAAGCCAAATTGCATTTGTAATACACAAATAAGGCTGCCAAGCAAGAGTCCCAGAAAAGCCCCGATGATAGAGATCATGCTGCCTTCCATTAAAAATATTTTACGGATTAATTGATTATTGGCTCCCATACTTTGGAGCACTGCAATATCTTTTTTCTTATCCAAAATCAACATACTGAGTGAACCAATCACGTTAAAAGTTGCAATCAATAAAATAAAGGAAAGAATCAGAAAAATGGCCCACTTTTCTGATTTCATGATTTTATATAATAGCTCTTGTTGTTCAAACCGATTTTTTACACTGAAGTTGGAGCCGAGTATCGTTTCTATTTCATCCTGAATATTTTCTACGTCTGCATCTTGCGCAATACCAATTTCGACAGCCGTGCGTTCATTGTCATAACCCACCAATCCTTTTACAAACTCGATGGGTGCAATCACATACTTTGTATCAAATGTTTGCTCAACCGAAAACACACCGGAGGGAAGAATATTAAAACTGTTAAAATCCTGATCAATATTGAGGTTGTAACCCTTGGTTTTCTTAGGTGCAAAAATAGTAATGGGGTCAGGTTTCAGCCCAACCCTTACATCCAAAGAGTATGCAACTCCCGAACCAACAACCGCATAATTGATACCGCTTTCTCTCAATACAAAATCACCCACAAGCATACATGAATCAATGCTAGACATTAGCGGATAGTCAGCCTCTACACCTTTAATGTTACCGATGTGTTGTTTGTCGCCATTTTGTAGTAATACATTTTCCTCAATCACTTCAATAAAATAATCAACTCCTTCAATCTGCTTAATCTGTTCAGATGGGAAGCCTGAAATATCAAAGGTTTTACCTTTACTGGCTTCAATCACCAAGTCAGGATTAAAAGTATTAAACAACGAAATCACCAAGCTTTCAAATCCATTAAAAACAGAAAGTACTATTATCAAAGCCATAGTTCCAACCGTAATTCCTGCCACTGAAATTCCGGAAATAATATTGATAATATTATGGGATTTCTTAGAAATCAGATATCGTTTAGCTATGTAGAAGGAGAAATTCAATCTTATGAATCTTTCAATAAATTTTCAATATTTTCGATATAATCAAGCGAATCATCGATGTGAAACTGTAATTCAGGAACCGCACGAAGTTGGTTCTTTACTCGTTGCGCAAGCTTGTGCCGGATTTGTCGACCTTGCATCCTTATTTCTTCAAGTAGCACTTCATTATCTCCACCGGGCATAAAAATACTAACGTAAACTCTGGCAAATGACAAATCAGGACTTACGCTAACCTTTGTTACCGTGATCATTGCACCACTGTATAGTAGTTTGCTGTCGTATTGAAATATTTCACTTAAATCCTTTAGGAGTAGTTTCGAAATTCGATTCTGGCGTTTTGATTCCATGATGTAAAAATAGTATTATTCACTCAATTTACACAAAGAAGTTGTTTAAAGTTGACGTAATAAAATAACATAAAAAGCTATTATATTCAAGACTTTCCAACGAATTTTATTTGTTTCAAAACGGATTAAAATAGCTTTAAAAGCATCTAGCCAGGCATTGGTCCTTTCCACCACAAACCTGAATTAGAAAAAACAATTTCGTTTTTGGAAAGTGGTGACTTTTTATGGAACTCAGGAATCTTTATTTGGTCTTTATCAAGCATTAATACTGCCTTTAATAAGTATTTATCAGAAGTTGATGAAATTTTTAAAGGAGGAATTTGTAGTTATAGGTACGTTATACAAACATCCTTTACAAAAGTTATAGATACATCGTTTACACTTTTTGAGTAGTAATTTGAAAGCAAAAATCAAATTGCGATGCCTTGGAAAGACACAACGAGAATAGAACAAAAGATTGAATTTATTTGTGAATGGCGAACTGGAAAATACACCATTATGGAGTCATGTAGAAGTCTTGTAATAAGCAGACCCACAGCCTACAAAATCATTACTCGATTTGAACAAATGGGGTATGACGGTTTAAGAGAAATGTTCAGGACACCAAGAGAACATTCAAAAGAAACAGATCAAAAAGTGCTTAGTGGTATCCTTGAATTAAAGGAAAAACATCGCTTATGGGGAGCAAAGAAAATAAGAAATGATTACGCTCCAGATCATTTTCGCACTACCGTATTTTTCAAAAACAAATATCCTGTAAATAAAGGACTACAGATTCTGAAATCTCGTTTTTGCCCTTGAAACTGTCGAATTCAATAAAAATAGCCTCAGCAGGAAAAAAGATAATACCATAGAATACGTAAATATGAATAAATTACAAAAAATACCATGAAATACTTACAATGCCATTTCATCGATTTATCTCATTCAGGTTCGTTAATCAAGAATTGTGCTGATTGTCATTCGGAAATGTATTAAAATCACACTTTAAAAACACACAATAAAAAAAACCTCCTGCGTCAGTGATGCGGGAGGTTTGATTTTTTAATGTATTATGTTATTTTGATGGGTCAGGATGTGAAACTTTTTCAACATATTCTGCAAAATCAAAACCTTTAAAGTGTGGACTCTCATCATTATGACATGTTATACAAACTTCTTCTATAGGAAGAATTAATCCTTTTGCAATAGATTTAGCACGATCTCTCATAACTGACTTTGGAGAGTATTTACTACCTGGCCCATGGCAAGACTCACATGAAACACCTTCTGTAACTTTTAAGGTTGCAACAAGATCCGGATCAACATGACCAACTGTTGAATGACACTTTAAACATGTGGGATCTTTTGCTTCTTCCGCACTCAGAGACTCCATTGCCTTAGCGTGTGATGACTCAGCCCATTGTTTGTACTGTGCGCCCTTAGGAGCTTTATTATGACACATCTTACATTTTTTAGATCCAACATACTCAAAATCTTGAGCTGCCAAGTTATTACTTCCTAGAAATACAACAAGACAAACGATTATTAAACCTCTGATTATCATGGTTTTTTAGCTTTATTTAATTGTGTTTATTAAAAAATGTTTCGATCTTTTTATTTATTATATTTAACTTCAAATTTAGTACCAATTATTAAAACAATCTATTTCTTAGTTTATTTAGATTTAATATTTGCCCACAAGTAAAGAATAGATTATCAAAATAACAATAGCTATACCAAGTGATAGGAATAAGTAGCCAAAGAATTTTATCGTTTTCAACCAAGCTTTGCTAAATTCTTTTTCAACTACTACATCATCTAATTTACCTGATTTCACAAGCTCATCATATTCGGCTTTTCTATCTTCTTTGTATTCATCCAATGGAACATGTCCTGTAAAAATAACAGTGTCCATTGGGAAAGATTCGGGTCTTAGGTGTGTATTAAAGAAATGAATTGTGAATATAAATCCGGTTGCCAATAATGCTTCATCACTGTGAATAATTTGAGCTACGTTTATTACCCATCCCGGGAAAAACAATGTGAAAAATTCAGGGAACCATAATATTAAGCCGGAGAACCCAATTACAGCAACTCCCCAAAATACTGCCATATAATCAAATTTTTCCCAATAAGTCCAACGACCATAGTGGGGACGAGGTCCTTTGCCAAAAAACCACTTCATTGAAGCTGTAAAATCTCTTATATCTTGTATGCTGAACATCAAAGAGTTTTTCCCAAACAGAAATTCCTTGGTACTCACACCGGCTTTACTTTTAAGTTGAAACAAAGTCAACAAATGAAAAGTAAAATATGCAAAGGTAATAACAGCAGCAACTCTATGAATATTACCTGCTGAATGAACTCCCCCAAGTAGTTTGGCAATCCAATTTGCCCAATCCATATGTGCGAATTTTAAGGTCATCCCAGTTATAGCTAATAGAATAAAGCTTATAATAATCATTAGATGTGTAAATCGCTGCCTTTTATTAAATCGGCGATAATACTTTTTCGAGCCTGGGATAGCTGCCTCATGTTTCTTTTTCTTTCTCTGCTTAAGTGATTGTGGTAACCAGAACAGTGTGTGGAGTCCGAAAGAACCAAACACAAAAATAAGTAATGAGGTCATTGCCCAAAATGCCCAATGTAAAACCTTATTGTCATTATGTGTAGCGTGCGTTAAGTAGCCCGTAAAAGCAAGTGTTGCATTACTATGACATTGTTTACAGGTTTGAACAATATTTTTATAGCCAACTTCAGAATCAGGATTATCAACTTTTAAAATTTTATGAGCCCCATGGCAATCAGAACATCTTGCCGCATCCATATCACCCAATAAATAAGCTTTACCGTGATACGTTTCCTGATAGGTCTCGGATAATTTTGTATGGCAACTACCACATTGATTGGTAATTTCATTCATAAATTGATCCCCTTGAATATCACTAATAAGATGTGCTGAATGGCATGTTGAGCATGTGGGATATATCAGTATTCCATCACTATCAGCAATAGAATGTTCGCTCGAAACATAGTCGTTATAAATACTGGTATGGCATTGCGCACAAGTAGCTGCCATATTCTGAGAATTCACAGATGATAAAGGATCTGACTCCTTTAACTCATGATGCGTTGTATGACAATCAGTACAAACTGCACTTATTAGTAGGCCTTTATCAGTCAATCCTTTTCCATGTGTACTTTGCGAGTAGTCAGAAAAAGCAGTTACCTCTTTTAGTTGCGTTTGCATATTAGCTTGCCCGTCTTCTTTATGACACGAACCACAAAGCTGTGGTATGTTACCTCTATAAGTTGGTGAAGTTTGATCAAATTTTGATTTCGTAGCATGCGTATCATGACAATTTGTACAATAGGGCGCATTCTTAAGATTTTCAAGAAATGCGTGGCCATGTCCGCTATCAAAATATTGATTTGAAACTTCAACGTGGCAATTAGAACAATCAACACGCTCAACGGTTTCACATGGCCTCTGTAATTTGGGCGATACATCGGTATGACATTTAGTACACTGAATATTAAAATGGACAGAATTTGATAAATGTGATAAGTCGAAACGAATGGTATCACCAGTTTGTTTTAAAAGATATTCGCCTGCCGAAATATCTTTATTGTGACATTTTAAGCAGGATTGATTTGAAACGGTTTCATTAATCTTCTGGTATTCTACTTTGTGTGGTGGATGACATTCGGTACATGAGGGTATTGCGTCTGGCTCTGATTTCCATAGTTCGCTTTTTATTACCTTTTTATGTGTTTTTTCAATTCTCACATGACACTTCATACAAGTGCTTGCGATTCTATTGGTAGAAACAGTGGAGTAATTGCTAGAAGCAGGTAAAATAAAGTGATTCCCATGACAGTCGTTACAGGTTGCGGTAACAAACAAACCACTCTCATATAATCCCTTGCCATGGATACCCTGACTATAATTTTCAAGAATATTTTGCTCTGTTAAATTATACATTCTGTCAACCGGCGCTCCCTCTTTATGGCAACTGCCACATAATAAGGGGATGTTCATTTTATAAGTACGTGATTCAGGCTGCCTACCCGACAAAATATCATGACTACCATGACAATCCTTACAATTAGGTGCAAAGGGCCCATTTTGCTTTAATGCCAAACCATGGATACCTTTGTTAAATCCCATATCGGCACTTGTATGACAATTGCCACAGTTTACATTTTGAAGTTTTTTGCTGTCATCGGAGTGTAGATATTCTTCAGTGTTCACATCTTCATGACACATTATACAATCAGCGTCTGTATGAATGGATTTTCTTAACACATCAGAGTTAACAAATACGGAAATTTCTTTCCCATTTCTTACCATAACCATATCAGGATCCTCATGGCACATCATGCAATCTTCGTTTGACTGTGCATTTAAGGTATTAATTCCTTGCATCAAATAAATGGCTAGAAATGCCAATAGTTTAAAATGATCACGTGTCTTCATCTTCAATTCCAAACAGTTAATATATCGTAGTTTAATAATTTGATTTACTGTGATTCGTGATATCCGTTTATGATGCTTCTAAAATTTCTCAGTGCAGTTTTTCCCAATGTACAGAAATAAACATGAATAATCATGAATACTGAAATAACAAAACCTGTCATTAAATGAAATAAATCAAACAAATGAATACTCTCTTGTCCAAATAAATTGTTCTGTATAAAGTCAGGAAAAATCAACACCCACCCACTTAATATTACGGCAGGTACTAAAAAATACATGAGTATGATATAGGTGAATCTTTGAAGTGGATTAAATTTAGACTCTTTTGTTATTGGGAAAGGTGTTTTTTCGCCCTTGAATAAACCATAAGCATAATAGATGAATTGTTTCATCAGGTCTTTCAAAAACCCTTTTACAACAATTTTGTAATGCCTTCCATTTGGCCTTATCATATTTCCAATAAGGAATAAAAAATAACTCAGGGATAACATAACGCCAGAAATATTATGAAGGTTAACAGCAATATCAAATCGAATAATTACGACCGTATCCGGATTGGAATATTGCATACTCAGTCCGGTTAAAATCAATATCAAGCATAATATAGCATTTATACCATGCCAAACCCGGATCCATTGTGGATATAAATATAATTTCTCAGACATACTACCTTGGTTTTAAAATGATACGCAAAACGGCATGAATGCTTATGCCTCCCAAAACTAATATAAAGATAATTACACTGGCGAGGTTCAACATATATCGGCGATTACCACCGATTAATTTAGGAATCTCCAAACTACGATCTCTGTTTTCACTATATGAGAAGCCTTCATTTTGATACTTATAAAGGGTTTCTTTCAATATTGAATTTTGAGAATGGCATTCAACACAACGCTGTACCGCCTTATCTTTTGCTTGAACATTATGAGCTACCAAAATATAATTATTGATTTCGGTATGACACTCAATGCAACGTACACTTTGAAAATGCAATACTTGATTCGGAAGCCAACTATGGGTTTCCAAAATATTTGGATTTTCCAGGGTTGTCAATAGCTGATATTTTGATATATCCGCATGACAACTTAAACAAATGTTATTGTCGTACTGAATAGTTTTATTTAAGTGTCTGTTAGTTCTTGCACTGATTTTATAGGAGTGTGGGTTATGACACATCCAGCAGGTAAAATCATCAGAATGTTTTGAGGAATGTATACTATTATAGAATTCAGATTCAATTTGTTCAAAATTAAATTTGGCGTATGTATCATCACCCCCATGGCAATCCATACAAGCATATTTTGGTTCCATGCGCAACTCTCCATTGTGTGGAAAATTTTCGTATTCTGATGTGTGGCAATCTATGCATGCGAAGTTTCGGTGATTGGCTTCATAATACTCCGCCGAATCTACGATAAAATAAGGGTTCATTCGTTCCCTGATCATTCTCTCAAGCCAGTCGTTATAGTAGTTGTAGTAGGTATGTCCGTGACATTTTAGACATTGCTGATTATCTTCAGCATATTCAAATGTGCTGGTAGCTTCTTGATTTTGCGCTATGAGCACTAGGTAAAAAAATAATAGAGGAATCAAAAACAACCCCATTTTAATAATGGTTTTTAGTTTTTCTTTCATCCTGATATTTATTTATTAAAAAGAATGTTCTTAAAAAAGAATACCCAATAATTTAATTGCTATTATTTAAGAGTTCATATATAATCATCTATTACTTGATTGAATCCCTTTATCAGAAGTGCCCTTCCAGTAATCATATTTTTCTTCTTTAATTATACTTTAAAAATTCCACAATCTGGTAATGTTGAATCCGATAAAGAAGGCTCCATTTTTCCAGTCATTAGCATTCGTCATCATATTGTACTGCTGACTAAGTGTGTTCGCTGTACCCATAAAAATCTGGAAAGCGTGTGTGCCAGTGGCAAATTCTACTCCAAAAGCCAAACTTGGCTTGGACTCAAAATCCAGTTCTGTGTGCTCCTGAATTCCCTCAATACTAAGTGGTGCGTCATAATTAAAAATAATTGATCCTTGATAGCTGAATTTTAACCTACCACTAAACGATATTGCAACTCTATCATGTTCTTCGGTTAACTCAACCTTATTAATATGAGTAATACTTGGTGCTACCTGAAATGAGAAAGCATCACAAAATTTACGGGCAATAATAATTTGGTTGAAATATGAAAATCGATCAGTACCTTCAAACATATATAGAAGACCAAAAGCATCTTTATTTCTTCCGTCAATACCCATATTACCATAATAAGTAACAGCAATCGGACTACCGCCTTCTCTGGATTGCTTTATAAAGCTCCACTTAAATCTAAAGTCAGTAAGTTTTCTAAATTTAGTGGTGCCAAATCCAATCATAATATTGTCAGTAACACTATAGTTAAATCCAATTCGGATGTTTGATGGCGCGTATAATCCATATAAATCAGTAATTCCATTTTGAATGGTGCCAAAGTTATGCTCGATGATCATTTCAAGGGTACGGACATCTGGGATTACTCCAGTTTGATTATTGATTAAAACACCGCTTTCGAAGGGCGATCTAACCGGTTTTTTTTCAGGTTTTGCCTCTTCTTCCTGTGCGAATAAAAATCCTGTACACATTAAGAATGCGAAAATTATGTTACGTTTTTTCATCTTTTCTGATTTTTTAATTAATTGTTTTTAGCGCCCTCTGTTATCCATTGGAGTATCTCTGCGGCTTGATCGGTAGAATAAGTTTTCCAAACATGTGTGCCAGCTCCTATTTTAGGATACGTATAGAGCTTGCTTGAAGAAGGATCTGCCGTATTAACAAGCCCCTGTGAAATAATTTGGCTGTAAGCCAGAGTAGCTGTTAAAACGGGTGCTTGCCCTCCTGTTCCATGACAACTTGTACACCGGTTACCAGTTGTAAAAATAGGTATGATTTCTCCAGCGAAACTTATCAAACTGGGGTCAACTGGATCATCTGGATCAACTGGATCAATGATGACCAAAGGGCGAGCAATAAATTCATATTCGCAACCTGTAATAAACATCACTCCTATCAGTGCCAGACCCAAGATATAGATTGTCTTTTTCATGTGTCTATAATTTATTTTAAAAGGTCATATGAAACTCGCCAATTAATCATCACCCTTGTGTAAGAAAGCATTTTTGGGGTTCGTTTCATCGTATTTGTTTTAAGTATTATTTTAATCAAAAAAAGGCTCCTAAAATTATTGAAGCCTTTTTTATATCGTAAACTACCAAAATTACGGCGTAAGCTCTGCAATTGTATTTTCCAAAACACCAATCACATATTTAGGGTTATGTACTCCAAAACTTCTGTCTTCTTCAAGCATAGCCCAGTTTAAGAATGCAGCTGCAACATCAGAACTGTAAGTTCCTGGAGTTGGTTGATGATCACCAACAGCAAGAATTCCTTCCTCATTTAATAATAATGCAAGTTCAGCTAATAAATGATGAACATCATCCTGTAATGTTTCAATGTCTGCTTCAAGTACATCTTCGTCAGTGTGACATTCCATACAACCTGCCAGAGAGAGATCTCCGGAAACACCGTCTGCATCTTGTTCAGCTACGTTAAAAGTATGCCCTCCTGTGGCAACGCCATCAGCTTCTGCCATATGGCAAGTAATACATCCATCTTCAATAGTTAAATAGTGCGCATTTGTTCCAAGTGATGCCGTACCACTAAATTCGAATAGCCCAGTACCAGCAAATGTAGTTGTTTGAGGGCCATGGTGACCTCCCCAATACGAAGAACTAATTGTAAAATCTCCACCACCAACAACTGGCATTGGATCGGGTAGTCTTGGTTGGTGACATACGGCGCATAAATTACCTTTTCCAAAATCAATGACATCACCATTAATCATTAACTCAACACCTGCTGAAGCAGTAAGTCCAAGGTCAGCAGGAGTAAATGTTTTGTGAATGTTGTGGCATGTGTAGCAGTTAATTGGATTTGGATTTTCCACATTCTCGTCATACGTTCCTGCTAAGTTAGCAAGAAACCCCTGACTGGTATGACAAGTTCCACAATCGCTAGTATTTCTTTCAAAATTACCACCAGTAGCATGAACTGAAGCCTCCCATTGGTTAGTTTGAGCAAACATACCTTGTTCTTCTCCACCAGTGTGACATAAAATACATCCAGCAGTACCGTCTGTTCCATCAATCCCTGCTTCCCCGGCTATACCCTGAGGACCGGCTGGTCCATCAACACCGTCTGTTCCGGCTGCTCCTTCTTTGGTACAACTAGACATCGTAACGATTGAAAACAGAAAAACCGCAGTCAATAAAGTTAAAAATGTAAATTTTTTCATTTGTCGTAGTTTTAAGTTAGAGTAATTATTAGCGTTTGTTAATTCTATTACAATATACACATTTTTGTGAAAACCTCGTTATTAGCAGGCCATGATATCTCTCCAGACTGAGATTGAAATAAATCCTTAACTTACTTGACATTTATCAATCTTATTTAGATATTTGTCAATGAATCGACAATTTAGCAATTGTACACATATTATAAATTAGTAATTAAATTTTTGGTTTATAAGAACATATACTTCTAGGAACACTACTTGTTTAGTAGCATTATACATAACACACGCTAAGCTAGATAGCTAACACATATACACTATGCCTTTATTTGTTAATGCAGTATTTTGTCAGAATTGTTCTAAGAAACAGAATCTTTTTCAATTTTTAACCGATGAAGAAACTAACTATATCAACGAACATCGACATGAGGTAAAATTCAATCGAGGAGAAACTATTTTTAAGCAGGGCGGAGCCTTAACACATATTGCTTGTGTTACTACTGGTTTTGCAAAAGTTTATATTGAGGGTGTCAACAAAAAGAATTTGCTACTCAAAATATTGCGCCCAACCGAAATGCTTGCAGGGCCTGGTATGTTCAATGATTTTCGCCATTACTATTCAGTTAATGCTATTAGTGATGTTACTGCATGTTTTATTGAGGTGGAAGCTATTATGGAGGTAGTTAAGCAAAATAGCGTTTTTTCAATTGAATTCATAAAATGGGTTAACCAGCGAGGTATTCGATATTTTGAAAAACTAATTAATCTCACCCAAAAGCAAATGCCTGGAAGAATTGCTGATGTCCTGATTTATTTATCAAAAGAGGTTTATGAAAATGATAAATTTACTGTAAACATCAGCCGTCAGGATATTGCAGATTTAGCCGCAATGTCTAAAGAGAGTGCTATTCGTGTCATTAAAGAATTTAAAGTATCGAAAGTTATAAAATGTGAAGGGAATGATTTTGAAATTCTTGATTTTCCAGCCTTACAAAAGGTTAGTCAAACCGGCTAATAGCAAACAATGCCATCCATAATTTACTACCTTTGTAAAAACAGTTGACACTACCATGCAAGATGATAAGTTATTTAATCAGCCTTTTATTTCCCGAACGATTCAAGTTGGTCATCTCACTCTGGGGGGATTAAATCCCATTCGTATTCAGTCGATGACTACAACCAATACACTTGACACAAAAGCAACGGTTTCTCAAGCGGTAAGAATGATCGAGGCAGGTGCCGAATTAGTCCGTATTACCAGTCCGGGACTAAAGGAGGTTGAAACTTTATCTGTAATAAAAAATGCTTTAAAAAGTCAGGGGTATAATACGCCCCTAATTGCCGATATTCATTTTAATCCCAAAGCTGCCGAAAAAGCCGCAAGAATTGTTGAAAAGATAAGAATAAATCCCGGTAATTATACGGGTGTAAAATCCGGTAACAATATTAAACTTACCGAGAAAGAGAATAGGCTGGAAACTGAAAAGATTTCCGAAAAGATTTCTCCTTTAATTAAAATTTGTAAAGAGTACGGAACAGTAATTAGAGTTGGGGTTAATCATGGTTCATTATCCAGACGCATGATTAATAAATATGGGAATACACCACTTGGAATGGTTGAATCAGCAATGGAGTTTCTAAAAATCTGTGAAGGCTTACAGTTTCACAACCTGGTACTTTCCATGAAATCGAGTAATTTTAAAATTATGGTTCCGGCTTATCGATTATTGGTAAATCGTATGCTGGAAGAACAAATGGATTATCCGCTCCATTTAGGTGTAACCGAAGCTGGAAATGGGCTTGATGGAAGGATAAAATCATCTGCCGGAATTGGTACGTTACTCAAGGAGGGAATTGGCGATACGATCCGCGTTTCCCTAACAGAAGAGCCCGAGAATGAAATTTATTTTGCCAACTCTATTGTGAAAACCCTAACACCTGCCAATAGGGCAATTAGAACTAAAAACCCCTACTTTTCAAACATCAATCCTTTTGAGTACAGAAAAAGAGAAACAACTGAATTAGTTGGAATTGGTGGCGATAAGCCCCCGGTTGTTATTTCAACCAATGCAAATCCAAAAGCTGATTTTGTTTTCGATCAATTTAAGAATCGCTTGCAAGAAGATGAAAAAAGTTACGCTTTAATTAATGCCGAAAAGAGAAAACTTAGTACCTCAGAAACAATCGCTTTTATTGAATTTATTATTTCTGCTGATAATGATTTTAAAAAGGATATGCTGAAAGAACTTAAGTCAAACGATGTGATCATGCTTAAATCTGTTGCAGATCAAAATATTTCAGCAATTAAAAAATGCATTTCAGAAATCATTGAATGTGGCGTTAAAAATCCTATAGTTTTAAAAAGGGATTATCGCAGTTCGAATTTTGATGATTATCTAATTCTATTATCTGCCGATGTTGGGTCGTTATTGGTAGATGGTTTAATTGATGGGCTTTGGATAAATAATCCAACTTTTTCAGATCAAACAACAGATTTGTGTTTTAGGGTATTACAGTCGAGTGGATCCCGAATAACAGCAACTGAATATATTGCCTGCCCATCTTGCGGAAGAACCAAGTTTAATATTCAGAAAGCCTTTGAAGAAGTCAAAATCGCAACCAGTCATTTAATTGGATTAAAAATTGCAGTAATGGGCTGTATTGTTAACGGCCCGGGAGAAATGGCAGACGCACATTACGGGTATGTTGGATCGGGAGATGGTAAGGTAAGCTTATATAAAGGACGTAAGCTTATAAATCATGGAGTAGTTGAACAAGATGCCGTGAAAGAACTGATCTCTCTAATTAAATTATACGGGCAATGGAAAGAAAAACCAGCTGATTAAATTAGTAGTCCGGATTCCCTGATATTATCTGAATACTCTTGGGTAAGATAGTGAATATAAAGGGTGAGTGTCCAAGAGATTCTCCATCAGTTTCGAGATAAGCTGTTTTTGCCGGTTTTGACTGAATGTTAATTCTCTTACCGGTAAATGTTTCTACTTCCGGCATATTAACAAATGAGCCATCAAATAGATTTTTAATATTAGCAATCACTTTTAGTTTTGATACCTTTTGAATTAAGGTAATATCAAATAATCCATTGTTTGGAACGGCGAAAGGTAATTGCATCATTCCACCCCCATTAAATTTGCAAATACCGATACTTAGGCTAAAAGCTTTTCCCTGAAATAGGTTTTTATCATCAATGTCGATCGAAAGATAGGGATGTTGATATTGGATTAATCCCAGAAAGAGATTTATCAGATATGCGAAGGGACCACCCCCACCTTTTTCTTTCATGAGATTTGTTTTTTTTGCCACCAACGCATCATAACCCATCCCGGCCATATTTATAAAATATCTCGAGTATTCCTTTTCCTTTTTCAAATAACTTACCAATCCGGCATCCTGAATGAACGATTTTCCCTCCTTAATAATTTGAATTGATTTCTCATAATCGACCGGAATATTATACATACGCCCCAGATCATTGCCTGTACCAATTGGGATTATACCAATTTTTACATCTTTGCTTGGCGTTTCTATTTGGCTTAACACACCATTAATAACTTCGTTAAGTGTACCATCACCACCAATCACAATAATATTTTTATATCCGGCTTTGAGCATCTGGATTGTAATTTCAGTAGCATGCCCCCGATATTTGGTAAACATACTTTTGAAGGTGAAATTATTTGCCTTTAATAGGTCATGAATGATAACCCAATCTTTTTCACCTTTTCTTTTTCCTGAATTAGGGTTTACGATTACCAGCCATTGCTTATTTGTTACTTTAAAAGAATAACTCAAAATATTTGATTTAAATTAGGGGAAATGAATGAAATCAAAAATAGGGTATTTTTTGAATATGATTTTGAAATAGGAAGAATGGAAAATTATTTCTTCCAAAAAACAGGGGTAAAAATTATCAATACTGTAAATAATTCGAGTCGTCCCAATAACATTAAAAAGGAAAGAAACCATTTGCCAAAATCAGGGATATTTGCGTAATTTTCAACTGGTCCCACACTACCAATACCAGGGCCAATATTACCTAAAGATGCTGCAGTTGCTCCAATTGCAGATTGAAAATCAAGTCCTAAAATTGACATAACTAAGGTGCCTGCCGCAAAAACAATCATGTAAATTAGGAAAAAGGCCATTACCTTAAAGATAATATCTCTCGATACTGATTTACGATTAAATCTAACAGGTATTATTGCTTGTGGGTGTAATAAGCGTTTTAATTCCTGACCGCTATTTTTTAATAATAATAACTGCCTGATAACTTTCATTCCACCGCCTGTAGAACCCGCACTCCCTCCAACAAACATCAATAAGAATATAATAAACCACAACATACCCGGCCAAAGGAGGTAATCGGAAGTTACATAGCCGGTGGTAGTAATAATGGATACTACCATAAATAGTGAATCTCTAAATGATTGCTCAAATTCTTTATTCGTAATGATAATTATTGAGGCTGTTATTATAACTGTGGCCAGCCCGATTAGATAAATGTAGTAACGATATTCTTCATTTTGCCATACCTTCTTTAATCTTCCGTGCAATACAAAATAGTGCAGGGTAAAATTTGTTCCGGCAATGATCATAAAGAAAATTATCACATATTGAATGTAGGGGGAAAATCCTGCAATGCTATCATTTTGTGTTGAGAAACCTCCTGTTGCCATGGTGCCAAAGGCATGACAAAGGGCGTCAAATAAATTCATTCCACCAAGCATAAGCAAGCCTGCCTCAATAAAGGTAAAAAGCACATAAATTCCCCACAATCGTTTTGCGGTTTGGGTAATTCGGGGATGGAGTTTATCCGGAGTAGGGCCTGGCATTTCCGCAACAAATAGTTGTATTCCACCAATTCCGAGAACCGGTAAGATGGCAACAGATAATACAATAATACCCATTCCACCAATCCAATGTGTAGTGCTCCGCCAAAACAATATTCCTTTCGGAACAGATTCAATATCGGTTAAAATACTTGCTCCCGTTGTTGTAAATCCGGAGATTGTTTCAAAAAATGCATCTGTAAAATCCGGGATAACTCCACTTAATATGAAAGGTAATATTCCAAAAAATGAAGTAACAACCCATGTAAAAGTTACAATAATATAACCTTCTCTCTTGCCAATGTTTTTATTTGAGTTCTGTTTAAAGGTTACAAAAAGAAGGGTTCCTGCTCCACAAGTAATAAGCCCTGAATACAACAATGACAAGCAGGTATTTCCACAATAATAAAGTGAAAATGGGATGCCCAAAAACATAAAGCCTCCTTCAACCATTAATAGGAAGCCTATAATTCGTAATACCAGTTTGTAATTAATATCAGCCCGTTTTGACATGTAGCAGGAATAAAATAATAGATCGAAATTACAAATTTCGCTTTAAGATTCACAAAAGCAATTAAATTAATCAGTTAAACAAAACATCAATCTTATGGATGGCCTGTGGCAAGCTAAATACAACAACCTTATCACCTTCAATGATTTGAAAATTGCCTGTGGCAATAAAACTTTCTTCACCTCTACATACGCCCCCGATCAGGGCTCCTTCAGGAATTTTCAAATCCTTTATTCGATTTTGTGTAATCGCTGAGGCAGGTTTTGCAACCAGCTCAATTACCTCTGCATCAACACCACTTAAACATTTCAGGGATGCTATCTCAGAGCCCATCGTAAATCTTACAATATAGCTTGCAGTAATTAACTTTTTATTAATGATGGTATCAATTCCTATATTTTGAGATATGTCGATATAATCTATGTTTTCAACTAAGGCAATTGTTTTTTTTACGCCAAATTTACGAGCATGTAAGCAGGTTAAAATATTGGTTTCTGAATTATTGGTTACGGCAATAAAAGCATCCACTCCACGAATATCTTCATCTTCCAACAATTGTATATCGCGTGCATCACCATTTATAACAAGTGTTTCATTCAAATAATCGGTAAGGTTAAAGCATTTCTCTTTATCAGACTCGAATAGTTTAATATTAATTTCGTTTTCCAATAGTTTACATGCGGTTCTTCCTACACGCCCTCCACCAACAACCATTACATTTTTAATTTCAAATAGTGATTTTCCACTCAGTTTTAATAACTCTTCAACGCCTTCAGATTTTGTAATTATATAGGATAAATCATTCGGTAAAAACTGATCATCTCCCTTGGGGATAATGGTGGTGGAATTTCGATGAATAGCAACTGCCCTAAAATTTAAATGAGGATGTGCTGTTGTAATTTCATTTAAAGTTTTATACATAACCGGTGCATTGTCCTCTAACTTTATCAGAAATAAAGAAAGCCTTCCGCCATTGAAATTAATAATTTCTGTAGCAGCGGTTTGGTATAATAAATTTACAATTTCTTCGGCAGCTATTTCTTCAGGGCAGATCAAGGCATCAATCCCTAAACTTTCATAAATCTCTCGGTTTTCTTTGGTTATATTTTCAAGACTGTTAACCCTGGCTATTGTTTTTTTTGCTCCGAGCTTTTTAGCCAATATTGCCGTGATAATATTTGTTTTCTCATTATGAACCACTGAAATCAATAAATCTGTCTTTTTAATATTGGCGCGGTTAAGTACTGAAATGGAAGTTGAATCACCGGTAATTGTCATTAAATCGGTATGTGATTCTACCATTTTCAATAAATCTTCATGGGGGTCGACAATGGTAATATTATGATTTTCATCGGCAAGTTCTTTAGCCAGATACAAACCTACTTCACCATCTCCTGCTATTACAATATTCATTACTGCGGATTATTAAGGCTGCGAATTTAAAATATTATCATTAAACCGAAATAATATTTTGATGTAAATATACACAGACAATATTTAAAATTTCAAATTGAGGCTCCCTTTGGCTGCTAAAATTTATTTTTTACAAAGAAATCCGAACAAGATGTGATCCATAATTTATAAATGCTTTCGGTATTTAACCTATTTTATTGAATCGTAAATTGATCCCAGTCAGACCCAACATTAAATTTATCCCTGAAATTTTTTAATGTTGTATAGGACAATTCAAAGGTCTGAACGGATTCCACATCAGATTCAACATCAGATATGATTCGACCTTTGGGGTCAATCACCATGGTATCTCCTGAGTATTTGTTATCTAACCCGTCAATTCCTATTCGATTCACCCCGATCACAAAAGCCTGATTTTCGATAGCACGGGCTATTAATAATTGTTTCCAGGGATAGTTTCTGGCAGCCGGCCAGTTAGCCACGTAAATAAGTAAGTCGTACTCAAAACGATTGTTTTGATAGGTATTCTTACTCCATACCGGAAAGCGGAGGTCGTAACAAATTAACGGACGAATGTTCCAAGCTTTAAGGCTTGGGGTTATACTTTCGCTTCCGGGCTTGATGTTTTCAGCTTCATCACCCAAATGAAATACATGCCTTTTTGCATAGTTTGAATAGTGACCATTGGGACTCATCCAAATCAACGTATTATAAAAATTCCCTTTGTCTTTTATCAAGAGGCTTCCAGTTATGGTACAGTTTTTTTCAATGGCTTTTTCTTTGAGCCAATTCATAGTTGAGCCATCAAGTGTTTCGGCAAATTTATACGGATCAACTGGAAATCCTGTATTAAAAACTTCAGGTAAAACAATTAAATCCGTTAGTTCACCCATGCTATTAATATGATTATCAAACTTCGCCAGATTTCCATGGGTATCTTCCCAAAATAAATCAGATTGTATGATGGTTACTTTCAAATTTTGCATAATATTTTTGCAGCTTTATCAAGGGTTTCTTTTTTCTTCGCAAAACAAAATCTTAATCTTTTTGATTCAAAACCATTGTGATAAAATGGAGAAATAGGGATTGACGCGATACCATGTTCTTTAATTAGACGAGTTGCAAAATCCATTTCTGTTTCATCAGAAATATTGCTATAATCCAATACCTGAAAATAGGTGCCAAATGAGGGGACAATTTCAAACCTTGATTGTTGCATCTTCTGAACAAAATAGTTTCTTTTTTGCTGATAGAATTTATGAAGTTTACTGTAATTTTTTTTGTTTTCCAAGAAGTCGGCCAGTGCAAACTGAATGGGTGTATTAACGGCATAAACCACAAACTGGTGTGCCTTTCTAAATTCGGTCATAAGTTTTTTAGGAGCCAAAACAAACCCAATTTTCCAACCTGTTGCGTGAAATGTTTTACCAAAGGAGCCAATGACAAAACTCCTACTTGCTAATCCTGGGAATTTGCAAGCACTCTCATGTGTAAGTCCATCGTAAATGAGGTGTTCATAAACTTCATCGCTTAGAATAAGGATGTCGGTATTGTTTGTAAGTGCCTCCAGTCTTTTCATGTCTTCGGCACTTAGAATGCTTCCGCTAGGATTATGGGGGGTGTTTACAATGATAAGCTTTGTTCGGTGAGTTATCATTTTGGATAATTCATTCCAATCGATAGAATAATCCGGTAATCGTAATTGTGCATACTTTACCATTCCACCATTTAACCGAATGGATGGAGCGTAACTATCATAGGCGGGTTCAAAGATTATTGCTTCATCATTATCCTTAATCAAAGCGAGAATCACCGTATTAATGGCCTGGGTAGCACCGGCAGTAATGTTGATTTCTGAATCAGGACTATAATCAACCCCATAAATGTCTTTAACTTTTCTTGCAATTTGATTTCGCAAGCTGGGAACCCCGGTCATGGGTGCATATTGATTATGTCCTTCTTTCATATAATGATTTATCCGATCGATTAATTCCTTGGATACCGGAAAGTCCGGAAAGCCTTGTGATAAATTTATAGCCTTATATTCATTGGCAAGTTGGCCCATTACAGCAAAAATGGAAGTTCCGACATTGGCTAACTTGGTACTGAGGTTTCCTTGAAAATCTTCCATACAATTAATTTTTATCGAGCAAATTTACTTATTTTATCTAGAAATAGTAATTTTGGGCTTAATCGTCTAATTAAATAAGTTATATGAATTCAATTGATCAGTTTAACTTTAAACACAAAAAAGTTTTGATTAGAGTTGACTATAATGTACCCTTAAATGGTAATTTTGAAATTACCGATAGTACCCGTATTGATGCTACAATTCCAACCATAGAAAGGGTATTAAAGCACGGGGGTTCTGTTATTTTAATGTCGCATTTGGGACGGCCCAAGAGTGGCCCTGAGAATAAGTTTTCTTTAAAACACCTGTGCTCATATTTGTCCGAAAAGCTTAAAAGAGATGTTCAATTTGCCGATGACTGCATCGGGGAAAGAGCAAAAAAGATATCATCAGAACTCAAAAAAGGGGATGTTTTGTTATTGGAGAATCTTAGATTCTATAAAGAAGAAACAGCTGGTAACAGGAGGTTTGCTGAACAACTTGCGTTACTGGGCGATGTTTATATTAATGACGCTTTTGGTACTGCTCATCGTGCCCACGCTTCAACAGCCATTATTGCTGATTTTTTCCCGGAGAATAAAATGTTTGGATACATCATGGAAAATGAAATCCAAAACATCAACAAAGTTTTTCGTAATCCCGATCGTCCTTTTACGGCAATTTTGGGTGGGGCTAAGGTTTCCGGAAAAATTGAAATAATCAATACCCTGCTTGACAAGGTTGATAATCTAATCATTGGTGGGGGTATGATGTTTACTTTTATCAAGGCATTGGGGGGGAATATTGGCAGTTCGTTGGTTGAAGAAAAATTATTTGATTTAGCTATGGACACAATAAATTATGCCAAAGATAAGAATGTTAATTTATACTTGCCATTGGATGCTGTTATCGCCGATGAATTTTCAAATGAGGCCAATAGAAAGATTGTTTCATCATATGATATTCCAGATCGATGGATGGGCTTGGATATAGGACCCGACGCTATTCAGAAATATAATACTGTTATAAGTCAATCTCATACAATTTTATGGAATGGGCCAATGGGTGTTTTTGAGATGTCGAATTTTGAAAATGGAACTAAAAGTGTTGCCCGGTCTGTTGCAAAGGCAACAAAAGAAGGTTGTTTTTCTTTGATTGGGGGAGGAGATTCTGTGGCTGCAATAAATAAATATGGGCTTAAAAATCAGGTAGGTTATATTTCTACCGGAGGAGGGGCAATGCTTGAGTTTATTGAAGGAAAAATTCTTCCCGGAATAGCTGCGATAGAAAGATCATTTTAAGAAATCATCAGACAGTTATCGCTAATAATTATTTATCAGCGCTCTAAATAAATGATGGCTGACTTTTCTCTCCATAAAAGAAAGATATTTGCGTTACGAAAAATTAATATTTATTGAAAGGGCTAAATGCAAATAGCGTATATGGCGATGGGAAGTAGCGGATTTCATGTCGAAATGGTCTGTCTGAAGGACAGGGTTTTCAATTGAAACCTGCGGTTATCATGAGACACAGAACCCGCTATTGCCTATTTGCCGTTGTTAGTTGCAGGTGTTAATCATTCAATATTCTATTTTTCCTTTTAATAAAATCCTCTTCGGTTATGATTCCTTTTTCTTTTAGTTCGTGAAGTTTGGTTAATTCTTCTGAAATATCAACTTTCTCAGGATGTTCTTGTCCACCCACTGCATTTGCTAAACTTTGAGCTTGCTCTTTAATTTGTTCTTATTTATATAATTCTTGGTATTGAGTAATTGTATCCTTTAATAGCTTCGGTCTCTCTATCATTTCGTGAACAGTAGAACCAGATTCTGCGGCAGATTGAATTTGAACATGACCATAATTAAATATTCTCCCTAAAAGAGACTGGCTAAATGATACGTTGTTGATTTTATCCAAAGGTGTTTCTTTTGAATTACTCGAAAATACTCCATGCTCATCAATTATTCTCAAATTTGTTACTGCCCATAAATTACTTTTTTTGTCTATTAATCTGTAAATGAACCAGAGAATAGTTAGGCTTGCTAAGATTAGAAAAAAGTTTCATAAGGAGATTCTGAACCAATAGAAGCTATTGCTAATAAGGTTAATGTCCAGATAATTGGATTTAATAGGACTAACCAATGTTTCTTAATAAGTAAAACTAATTTTTCATTTTTCTTTAACTGTGTTTTCATAATGGATCTTTATTACATACTAAGATACAAAAGAAACAAGACCATAAAAGTAATCCATTTCTGTTGAGAGCTTAATCCTAGATTGCTTAAAATTGGCTTCATAAATATTTTTATGTTTGTAACTTTACACTAATTTTAAAAAGCCCTCAGAATCTTATATTTTTGTTTTCACAACAAAACATTTTAAATATGGGACTCTTCAGGCGAAACAAAAATAATAATAAGCCAGTAATTCGGCAAATATTAGATTTAGTACCTCGGTGGCTTCTTGAAAGTTGCACCAAATACTTACAAAACAGATAAAGGAAGTAGTAAATATAGGACTTACGATCAATTTGTCGCCTTAACTTTCGGACACTAGTGGTAACTTTACTAAGATTATTAGCCTAATATTTTTGTAGACATTAGCAAATGTAAGGACAAATAATTTCTTGGAACTCTATAAGGAGGGGATATAACCCACAAGATCCTAACGAGAAGTCGAAGAATCACTTCGCCTAATTAATTTTGTTTCACAAAATCAAAGTCTCACTGATTCAATACACTTCATTCATTTCTACTTCAGCTGGTATTGATAGATGTCCTTGAACCAATACCCAATTCCCATCAATCTTCTCCAATACCCCGGTAAATCTCATACCAGTGAAACTCTTGGCTTCTCCCTTATAAATGAAATTATAAGCCAGTAATTCGCTAAAACAAGCAGAATTACACTTTCCATTAAGCCTGATTAATTGATCACTCACTGTTATAAAAGTTTCCTGAAACTCACTGAACTGATGTTTAACTGATCGTTCAATCATAGTCCAGCCTACTAGCCGTTCATCCGAATCAGTTCCGATCAAAACAATATTCTCGTCTGAAGCCCAGATTTTCTCAACTAATTCGAAATCCTGATTTTCGTTAGCAATAACAAATTGTTCTAATACGGTTTCGACTTGTAAGTGTTCAGCTTTTAAATCGATAGTTTCGGATTTTTGGTAATTACAGCCTGCAAAAATAAGTGCATAAAAAATAATAAATAAGATACCTTTTTTCATCTCTTTTCCTTTTAGTAGTTTATGTGGTTATGCTTTAAATGTACGGAAAAATATTAAATATTCAAACTTCCAGAAGTTATAATATTAATCAAGCTCAGATAAAAATATGTATGCTGAATTATTTAACAGGAATGTTTCTAATTAAATTGATAAAAAACCTTTAATAATTCGCCAAATATTCGTAAAATTGCAGCCGGTTTTAAAACATTTAAGTAGTAGATGATCAATACGGATAGGTCAAAACAAATGAGGATGATGAGGAATTTAATTCTTTCTTTTCTTATAGTAGTAAATACAAGCATTCTTGCATCTAACGCCAACACTGAACATGCCGAGCCCGAGAAAAGCGAATACAATGCCGGTGAAGCCATTATTGGGCATATTGTTGATTCGTATTATTGGCACATCATGGATGTTGGAGAAAAACCCATAGCCATCCCATTACCGGTAATTTTAGTTGATGAGGGAAAATTGTTTGTTTTTAGTTCGGCTAAATTTCATCATGGGCACGAAAGCTACAAAGGATTTGAAATTGCACACGACGGCCCAAACAAAAATAAAATTATAAAAGTAAATCGCGATGCGCATACTGAGCAACAATTACCCCTCGATCTATCAATTACTAAAAATGTAACCGCCATATTCTTAAGCCTGATTTTCATTTGTATTATTTTTATTTCGGTTGCAAAATCCTATAAAAAGCGTTTGGGTAAGACACCAAAAGGACTCCAATCATTTATTGAACCATTGATTATTTTCATCCGTGATGATATTGCGAAGTCCTCAATCGGAGAAAAAAAACATGAAAAGTTTATGCCATTTTTATTAACCGTATTCTTTTTCATTTTAATTAATAACCTTTTGGGATTAATTCCTTTCTTTCCTGGGGGCGCAAATGTTACCGGAAACGTTTCAGTGACTCTGGTTTTGGCACTATTTACTTTTGTAATCACAACCATTAACGCAAATAAAAATTACTGGGTTCATATTGTAAATACCCCCGGTGTACCATGGTGGTTAAAATTCCCGGTTCCATTAATGCCAATCGTTGAAATCATTGGAATTTTTACAAAACCATTTGTGTTAATGGTTCGACTATTTGCAAACATTACTGCAGGACACATTATCATTCTTGGGTTTATGAGTTTGATATTTATTTTTGGAAATATGAGTGTTGGTTTGGGTTATGGAATATCTGTTGTGTCTGTAGCATTCGCAATCTTTATGGGTCTTCTGGAACTTTTAGTAGCTTTTATTCAGGCCTATGTTTTTACATTATTGTCAGCACTTTATTTTGGAATGGCAACCGAAGAACATCATTAAATTTAAATATTCATTAATCACTAATTAAATATATAAAACATGGATTTATTAGCAATTTTACTACAAGTGGCAACAGATTTTATGCCAATAGCAAAAATGGGAGCAGGCATAGGTGCTGGTATTGCAGCCATTGGTGCTGGTATAGGCATTGGCCAAATTGGCCGTGGGGCTGTTGAAGCAATTGCACGTCAACCAGAAGCAGTAGGTGATATCAGATCAAACATGATCGTTGCAGCTGCTTTGATTGAAGGTGCTGCTTTCTTTGCTATCGTTATTTGTCTTTTGATTGTATTAGGTGTAGGTGCCTAAAAAAAGACTAATTCTATGCTGCTCAACGATTGGTTGAGCAGCATAGAATTTTATTTAATTAAATAACAAATTATGGAATTAGTAAGCCCCGGAATTGGATTAATCTTTTGGATGACTTTGTCATTCGGAATTGTTTTATTCATTCTGAAAAAATTTGCATGGAAGCCGATTATGCAGTCACTGAAAGACAGAGAAGCTACCATAGATGATGCTTTAAACCAAGCCAACAAAGCCAGGGAAGAAATGAAGCAATTGCATTTCGATAATGAGAAACTACTTAAAGAGGCTAAAGAAGAAAGAAATGCCATTCTAAAAGATGCACGAAAAGTTAGAGATTCAGTTATTGAAGAATCAAAACTCAAGGCAAATGAAGAGGCAAACCGAATTGTTGAGAGTGCCAAGGAGAGCATCCAAAATGAAAAAATGGCAGCTATCACCGATTTAAAAAACCAAATAGCTTCTTTATCAATTGATATTGCTGAGAAAATTTTAAAGCAAGAACTTTCGGAAGATAAAAAGCAAGAAGATTATATCAAAAAATTAATGGATGAAGTTAACATCAACTAATCTTCACCAAACTGTATCGTAAATGAAGCAAACCAGAATAGCAAACCGTTACGCGAAAGCATTGTTTGATTTAGCGCTGGAGCAAGATCTTTTAGAATCGGTAAAAACCGATATGGACTTGGTAGTGTTTGTTTGCGAACAAAACAAGGATTTTAGGTTAATGCTTCACAGCCCAATCATTTATACAGACAAGAAAGAAAAAATAATATCTCTTATTTTCGAAAAACACTTTCAACAAATGTCACTCTATTTTCTATATTTAATTACCCGTAAAAACAGAGAAGCATTTATTGAACCCATTGCAAAGCAATTTATTGAACAATACAAAGAATATAAAAACATCACCACCGCTGTTTTATCAACTGCTGTTAAGATTGATCAAAACATTAGCGAGGAAATAGTTGAACTTTTAGAAGATCAAACCAAAGGTGAAATTGAATTAATTGAAAGTGTCAAGGAAGAACTAATCGGAGGATTTGTACTCGCCTATAAAGATTTTCAGTATAATGCAAGTGTTCAAAAACAGATTAAGGAATTGAAAAAAGAATTCGATACCAATCTGTATATTCGTGAATTTTAAACTAAGAAAAGAACAACATAATGGCCGAAATTAAACCCGCAGAAGTATCTGCAATATTACGCCAACAACTTGCCGGATTTAAAAACGAAGCAGAGCTTGAAGAAGTTGGAACCGTTCTTCAGATCGGTGACGGAATTGCTCGTATTTACGGACTTAACAATATTGGGTCTGGTGAATTAATCGAGTTTGAAAAAGGTGGACTTAAAGGAATCGCTCTTAATCTTGAAGAAGATAATGTTGGAGCTGTTTTATTGGGCGAAACCAATGAAATAAATGAGGGCGATAAGGTTAAACGAACAGGGGAAATTGCCTCGGTTAATGTAAGTGAAGGAATGCTGGGCAGGGTAATTAATACCTTGGGTGAACCTATTGATGGAAAAGGTGAAATTAAAGGCGAACTCTTTAATATGCCACTGGAAAGAAAAGCCCCGGGTGTAATATATCGCCAGCCGGTTAATGAACCACTTCAAACCGGAATTAAACCGATTGACGCAATGATTCCAATTGGGAGAGGCCAACGTGAATTAATTATTGGTGACCGTCAAACCGGAAAAACGGCAATTGCTATTGATACCATCATTAACCAAAAAGAATTTTACGATAAAGGCGAGCCGGTATATTGTATTTATGTTGCTATCGGACAAAAAGGTTCAACCGTTGCTAATATCTATAAAATACTCGACGATCATGGTGCTTTACCTTATACTGTCATTGTTACAGCCACCGCTTCTGATCCGGCTTCCATGCAGTTTTATGCACCCTTTACAGGTGCAGCTATTGGTGAATATTTCAGAGATACAGGTCGGCCAGCTCTGGTAATTTATGATGATTTATCAAAACAAGCGGTTGCTTATCGTGAAGTATCCTTATTATTAAGACGGCCCCCGGGACGTGAAGCCTATCCCGGGGATGTATTTTATTTACACTCGCGATTATTAGAAAGAGCAGCGAAGGTTATCAACTCAGATGAAATTGCCAGGCAAATGAACGATTTACCTGATTCTCTTCAAGGCAAAGTAAAAGGAGGTGGCTCTTTAACTGCACTACCGATTATTGAAACTCAAGCAGGTGACGTTTCTGCATATATTCCAACCAACGTAATTTCCATTACGGATGGTCAGATTTTTCTTGAATCGAACTTGTTTAATGCAGGCATCAGACCGGCAATTAATGTAGGTATTTCAGTATCCCGTGTTGGGGGAAATGCACAAATCAAATCCATGAAAAAAATTGCAGGAACTCTTAAATTGGATCAAGCTCAATATCGTGAATTGGAAGCATTTGCAAAATTTGGATCTGAATTAGATGCAGCAACCATGGCTGTGTTAGGAAAAGGGCAGAGAAACGTAGAAATCCTTAAACAACCCCAATATTCTCCGATGACCGTTGAAAAACAAGTAGCGATTATTTATTGTGGAACTAAGGGATTACTAAAAAATGTTCCGGCAAAGAGTATTATTGATTTTGAAATTGAATATCTGCACTATCTGGAAGCTAAACATCAGGATGTACTTGCTAATTTAAGAGAAGGTAAGTTATTGGATGAGGATATAAAAATATTAGAAACTGTTGCTGCCGATTTTTCTCATAAATACGAAGAAAAATAAATCGATTAAATAAATAATAAATGCCAAGTTTAAAAGAAGTTCGGAATAGAATAGATTCAGTTAACTCCACTAAGCAAATTACAAGTGCGATGAAAATGGTTTCTGCATCTAAATTGAGAAGAGCTCAAAATGCCATTCTTAAATTAAGACCCTATGCCTTAAAACTTACTGAAATTCTTCAAAACCTAAGTAAAAGTATTGATAATAGCGAAGAAGGTATTTATTCCGATGTTCGTAATCCTGAAAAAATATTGATTGTGATAATTGCATCTAATAGGGGATTATGCGGTGCATTCAATGCAAATGTAATAAAAGAAGCAAATAAATTAATTCAATCAAGCTATCAAAAACAATCAAATGCAGGCAATGTTTCAGTTTATTGTTTTGGTAAAAAAGTTATTGAATTTTATGCCAAAAGAGAACTGAAGGTTGCAGGCAACGAAATGGATGTTTTTTCCGAATTAACCTTTGAAAATGTCGTTCCACTGGCGGAGCAATTAATGAAGAATTTTGAAGACAAAACCTTTGATAAAATCGTTCTGGTTTATAATCAATTTAAAAATGCAGCGGTTCAACGATTAATTACAGAACCATTTTTGCCAATAGTACCAGAAGAAGACAAAAAGGAAGATTCAACAATTCAGGCAGATTATATTTTCGAACCTAACAAACAACAAATTGTAACTGAGTTAATTCCTAAATCATTAAAAATCCAACTTTATAAAGCCCTGTTGGATTCATTTGCATCTGAACATGGTGCGCGCATGACAGCTATGCATAAAGCAACTGATAATGCAGAAGAACTGCTGAAAGACTTGAAATTAAAATATAACAAAGCCCGACAAGCCGCCATCACCAATGAAATATTAGAAATTGTAAGTGGTGCAGAGGCATTAAAAGGATAGGATTTAATCAGTGAGAATTAGATTTTGTGAAACAAAATTAATTAGGCGAAGTGGTGTTCCCCGCCCCTTGGGCGAAATAAAATAGAATCCATCATGATGCCCCGTCCGCTTGCGGCGGGGAGTTTCATTAATAAGAAACAGAAAAATTAAAACAGTTAACCATGATTAACAAAGATGTTGAAAACGCAATAAATGAGCAAATAAAAAAAGAAGAGTATTCATCCAGATTATACCTGCAAATGGCAACCTGGTGTGAGGTAAACGGCTTCAGTGGAGCAGCCAAGTTCTTGTATGCCCAAACAGAAGAAGAACGAATGCACATGTTGAAATTTGTTCATTATTTAAGTGATAGAGGCGGACAATCAATAATGCAACAAATTGATAAGCCACCTTTTGAATTCAAAAGTTTGACTGATGTTTTTGAGCAAGTTTTCGCTCATGAGCAGTTTATTACAGCCTCCATAAATGAAGTGTATGAAGTTACATTGAATAAAAGAGATTATACCTCCGGGAGCTTTCTTCAATGGTTTATTACAGAGCAAATAGAAGAAGAAAGCACCATGAGCACCATCCTTGATAAAATACATTTGGTTGGAAATGATAAAGCCGGATATTTCCATATCGATAAAGAATTGGAATCAATGGCAGCAGTAAGGACAGATGCTCCAATTGAATAATGGTAAGCATCCATTTAGAATAATTAAAACTCCTGTTAATATTGAAAATTTGGACGTTCATCTGAAATGTTATTCATCATGTATAAAAGATTATCATGATCTTTATAAAACCATTTGATTCCATACTTTTATATAAATTTATCATTACTATTTTAAAAAAGAACAGTCTTAATTCGCTTAAGTCAATCCCATTTTAACAGCCACAATTTTAAACGAAAATACTACATCATGAAAAAAGTATTTATTATTCTAATAGCAATTATATCAAGCGGAACCTTGCATGCAAATACCAATTCTAATTGGATACGATATGCTTCTATATCTCCAAGTGGAGAGCAAATAGTTTTCAGCTATAAGGGCGATTTGTATCTCATTCCTTCTGAAGGAGGTGAAGCAAAAGTGCTTACATTTCATCAATCTCATGATTTTATGCCTGTTTGGAGTCATGATGGTACAATAATTAGCTTTGCTTCTAACCGATATGGAAATTTTGATGTTTTTGTAATGAGTGCTTTGGGAGGAGAGGCAACTCGGCTCACTTACCATTCCAATAATGAATATCCGTATTCTTTTACTAGAAATGATAAAGATATTGTTTTTGGCGGACAACGAATGGATGCAGCTAAAAGTCGTCAGTTTAATACAGGATCGCAACCCGAAGTTTATCAGGTTGCCGTAAAAGGTGGCCACGTTGATCAGCTTTGGACCATTCCTGGTGAAGATATACAAATTAGTAAAAGTGGCAATCAGATGATTTATCACGATAAGCCAGGTGGAGAAAATGCTTTTAGGAAACATCACACGTCATCAGTAACTCGCGATATTTGGAAATTTGATGTAGCAACAAATCATCATAAAATGATTAGTTCTTTTAATGGAGAAGACCGGAATCCGGTATATAGCCCTGACGAAAAAAGCATATTTTATTTAAGTGAAGAGAGTGGCACTTTTAATGTACACAAACTTAGCCTAAAAAATCCTGAACAGACAAAACAGATCACAAAATTTGATTTTCATCCGGTTCGTTATTTGAGTATTTCGGATGAGGGAATATTATGCTTTACGTATCATGGTGATTTATATACTCAAACTGAAAATGGTGAGGCTACTAAATTAGCGGTTAACATACGTACTGAAGGAAAAATAAATAATCAATTAATTATTCCAATAAGTGGAAATGTTAGTGAAATGGCTGTTTCGCCAAATGGAAAAGAAGTGGCTTACATTGTTCGTGGTGAAGTTTTTGTTTCATCAGCCGAAGGTAAACTAACCAAACGAATAACCAACACTTCTGCACAAGAGCGATTCGTTAGCTTTTCCCCTGATGGAAAATCCCTTATTTATGCGAGTGAACGAAATGCATTATGGAGTATTTACCAAACCAAAAAGGTAAATAGCAAGGAGCCTTATTTTTATGCTGCGACTCTGCTAAATGAAGAAGCTTTAATACATAATGAAAATGATAATTATCAACCTAAATATTCTCCTAATGGAGAAGAAATTGCTTTTATAGAAAATAAAACCTTTTTAAAAATATTTAATTTAGCTTCAAAACAAATCCGCACTTTACTCACTAAAGATGAACTGTATTATATGCGAGATGGAGGTCAGTATTTTGAATGGAGCCCGGATAGTAAGTGGTTATTTGCAGAATACACCCCTGTATTAGCTAATGTCGAGGTTGTTTTATTAGCAGCCGATGGCAAACAAAAAATGATAAATTTAACCGAGAGTGGCTATGGTGATCAATCTCCGAAATGGGTAAACGGTGGAAAACAATTACTTTGGTTTAGCGATCGTCAGGGCTTACGCTCGCAAGCAAATAGTGGTGGGCGTCAAAAAGATGTGTATAGCATGTTTTTAACACAAAATGCCTGGGATAAATTCAATATGACCAAAGATGAGTATGCTTTATGGGAAGAAATAAACAAAAAGCCTGAAAAGGTAAAAGCGGATACAGATAAGAAAAAGAAGAATAAGAAGAAGGTTGTTAAACCTAAAAAAGATTCAACAATAGTTAAAATTGACTGGGATAATTTAAGGGAAAGAAAAATCCGTTTAACCATTCACTCCTCTAGTTTGAGTGATGCAGTACTTTCTAAAGATGCTGAGACCCTTTATTACTTGGCAACTTTCGAAAAAGGCATTAATCTTTGGAGTACTAATCTACGTACCAAGGCTACAAAAATGCTTCTAAAAATAGGTGGCAGATCAGGAGAGTTGACTTGGGACAAAGAAATGAAAAATCTGTTTTTATTGGCAAATGGAAAAATTTCTAAAATCGATTTGAAATTGAAAAAGGCAAGTCCGATTGCTATAAAAGGTGAATTGGAATTAGATGTAAGCGCCGAGCGTCAACATATGTTCGATCATGTTTGGAAACGAAACAAAACCATGTTTTATATTTCCGATTATCATGGCGCGCCTTGGGATAAGCTTAGAACTGAATATGAACCCAAATTGGCATCCATTAGCAACGACTTTGAATTTGCTGAACTGCTTTCAGAAATGTTGGGTGAATTGAATGTTTCACACTCAGGTGCCAGATACAGTTCAAGAGATCCACTTGGAGATCAAACTGCGGCCTTAGGTATTCTTATTGATTATAACTTTAAGGGAGATGGAATTAAAATTGCCGAAATCATCAACGGTGGACCGCTGGATAAAGAACACCTCAAAGTGAATAAAGGAATGATCATCAAACAAATTGATGGAGTAAATATAACGGCAGATATTGATTTTGCGAAATTACTAAACAGAAAAGCAAATGCTTTCACCTCACTATATATTTTCAATCCTTCAACCAGCTCAAATCAATATGTTACTGTTAAACCCATTACATTACGTCAAGAGGGTAGCCTATTATATAAACGTTGGGTAAAAGCCAATGCAGATGAAGTTGATCGAGTGAGTGGAGGGAAATTAGCGTATGTACATATTCCGGGAATGGGCGATGGTCCATATCGAGATACTTACGAAAAAGTGATGGGCAAATATCATGACCGTGAAGCATTAATTATTGACACACGAAATAATGGTGGTGGAGATTTGGTATCTGATTTAGCCATGTTTCTTACCGGTAAAAAATTCCTTGATTATACTATTGAAAGCAGATCTATGGGATATGAGCCTGGCTGGAGATGGACGAATCCTTCGCTTGCAATGGTTAACGAATCTAATTATAGTGATGGACATTGTTTTGCCTGTGGATATCAGGATTTAGGAATTGGTAAATTGGTAGGAATGCCTGTTCCCGGAACTTGCAGTTGGGCCGGTTGGGAGAGCCTTCAAAATAGAACCGTTAGATGGGGATCTATACCTTTGAGTACAAAAAATAGCAAAGGTGAATGGTTGGAAAATAATCAAACCATTCCTGAAATCATGGTAAAAAATATGCCGGGTTTTGTTGATAATGGCCGTGATCAGCAGTTAGAAGCTGCAATTAAAGAATTGATGAACACCGGCAAATAATTATTAAATATTTTTATAATATTTACGCAACCATTAAACCCATTTAAGCATCTATAAACACATACACTAAATAAAAATAAAATGAAAAAGATAATTGTAGTGGCATTTTTTATAATTGCCATTTTATCAGGATGTGATAAAGAAGAGGTTTTACCGCAGTGGATTGGAGCTGGAAGTATCGTAAAAGCTGTGGAGTTAGCTGATGAGTTTAGTATATTGCTGGATAATGGAGATCAGCTTTTTCCAAGCAAAATTGTTGAAAATAACAACTTTAAAGATGAAGATCGTGTTGTTGTATATTACTCAATAACCGACAAAATTGATGATAATTCATTGAATGTAGATATCTTTAATATTGTCGATATTTTAACCAAAGATGTTCTTCAGCTTACAGAAAGCATTCAAGACAGTATTGGCAACGACCCGATTTATATTAACGAGAATAATATATGGATTGCTAATAATCATTTAAATTTTGATTTTATATACTATGGTGGATATAGTATTCACTACATTAATTTGGTTAAACTATTTGAGGATACACACACAGAAGATGGCAAACTAATTCTGGAATTCAGGCATAATGCGAATAATGATTTTTCCAATATTTTAATGAGTGGAATTGTATCTTTTCGATTGGAAAGCTTGAGAATTGCAGATGAAGATTCAGTTGATATTCTTGTGCGTATATTGGGGTATGAAGATGAAATATTGGAATGGGAAGGAAGTTATACTTTTAATAACCCACTTAAAACTGAAGATGAAGTTAGCCCATCAGTAAAATTAAACAAATCACCTTCTGTCTATTTACGATAGGTTGGAGTAATGAGACCTGTCTGTTTTTTGAGTTTCACTTCAGCTTCTAATTTTTGGTACCAATCTTCCCCAAATTTTCTAATCAACGGGATTTTCAGGAATTTATAAACCGGAATTTGTAATTGATTTCCTTTATCAAGCGCAGGATTACACACCTCCCATTTATGGTAATTTACAGCGATTATGTCCTTTAGCTGACTTAATCGTACCGGATATAAATGACAGGAAATGGGTTTTTGGAAATCAAATTGTTTTTCAGACCAGGCTTTTTCGATAGCACAAAAAGAAATGCCATTTTCAAAATAAACAAAAGCACATTCATTATTATTTACAAGTAGAGTAACATAACTACCTTCTTCATCATAATCAAAAACACCTTGTTTTTCAACCTCCTTAATTCCGTCTTCTGTCATATATGGCTTTACCTTATCCAGGTAATCTTCGAGTATGGAGATTTCCTCTTCTTCCAAAGGCGCACCTGCATCCCCATCCACACAACAGACACCTTTACAAGCTGCCAGATTGCAACAGAAACTTACCGTGAGCAGATCATCAGAAACAAGAGTGTTTTTAATTATTTTCATCCGGTAAAAATAGGTAATTTGTTAACATTTCAGCTGCGCTAAATATAAATATGATAATTTGCTAATGTGGGGTGATTTCCCTCATTTTTTTGGGGACGCCATCCTCAACTTTACCTGTAGTCTTTCTTGCATGAGGGATAGTAGTAGTATATCCCGAGCAATGCTCGAAAATTTAGCAAATAGCACGAGCATGAAAAGTGAATCGGAAACACGCCCCGAAAATACTGTGGATTATTGAACATTTATTAGATTAAATTCTCTAATTTTGTCGCCGATATTATTTGAATAATCAATAAATAATTAAAACCGTAGGAGGACATTATGGCTTTCAATTTAAGAAATCGAAATTTTCTGAAATTATTAGATTTCACCCCAAAAGAAATTACGTTTTTGCTTGAACTTTCAGCAGATTTAAAAAGAGCAAAATATGCAGGAACTGAAGTAGAAAGGTTGAAAGGGAAAAATATTGCATTAATTTTTGAGAAATCTTCAACCCGCACCCGCTGTGCGTTTGAAGTTGCGGCGCATGATCAGGGAGCCAAGGTTACTTATTTGGGACCAACCGGATCACAAATTGGTAAAAAGGAAACCATGAAAGATACCGCACGCGTACTAGGTAGAATGTATGATGGAATTGAATATCGTGGTTTCGGACAAAAAGTTGTTGAAGAATTGGGTGCTTTTGCAGGAGTTCCTGTTTGGAATGGTTTAACCAACGAATATCATCCAACTCAAATTTTAGCTGATTTTTTAACAATGATGGAGCATTCCAACAAGCCACTTACTCAAATTTCATTTTGTTATGTTGGCGATGCTAAAAATAACATGGGCAATTCGTTAATGGTTGGTGCTGCAAAAATGGGCATGGATTTCAGAGCTGCTGCTCCAAAATCTTGTCATCCTGATGCGGAATTAGTAAAAACGTGTAGAGAAATTTCAAAAGAAACGGAAGCCAAAATTACCATTACTGAAGATGTTGATACTGCTGTTAAAGGTGTTGATTTTATTTATACAGATGTTTGGGTATCTATGGGTGAACCTGATGAGGTTTGGGCAGAACGAATTAAATCAATGATGCCTTATCAGGTTAATAAAGAAATGGTTGAAAAAACAGCTAATCCGGATGTGAAATTCTTGCATTGCCTGCCTGCTTTCCATAATAGAGATACCACTGTTGGTGAGGAAATTTACCAGAAATTTGGGATTGACGGAATGGAAGTAACCGATGATGTTTTTGAATCGGAACGCTCTATTGTTTTTGATGAGGCCGAGAACCGACTGCACACCATTAAAGCAGTTATGGTTGCCACACTCGGAAGATAATTTTTTTAGAATTAAAAACACAAAACCTTCCCGTGAAAATAGGGAGGTTTTTTTATCTTTATGATTCTTGAATTATTAATCTTAATCTTTAAATCACATGATAAACTCTTCAAAATATGTTTGCCCAAAATGTGGTAACAAACAATATGAACTGGATGAAATGAGAGCTACGGGTGGTAATTTTGCCAAAATATTTGACGTTCAAAATAAAAAATTTACGGTAGTTACCTGTACCCAATGCAAGTATTCTGAGCTTTTTAAAGGAACAACCAGTACCTTAGGTAATATTTTCGATTTCTTTACTGGTTAGGTCATTCAAATAATCTCAGTAACTCAGTCATAAACTTCGGGTAAACAATTTTGTCTCATCCTAAATTTTGTTCCATGATTATGCCCAGTTCTGGCATCGAAATCAATTAATACATTGTCTGCGTCTAATTGACCCAGAAATTTTGTAGCATTAATACTTTTGTACAGTGATAATATTCCTTTTTAGTTCGAACAATTTTTTACATTAGCAAATTAACTATTTTTGCAACATGGCAAATAACGAGGATCTATTCAAAAAAATAATATCCCATGCGAAGGAGTATGGCTTTGTTTTTCAATCAAGTGAAATATACGATGGCCTTAGTGCAGTTTATGATTATGGTCAAAATGGATCAGAATTAAAGAAGAATATTAAAGAGTATTGGTGGAAATCGATGGTGCAATATCACGAAAATATTGTGGGGCTTGATTCTGCGATATTTATGCACCCAACTATTTGGAAAGCTTCAGGCCATGTTGATGCATTTAATGATCCAATGATCGATAATAAAGATTCAAAAAAGCGTTATCGTGCGGACGTATTGGTTGAAGACTACCTCGCCAAAATAGAAACGAAAATCGAAAAAGAAGTTAAAAAAGCTGTCAAGCGATTTGGGGAAAGTTTTGACCAAGAACAGTTTGTAGCTACCAATCCCAGAGTTTTGGTCAATAAGGAAAAGATTGAGAATATAAAAAATCGATTGTATCCGGCTATGGATAATAACGATTTGGCCGAGATCAAAAAAATAATTGAAGATCTTGAAATTGCTTGTCCGGTGTCAGGTTCAAGAAGCTGGACGAAAGTACGTCAATTTAATTTGATGTTTTCTACTCAAATGGGATCGCTGAGTGAGGATGCAAATGAGATTTTTTTACGCCCTGAAACAGCCCAGGGAATTTTCGTGAACTACCTCAATGTTCAGAAAAGCGGACGAATGAAACTCCCATTTGGTATTGCCCAAATAGGGAAGGCCTTTAGAAATGAAATCGTAGCGCGCCAGTTTATTTTTCGTATGCGGGAGTTTGAGCAAATGGAAATGCAATTTTTTGTGAAACCTGGTGAAGAAATAAAGTGGTATGAGTACTGGAAAGAAGCGCGTATGAAATGGCATCTTTCTCTGGGAATTCCCAAATCGAAATTTCGATTTCACAATCATGAAAAACTTGCGCATTATGCGAATGCCGCAGCCGATATCGAATTTGAATTTCCATTCGGATTTAAAGAATTAGAAGGTATTCATTCAAGAACTGATTTTGATTTAGGTGCGCATCAAAAATTTTCCGGAAAAAAACTTCAATATTTCGATCCTGAAATTAATGAGAGTTATGTTCCTTATGTTGTGGAAACATCAATTGGGTTAGACCGTACATTTCTGGCAATATTGAGTCATGCTTATTCTGAAGAGAAATTAGAGGACGGATCGGAACGTGTGATTATGAAAATACCACCAGTTTTAGCACCGGTTAAAGTAGCCATTTTACCGCTGATGAAAAAAGATGAATTGCCTAAAAAAGCTCGTGAAATCATGGATGTTTTGAAGGTGGATCATATGTGTCAGTATGAAGAAAAAGACGCTATAGGTAGACGATATCGCCGTCATGATGCCATCGGAACACCCTACTGTATTACCGTTGATCATCAAACTTTAGAAGACCAAACTGTAACCATCCGGGACCGTGATACGATGAAACAGGAGCGAATTGCGATTGAAAAAATTTCGGGGATAATTGCTGAGAGATTAAAAAAGTAATAGTCAATTTTATAATATAGGGATGCCATCCCTTTTCTTAGATTATTTTTTGTTGTATTTGGTCATTGTTAATCCAATGCCGATACTTACAAAACTTTTAACAATATCCGTAGCTATTTTAATTCTGGGAATCAGTATTTCTTCTTCTTGTTTCGTCCATTTGCTTAACAAATATTCTGTTTGATATCCACGGGCAAAGTCATTTCCAATTCCAACTCTAAGTCTTGGAAATTCTGTTGTTTCCAAATATTCAATAATGTTGGTAAGTCCGTTGTGGCTTCCATCTCCTCCTTTCATTTTCAATCGAAAGTTTCCGGTAGGTAGGGCAATGTCATCAATAATTGTTAATGAGTTTTCAATAGGTATTTTTTCTTGAGTTAACCAATATCTTACAGCTTTTCCGCTTAAATTCATGTAAGTAGAGGGCTTAATTAAAACTAAAGTACGTCCCCTATACTTAATTTTTGCAACGGAGGCCAGGCGTGCGAGCTCAAACTTAACGTTGGCTTTCTGAGCCAAGGCGTCAAGTACAATGAATCCAATATTATGGCGCGTATTTACATATTCGTCACCAATATTCCCCAATCCAACAATTAAATATTTCATTTATTATAAAAAAGAAGGGTATAAAGTTATGAATAACTTTATACCCTTTATCAATCTTTGGTGTCAAATATATTATTTTGATTTTTGTTCTTCAGCGGGTGGTGGTGTTCCTTCTTTTCCGTCTGCACCTTCAGTGCTCTCTTCACCTTCTTCACCTTCTTCGCCCTCTTCCTCTTCTTCTTCAACCTCTACTGCACGTGCTGTAAATACGGCAACAATCATAGAACTTGCATTATCAAGAAATGATAATTTATCGTTATCCATATCACTTACTCGAATCGAATCACCAATTTTGAGTTTGGAAATATCAATAACAATTTGATCTGGTAAATCTTCAATCAAGGCATTAACTCTGATCTTGCGAATCTTTTTAACCAATCTACCGCCGTTTAATACGCCAATCGCATTGCCTTTAAGAATAATCGGAATAGCAATGGTTACTTGTTTTCCTGGCATTATTTCTAAGAAATCAACATGAAGGATGTTGTCATTTACAGGATGGTATTGAATATCCTGCAAAATTACCGTGAAATTCTTATCATTAATCGTTAAATCAATGATGTGCACATCGGGAGTAAAAATGATGTTCTTAAAACTTTTTTCCTCAGCAACGAAATGAATTTGTTTTGCTCCACCATATAATACACATGGAACTTTCCCTTGCTTTCTTTGTTTTTTAGCATCTTTTTTCCCTACGCTCTCTCTAAAAGAACCGCTCAATGATACTGTTTTCATAATTGTTTGTTATTAGTTTATTAAAATTGAAATAAAGAACTTATCGATTGATTTTTCTCTAATCGCCTGATAACTTCAGCGAAAAGATTAGCAGTCGAAAGTACTGTAAATTTTTCGTGTTCTTTTTTAAGTGGGATTGTATCTGTAACAACAATTTCGGTAAATGGAGAATTAACCAAACGGTCATAAGCCTTACCAGAAAATACCGGATGTGTGCAAAATGCTCTTACACTGGCTGCTCCATTTTTCATCATTAAATCTGCGGCCCTTGTAATGGTTCCGGCAGTGTCAATAATATCATCTACAATCACAATGTCTTTACCTTTTACTTCTCCGATAAGAGCCATTTCCCCAATTTCATTTGGCTTTGCTCTTTGTTTATAACAAATTACAAAACCGGTTTGAAAGTTTTTGGCATAAGCAGCAGCCCTCCGGGTACCACCTGTATCGGGCGAAGCCATCGTTAAATTGGGTAAATTAAGTTTTTTTAAATACTCAATAAAAATTGATGAAGCATATAAATGATCAACAGGTACATCAAAAAATCCCTGAATCTGATCTGCATGTAAATCGAGTGTAATTATACGTTGAACCCCAGCAGCTGTCAATAAATTAGCAATTAACTTTGAACCAATTGCTACCCGAGGCCGGTCTTTGCGATCTTGGCGGGCAAAGCCAAAATATGGGATAACAGCCACGATATTATTTGCAGAAGCACGTCTTGCCGCATCAACCATTAATAATAACTCAAATAAGTTTTCGGTGGGAGATTGGGTTGATTGCACGATAAAAATATCACGTCCCCTGATATTCTCTTCATAAGAAGGCTGAAATTCACCATCATCAAAAACTGTAATTGAGGAATTGCCAAGTTCGACACCATAACTATCCGCAATTTTTTGTGCGAGATATTTTGATGTTCTTCCAGAGAAAATAATACTCATGATAATTTCCTTGAGAATGAATTAGTTCATTGAGTTAAGGGTGCAAAATTATGACTTAATTATTTATCCACAAAATATTCTAAGAGATTATTATGGTCTAACCCTTTTTTCAGTATTTTTGCTGCATTGAAAATGCACCGATTTTATTTAAAAGCCCGGGTGGCGGAATTGGTAGACGCGTTGGTCTCAAACACCAGTGAGGTAACACTCGTGCCGGTTCGACCCCGGCCCCGGGTACATAACTTAAATTGCACTTCTGTTTTAAATACAGTTTAAGCGCTTTTTTTGGCTTAATTAAAACGTAATTTATGAATAAAATATTTACGAAAATAACAACATATCTTCCTATTCTTTTTGCCTTAGTATTAATTACAGGGATTTATATCGGAAGAGAGATTAATCCGAGTATCACACTCGATAAAAATTTGTTGCCATTTAACCCACATAGTAAATACGATAAGCTTTCCGATATCCTCAATTATATTGAGCAAGATTATGTTGATTCAATTAGCCGGGAACACTTGACCCGTAAAGCTGTAAAGGCAATAATTGAAGAACTTGACCCACACACCTCATATACGAGTAAGGAAGAATTTAATGCTGTTAATGATCCGCTTTTAGGATCTTTCGAAGGAATTGGAGTACAATTTAATATTATTGAAGATACCATTGCGATTATACATGCCATTTCAGGGGGTCCATCTGAGAAATCAGGGATATTAGCAGGTGACCGAATTATTATGGTTGATGATAGTCTTGTGGCTGGAGTGAAAATAACGAATCGTGGAGCAATACGAAAGCTTAAAGGCCCAAAAGGAACCAAGGTTAAAGTTGGAGTTCTTAGAAAAAGATTTCCAGAATTAATAGATTTTGTGATTGAAAGAAATATTATTCCAACCTATAGTTTAGATATCGCTTATATGGTAAATGATACGGTGGGCTATATGAAGCTCAACACATTTTCGGCTACTACTTATGATGAATTTAATGTGGCATTAAAACGGCTGAAAGAAGAGGGTTTAACAAATTTAATTTTAGATTTAAGGGGAAATTCAGGTGGATTTATTAAACAGTCAGTCCAAATTGCAGATGATTTTTTAAGTATGGATAAATTAATAGTTTATACCAAAGGCAACAGCCGACCTAAAAAATCTATTTATTCAAAATCCGGAGGATTATTTGAATCGGAGAAATTGGTTATTTTAATTGATGAGGCATCAGCATCTGCCAGCGAAATATTAGCCGGAGCAGTACAAGATAATGACAGGGCAACAATTATCGGAAGACGATCGTATGGCAAGGGTTTGGTTCAGGAGCAACTCCCTTTTCCTGATGGCTCAGCCATGAGAATGACGATTGCCCGATATTATACCCCAACAGGACGGTCGATACAGAAACCTTATGGAGAAAATTTTAGTGATTATTATCAGGATTTTTATCACAGAATAGCCAATGGTGAATTACAAAGCGCTGATAGTATAAAATTTATTGACTCATTAAAATTTGTTACTCCGGGGGGTAAAATTGTTTATGGCGGTGGAGGTATAATGCCAGATATTTTTGTCCCAATCGAGTTGGATAATCCGGAATTTTATAATATTATAGTTAATAAAGGATTGGCGTATAGATTTGCATTTAATTATACTGATGATCATCGTGAATCATTGAGAGAATTAGAAAATTTTGAGGCTTTTAATACATCATTTGAATTTACGGATAAGCTATTTAGTGAGTTTGTAGAATTTGCGAAATCAAATGGAGTTGAAAGAAGTATCTCCGAAGTTAATAATTCAAAGGTCAAGCTTAAATTAATAATGAAAGCTTATATTGGACGAAACCTACTTGATAATGAGGCCTTTTATCCGGTTTTTCATAAAATAGATCCGATTTTTATCAAGGCAAAATCGTTTATGTCTTCAATCTAAAACCAATATTTTTAACCTAAAACATAAAATCATGTCATTCGAATTACCATCATTACCTTTTGATATCAAAGCTTTAGAACCGTATATTTCCGAACAAACACTGGAATTTCATTATGGGAAGCACCATTTAGCTTATGTAAACAACCTGAACAAACTAATTGCAGGAACAAAATTTGAAAATACAAGCCTTGAAGAAATTATTCTATCAGCTGATGGCGGTATTTTCAATAATGCAGCTCAGGTTTGGAATCATTCTTTTTATTGGAATTGCCTTAGTCCAAACGCAGGAGGCAAACCTGGCGGACAATTGGGAGAAGAGATTAAAAAGGTATTTGGATCTTTTGATGAATTCAAGGAGAAATTTCTTACATCAGCTACTACTTTATTTGGATCAGGTTGGGCTTGGTTGGTAAAGAATAAAAATAACGAATTACAAATAATCCAAACGGCGAATGCAGGTAATCCTTTAACCGAGGGATTAACCCCATTGTTAACCTGTGATGTTTGGGAGCATGCTTATTATTTGGATAAGCAAAATCGCCGCCCGGCTTATGTAACGGATTTTTGGGAAATTGTTGATTGGAAGGCTGTTGAATCCAGATTTTAATTGGTGTTAAGACATTTTCAGTTCTATTTTTATTTAATTAAATCGTTGCACTTACTAATTGAATTTTCGGTCAAAATAGAGTTTAGATTTATATATTCCTTTTTCAGATCTGTACCTTCTGTAATACCTCTGTTTTTTTGTAACAATTACTTAACACCATCTTAATATTTTAGTAACAAATTAACTTTATCTTTGCACCATATAAAAAAGTCGATAAAAAAAATCAATCTCACATTATTGGTAACTATTTCTTTAACGTCAATCGTGTTTTCGCAAGAACGGAATACATTTAGTAAGAAAGCATTCGGAAAGCCTTTTATGAATTTTTTTTTAAATTTCCACAATTCTTTTCAAGATCAGCACAAATATAATTCAAGCGCGGATTTTGGGATGATTGTAGCCTATGGTTTTTCTGAGGCGTTTGATATGGATTTGTCAATACCCAATAGTGAAGGTTATAAAACTGTCGTTGTTGATCCTGATCAAGAATGGAGTTTTGGGGCAGAATTCAATCAATTATTAAATGTAAAGAATTCTGAAGATAAACGAGGCTCTAACGAAATATTCGGTAACGATTGGAGCCTTTCAAGAAACGGAAGTCAATTTATCATCGGTTTCGAATTTTTACCTGTTAATGGAGTAAAAACATCTCCCAATTATCAGGGGTGGAATCCACAAGATGATTCAAAAAAAAGTGTTATCGGTTTTTTATATAAGTCTTGAATTATAAATATAGTTATAAAATTAAAAAAAAATGAAAAACATTAAAATGAAAAAAGTAGTATTATTATTCATTATCGCACTTACAATAACATCTTGCCAAAATGGCTCAGAAAAAGTAAGTATTACGGCTGCCGGAGCAACCTTTCCATTACCATTCTATACCCTGGTATTCAAAAAATATACTGCTGAAAGTGGTATTCTTTTAACTTATGGCGGAATTGGATCCGGAGGTGGTATCAGAAGCTTAACTGATCGTGTTGTTGATTTTGGAGCAACTGATGCCTTTTTATCAGATGAAAAAGCTGCATCTTTACCCGCTGAAATTGTACATATTCCAACCTGTATTGGTGCTGTTGTTATTGCATATAATTTACCCGGCGTGGAAAATCTGAAATTATCTAACAGTTTACTTGAGTCTATTTTTATGGGTAAAATAACAAATTGGAATAACCCGGCCATTGCAGCTGAAAATACAGGTGTTAGTTTTCCAGATATGGAAATTTCTTTTATTCATCGCTCTGATGGAAGTGGAACCACTTATATCTTTAGTGATTACATGAGTAAAATAAGTACAAATTGGGAAACTATGATTGGTCGTGGAAAATCATTAAAATGGCCGGTTGGAATGGGAGCCAAGGGAAATCCCGGTGTTGCTGGAATCATTAAGCAAACAAAGGGTTCCATTGGTTATATTGGTTCTGAATTTGCATTTTCGAAAAACATCAGCTTTGCTCTAGTTCAAAATAGTTCAGGTAATTTTATTAAGCCTAATCTGAAAAGTATCAGTGCTTCGGCACAGGGAGATATTCCAGTTGACACACGCGTTATGCTATCTAATTCATCGGATCCAAATGCATATCCAATCAGTGGGTTTACCTGGTTAATTCTTTACAAGGAGCAATCCTACAAGGGTCGCTCACTAAAACAGGCTCAAGAAACACTTAACTTTTTACATTGGATTGTTGGGGAAGATGCACAAGCAATTGCGCAACAGGTACATTATGCACCACTCCCTGAAAAAGCAGTAGAACACGCTAAGCAAATTCTTAAGTCTGTTAATTACAAAGGAAGTCCCTTGCTTAAATAAATATTGATTTTAATATTATTTAAGAATGATGACGAGTGAAAAAATAACCAAAAGGCTTTTATTCGCTGCTTCACTTATCATCGTATTTGTAACAGCCGGAATCATATTTTCTTTAGTTGGGGGTGCTATACCTGTATTTTCTGAATTTGGAATTAGTTTTATCTTTTCTTCGGATTGGAACCCCTCAGAAGGAAAAGAAGAATATGGGGCGTTGCCCTTTATCGCGGGTACAATAATTACCTCTGTGTTGGCATTGGTAATTTGTTTGCCCCTTGCTTTTTCAACATCTTTATTTATTGGTGAGTATTTCCATGACAAAAAGGTGGCTAAAATTATTGGTACACTGGTTGATTTGTTAGCAGGTGTCCCTTCAATTGTTTACGGCTTATGGGGGTTTTATGTTTTGCGACCATTTATTGTTGATTTGGGTTTAAGCAGTCAGGGATTTGGGATTTTTACCTCTGGTTTAATTTTGGCAATTATGATTATTCCCTACGCCACATCAATTACAGCCGAAATAATTGCATTGACTCCGAATGATTTAAAAGAGGCCGCCTATTCTTTGGGTGCCACAAGATTTGAAGTTGTTCTTTATGTAATTATACCGTCTGCCCGATCAGGTATTGTTGCCAGTTTTATTCTCGCCTTTGGAAGAGCATTGGGTGAAACCATGGCTATTACCATGCTAATTGGAAATACCAATAAAATTCCCAATGGATTATTCGATACCGGAAATACAATGGCCAGTGTAATTGCCAATCAATTTGGTGAAGCTGACGGTCTAAAACTAAGTGCATTAATTGCGATTGGATTATTATTATTTGTAATCACAGGAATTATTAACGGAGCTGGCAAACTCATCATTAAAAAATTATCGAAATGATGAAATTAAATCTGGCTCTGAATCACAAGGTAGGTGTAGAAAAAAATCCACGGAAAGTAAAAAATAATATTTTTACAACGCTCGTAATTTTCTTTTCGGTTGTTACTATTTCTCCAATTATTTTGATTATTTCTAAATTAATAATTAAGGGTGCTAAACAAATCAACCTAAGTTTTTTTACAGAAACAGCACCTGATACTTTTGTAGCAATGACCGCCATAAGCAACGGTGAAGTTATCCCTGGCGGAATTTTAAACGGAATTACCGGTACATTATTTATGGTTATTATGGCAGCCTTAATCGCCATTCCTATTGGAATTTTAATTGGTTTGTATTTATACGAAAACCCAAATAAAATTTATGCTAATATCGTACGCGATATTGCTGATATCTTACAAGGTGTTCCATCAATTGTATTAGGTTTAATCGCTTATATTTGGATTGTTAAAGGTTTGACCAACGGCTATTCAGCTTTAGCAGGAAGCATTTCGCTTTCTATTATGATGCTACCTCTAATATTACGCTCGACGGAGGAAACCTTAAAAATGATTCCAATTAGTTTAAAAGAGGCTGCAATTGCCCTTGGTGTACCTTACCACAAAGTAATTTTTAAGGTAATGATACCAACCGGCTTTAGCGGTCTTTCATCAGGCGTTTTATTAGCAATTTCAAGAGTAATTGGCGAAACAGCGCCACTTATGTTAACAGCCCTGGGATCTTCGGTGGTAAATTATCATCTCGACAAACCCACAAGTGCTGTTCCTTTACTAATTTGGGAATTTTATAATGATCCGAATATGGTAAATTTGATTTGGAGTTCCTCTTTATTCCTATTGGGCTTTATATTAACTTTAAATTTATTATCTAAACACATCGCATCAAAAAGAAAAGCAAATTAATGAGTATTATAAATTTAAATATAAAAAATCCCGTTCTAAGCCTAAAGGATTTATCTGTCTCTTACGATGGAGAAAAATTAGCTATAAAAAAAATAAATGCTGAGATAAAAAAAAATTCAATTACAGCAATTATGGGCCCATCCGGATGTGGAAAAAGCACCTTGCTAAGAGCGCTAAACCGTATGCACGACTTATATCCCGATATTGTAACTACAGGGTCTGTTTTTTTAAATGGGATAGATGTTGTTGAAATGTCAAACATCGACTTGAGGCGAAAAGTAGGTATGGTATTTCAACGACCCAATCCATTTCCAACGATGAGTATTTATGATAATGTAATAGCGGGTTACAAATTAAATGGCATGAAACAAAAGAAAAGTGAACGGGATGAAATAGTCGAAAAATCACTTAGGGACGTAACACTTTGGAATGAGGTGAAGGACTCCCTACAAAAAAAAGGTACTTTTTTATCTGGAGGACAACAGCAACGCTTATGTATAGCCAGGGCGCTAGCATTCCAGCCCAGTGTTATATTACTAGATGAGCCCACTTCCGCACTTGATCCGATTGCAACAGCTAAAGTTGAAGAATTACTACTCAATCTTAAAAAGAAATATACCATTGTTTTGGTAACCCATAATATGGCTCAAGCTGCACGTGTCTCAAATCAATCCATGTTTATGTACCTAGGAGAATTAGTTGAATATGGAAAAACAAAAGAAATGTTCACGAACCCAACGGATAAAAAAACCGAAGAATACTTAACCGGAAAATTTGGGTAATAAAAATTAAATTATAGACAGATGAAATCAAAAAAAAATAACGCATTAAAAAAAATAAGAGTCGAATTTGAAAACTTTTCAAATTTGGTACTTCAACAGCTTAATTTGCTAGAAAATATAATGGGTGATTTTTCAGTCGAAACAATAGGTGGTTATAGGAAGAAGCTTGAAGAAACCGAAAATAAACTTGATCAGTATGAAGTAAGAATTAGTGAACGTATAATTAATACCATTGTATTATATCAACCAATGGCCAGCGATTTAAGACAAATATTTGCTATTTATCGAATGTCGCTAAATTTAGAACGAATTGGTGACATGGTAATAAGTATTTATAATAATATCAGTCAAATAAAAGATCCTAAAATCTTCAGTAAAAATTCGAAACTCATTGAAAACATGCTTATCTTGAGTTCAAATATGGTAACTAAAGCCCTTTTATCATTTACCAATAACGATAAAGAATACGCCATTTGGGCCATTAAAAATGATTCAATAATTGATGAATTAAATTATTCGTTTATTAAAAAATCAATATTAAAAGATCAAGATGGGAAAATAAAAATTTTAATGCAAAGTTATATCAATATTAAAGGAATTGTTACAGATATTGAACGCATATCCGATCACGCAACAAATATTGCCGAAGCATCGATTTATGCATCCGAAGGAACAGATATTCGACATACAGGCATTGAGCATTTGAAAGATTAATAAATATGGGCGAGAAAAAAACACGAATTTTAATTGTTGACGATGAAGAAGATCTTTGTGAGATTATTCAATTTAATTTAGACGGAGAAGGCTATGAAACTGAAACTGCATATTCTGCAGAAGCTGCCTTAAAAAAAGATTTAAAGCGTTTTAATTTGATCCTACTTGATGTAATGATGGGAGAAACATCAGGATTTAAATTTGCAAAAATCATCCGAAAAAAACACAAGTTAAGCATCCCAATTATTTTTATTACTGCCAAAACAACAGAAAACGATTTATTAACCGGCTTTAGTTTAGGAGGGGATGATTACATAACAAAACCCTTTTCAATACATGAATTAATAGCCAGGGTAAAAGCAGTTCTCAGTCGTTCGGTATCGCCCCCCCCCGATCTTAAGCAAAACTTAGAAATTAAAGGGTTGAAATTAAGTTTTTTGGGTCGAAAATTATTTATTAATAATAAGCCTATAACACTCACCCGTAAAGAATTTGAAATATTCAACTTTTTATTAACAAACAAAGGCCAGGTTTTCTCCAGAGAAGAAATTTTAAAAACTATTTGGGAAGGCCGTGTTGTAGTTACCGATCGCACAATTGATGTTCATATTACCCGACTTAGGAAAAAGATGGGCAAATATGGTAAACACCTTAAGAGTAGGACTGGGTACGGTTATAGTTTCGATTACTAATAAACACAGAACATCAATCTAATGAAAAGAAAATTGAATTTTAGAAGACGTCTCTTTATCTCTCGTTTGTCCATATTTGTAGTATTTACACTTATGATTCTTATATTTCAGGCTCAACGCGAAAAAGAATTTCGACGCAGCCAGCTTGAAAATACGTTGGATAATATTACCATAATTATGAATAATTATTTGGTGAAAAATCACATTTTTTCTTCAGCTGATTATTCTTCTCTTAAATCCTTATTGGAAATTCTTCCCCAATCAGGTATCAGAATTACAATAGCTGATGCCATGGGTCTTGTTCTTTTTGACAGTGAAGTGAGTGATGTATCAGGTATGGAAAATCATTTAAACAGACCCGAAATTCAGGAATCTGTTGGTTCAGAGTTCGGAGCTAATATTCGTACTTCCTCAACAACAAATGAAGCTTATTATTATTATGCACGCTTTTATGGAAAATATTTTGTACGAACCGCCGTACACTATAACAACAATATAATTGATTATTTAAAAGCTGATCAATTATTTTTATTTTTTATCACTGCACTCTTCATTATTTTATGGTTGGTATTAAATGCTCTTACAAATAAATTAGCAAAAACGATTGATCAACTTAAAGACTTTGTAATTCGTTTAAATACCGGTGAACACATTCCTGAAGAGATACAGTTTCCTGATGACGAATTAGGGGTAATTAGTCGACAAATTATTAAAGTGTATAAAGAACTAGAAAATACAAAGGATACAATTATGTTGGAGAGAGAAAAACTATATAATCACCTAAATGCCTTAAATGAAGGAGTTGCTTTCTTTTCTTCCAAGAAGGAAAAAACACTCACCAATAATCATTTTATACAATTTTTAAATATTATATCAGAAAAATCCAGTATTTCAGCTGAAAAGGTTTTTAAGGTTGAAGAGTTTCGACCCGTATTAAATTTTATTAGTGATCATATAAATGATGGGGTGCTTATTTCAGGAAATAAATTACCACGATCAGAATATGGTCTGCACAAAAATGGTCATTATTTTAATATAAAATGTATTATTTTCGCAGACAAAAGTTTTGAAATAATAATTACGGATACGACTCGTTTAGTCAAACGTCATATTATAAAACAGCAGATAACCTCTAACATTACTCATGAGCTTAAAACTCCTGTAGCGGCTGTAATGGGTTTTCTGGAAACGTTACAGGGCGACAAACTAGATAAAGAAAAACAGTTTTATTTTATTGATAAGGCATTTGCTCAGGCAAATAGATTAAAAGAACTTATTGAAGATATTTTAGTGCTAAATAAAATTGAGGAGTCAATTGGAAAATTTACGCTAGAACCAATGATTCTTAAAAAAATTATTGATGAGGTAATAGAAAATTTTAAAATTCCCATTACGGAAAAAGGTATTGATATTAGGAGTAATGTTAGTGAGCAAATAGTCGTTAATGGTAATCAGGAACTACTGATTTCCATTTTTCACAATCTGATTGATAATTCAATAAAATATGCCGGTGATGATACTGTAATTAATATTTCACAATATTCCTTAGATGAAAAATATTATTATTTATCACTTAGTGACACCGGAATCGGTATACCCGAAGAACACTTAAATCGCATATTTGAACGATTTTACAGAATTGATTCTGGTCGTTCACGAAAAACTGGTGGAACTGGATTGGGCTTAGCTATCGTAAAAAATGCAATTCAGTCACTCCGGGGCAATATTTCTGTAAGAAATAGTAAAAAAGGAGGGCTTGAGTTTTTATTTACACTACCCAGATCTTCAGGGTAATTATTTTTGTTTAGCAAAAACAGAAACTATTAATCCAATTATGGGGCTAAAAATCATGCTAATAAAAAATATCCACTCTGTACTTATTTTGCTGTCTTTTGAAACTATCTCTGAAACAATTAAAGAACCAATATACCAGATCAGAAACAGTACAACAATTATTATTTCACTCATAATAAGTTCTTTAAAAATAAAATATAATCAAAAATATAATAGGCATAAGTATTCCAACTATAGTCATCCAGGCACCACGTTTCGTGATTCCTTTTTTACCTCGAACAATAAATAAACCGCTAATTGCGATTATAATTAATGCGCCGGAAAATATATCCGAATACCAAGTCCAATATTTAATTGGATTATAATGAAGATAGTTCATCGGCTTAAAAAACATTCTTCTTTTCGTTAATTCAACCAAACCTAATCCTGTTTCAAGATTTAGATAAACACTTCCCTCTTTTAAAAAAACCTTTAGATCATCCTCTGACGGAAAATAGTGGTTTAAATATCGATTATCAATCTCATTCTTGGCAAGGAAATTTTTGATGAATTTTTTATCGATTTTACTTGTTAAATCTACCTGTATTTCCTGAGTAGTTATGATATAGTTCGGATTCCAATCACTCATATGGTTTATGGCAATTCCTGATAAGCAATATATAATTGTCATGCCAAAAAAGAAATAACCAAAATCGCGATGAATCACACGATTCCATTTTCTCCAATTTATACTCATTATAATGTTGAATTAAAAAGAACCGGCAGAAAACCGATCCAATAATTTATTTTACTCTTCTATTACGGCTGGTTTTAATACTTCAAATTTCTCACAAACTATTGTGTAAAACGCAAGATGATCTACCCCGCCTTCACTCATTTGCTTACGATAATTTGTAATACTTGCTTTGGCGGCAATGTGTTCGCCCATATCAGCGACCTCACCTTTGCCGGTACCATGTCCATCTCCTTCAATTTCTGTGACCTCATCGGATTCATTAACCGTCAATAATTCACTTTCCCACTCAAGCAAATATGCTTCGTCAATAATTAACTCTTCGATAAAGCCTGTTACTTGTATTTCGCTTCCTACCAAATCAGTATTAAAAGCTGCTATTTTCTCTGAGGGTACTATTTTAACAGACGCATCACTACCCTCAGTAATCAGAAACATTTTTTTACCACCATGAGTGCAAACATGGTTAACGGTTGCTGATATCATTACTGTTGACCCTACTAAATCTGTCGCCTTTTCTGAAAAATCTATTACTGATGTTTCAACTATTGTTTTTTCATCCGTTTCTTGTTTTTTGGTATTATTTGCGCACGAAACAATTACCAATGCAGTCAATACAGTAAAAACTAATTTTTTAATCATTTTACCCTCCTTTTTTAATTAGGTATTTTATTAATATAGATGTATTAATTTTTATTTACCTTTCTTCCTTTAACAACCCACTGTGTAAGTCTATTTATATAAGCTTTATTTTTTAATACTTACATTATAAACTAACTGATTTTAATAAAATTTATTTGATTATGTTCAGTTTTTTTGAAATATTAAGCATTTTAAAGATAGGCAATTTTGCCTGCTTAATTATTTCATTAGATAATTTTATCTCCGGTTCTTCATTTTTTAAACACAAATACAATTTTTCTAATGTATTAAGTTTCATATAAGGACAATCATTACATGAACAGGTTTCATCAGTTGGAACAATTATAAATTCTTTTTTAGGTGAATTTTTTTGCATTTGATGTAAAATTCCACTTTCGGTTGCAATAATATATTTTTCACTTTTATCTGTTTTGGTGAAATTAAGCATTGAATTGGTTGACCCAATAAAATCAGCAAGTTCTAAAACCTGGCCTTTACATTCAGGATGTGCCACTAATTTTGCATCAGGATTTTTAATTTTTAATTTTATTATAGCTTCGATTGATAAAATATCATGTACCTCACAGAATCCATTCCATAATACCATTTTTCTACCTGTAATATTATTAATATAACCTCCTAAATTTTTATCAGGGGCAAAAATTATTTTTTGATTTTTTGGTAATGATTCAACAATTTTTACAGCGTTTCCAGAGGTACAAATAATATCAGACATTGTTTTTATAGCAGCTGTACAGTTAATATATGATATTACTAAATGATCAGGATATTGTTCTTTAAATTTTTTAAATTTTTCTGGTGGACATGATTCTGCTAATGAACAACCTGCTTCTAAATCCGGTAATAAAACTTTAATATTAGGATTAATAATTTTTGCGGTTTCAGCCATAAAGTGTACACCTGCGAAAATAATTAACTTTGCATTTGTATTTTCAGCTTTTTGGGCTAATCCTAAACTATCACCAACATAATCTGCTATATCCTGTATTTCAGGAATCTGATAATAATGTGCTAAAATAATTGCATCCTTTTCTTTCCGAAGCTTTTTAATTTCCCTTACATTATCCATAGAAAAACAAAATTAATATTTTTTATATTTTAAGTTTATAATGTTAGTATTATTATTAATTAAATATTTAATTTTTATATTAATAATAATATACTGTTAATAGGTATAAAAACTAATTTAAAATATACTTGACAAATTTATTTTTACAATTTAATTAACATATTTTAAATAATGTTATTAATTATAAATAATTAATAATTAAATATTTAATTAATTATTAACAAAATTACTTTTTATTAAACTGTTCATAAATTATAAGTAAAATTGAAAAATAAAAAGTTGATAAATAGTAAATAAATTTTTATAATTATTGATAAATAAATTTATTATTGATAGCTGTTAATAATTTATTATTATTAAATCTTAATATTAATTTTTAGTAACAATAGTTAATTTATATAAACATTAAATTGTTAAAAACTTATAAAATATTGATGATTAATAAAATATATAAAAAGTAATATTAAGATAAAAAATAATTATCTAATTCTTAGGAAGATAATTACTCTACCTATTTTTTTAAGTAAATTTGGGAGATTAATTTATTAACAATAATAAAAATAATGAGCACTATACCTATTGCATCTGATCATGGGGGCTTTGAAACCAAGGAATATTTAAAGAAAAAATTAATAAGCATGGGTTATGATATTAAGGATTATGGTACATTTTCTTTTGAGAGTGTTGATTATCCTGATATGATTCACCCACTTGCATATGCTATTAATACGGGAAAATATAAACGTGGAATTATTTTATGTGGTAGTGGAAATGGTGCTCAGATGACAGCAAATAAATACCCAAATGTTAGGGCCGGGTTATGCTGGAATATAGAACAATCTACTTTAATTCGTCAACATAATAATGCTAATATTATTTCAATACCTGCACGTTTTGTTGATTTTAAATTAGCCCTGAATATGGTTAATGTTTTTTTAAATACAGAATTTGAAGGTGGAAGACATTTGGTTAGAGTTGAAAAAATAGCTAAAAAATAAATTAACTTGGAAATATATAATCAGTTTATTAAGGAATCAGGAATTAAAGCTTTTGATCTGGAACACAGAAAAAAGATAAATTTCAATATTTCTAAATACGATCATTCTGTTATAGAAGGTAAAAAACAATTTAGTAAACTTGAAAAGGCTAAAGAAAGAGCTGCCTTTTTAAAGTATAAAATTATTAATGATCTTGATGAATATTTAATTCAGTTTGAAGATAATTTTAGAAATAATGGTGGAAAAGTAATTTGGGCACAAGATCACAAAGAAGCAATTAAGGGAATTCTGGAAATAGCCAAGAAACACAGTGCTACCAAGGTGGTAAAATCAAAATCAATGACCACTGAAGAAATTGAGTTAAATGAGGCTCTTACAAAGAAGAATATTGAGTCTGTTGAAACCGATTTAGGTGAGTATATTATTCAACTTGCCGGTGAAAAACCGTATCATATTGTAACGCCTGCGATGCATAAATCCAAAGAAGACGTGGCAGCACTTTTTAATGAAAAATTTAATACTCCTAAAAATGCAACCCCCGAAAAAATAACAAGTATCGTTAGAGATCTATTACGAGAAAAATTAATAAATGCCGATATTGGAATTACGGGAGCTAATTTTTTAGTTGCCGATATTGGTGGAATCGGATTAACAGAAAATGAAGGAAATGGTATCATGTCTGTTTCATTTCCTAAAATTCATATTGTAGTTGTTGGTGTTGAAAAATTAATCCCCAGTATTGGATATCTTGATTTATTTTGGCCATTATTGGCAACATATGGAACGGGCCAAAAAATAACTGTTTATAATTCAATTATCACAGGTCCAAAAAAAGCTGATGAAACAGATGGCCCTGAAAAAATGTATGTGATATTGCTCGATAATAAACGAACGAATTTATTAAAACAAGAAAGACAAAGGCAAGCACTATCATGTATAAGATGTGGTGCCTGTTTAAATACATGCCCAATCTATAAAAATATTGGGGGTCACACTTATAATACAACCTACAGTGGACCAATAGGCTCTGTAATTAATCCGTTTTTAAAAAGCATGAAGGATTATAAACACCAAAGCTTTGCCTCTTCATTATGCGGATCTTGTACAGAGGTTTGCCCTGTTAAAATCCCTTTGCACGAATTATTATTGGTTAATCGAAATGACTCTGTTAAACAAAAACATGCTGGATTTAAGGATAAGATCGTAATGAGGACGTGGAAAAAAACAATGCTTAATAGAAATAAAATGGATATGCTTGGTGGAAAATCTAAAAATCTGGCATTAAAAAAATTCTTTAAAAAATCGTGGGGTTCCCATCGGGAATTACCAATAGTTGAAAAGAAATCATTTAATAGACTTTGGAAGGAGATTAAAAAACAGGAATAAAAAAAACGCCAGATCGAAAATCCAGCGTTTTAAATTTCATAAACAAATTATCTAGTCTAAAAGCTCAGTAATTTTATCTCTTAACTCTTGTCCCCTTAGGTTTTTAGCGATAATTATTCCATCAGAATCTAATAGAATACTGTGGGGTATAGAATTTACACCGTATAATTTAGCCGCAGTATTATCCCAAAATTGTAAATCAGAAACGTGACTCCAGGCTAAATTATCTGTTTCAATTGCTTCTAACCATCTGGATTTATCTTTATCGAGCGAAATACCAACAACATTAAAACCCTTGTCTTTGTAGTCATTATAAACGGCTACAACATTAGGGTTTTCTCCGCGACATGGCCCACACCATGCTGCCCAAAAATCAATCAATACATATTTTCCGGTTAATAAAGATGAAAAAGTTACAGGTGTATCCTCTGTGTTGTTCATGGTAAAATCAATAAATGGTTTACCAATAGCAACAGTTTGTAATACAACAACTCTATCTTTCAATGCTTGAACATAGCTGGATTGTTCAATAGAAAGATCAAACCCCCGAACAATGGTTTCAAGTTGTGATAATTCAAAATAATAATTATTTTGATAAGCTAAGTATGCTGCAACAACACTGGTATTATTTTCAAGAATATATTTGTAAGTAAAATCAACTTTTTTTTCTCGAAGCGATTCCATTTGTTCTTCTAACTGGCTTCTAACTTCTTCGTTTTTTTCTTGATACGCAATGCGATAATCCGCATATAGTTTTTTAAGTTGCTCATCAAAAACGTTTGTTGATTCACTAAAAGTGTTTAATTCGTCCTGAGCAGGTGAACCGGTAATTATTATTTGTCTAAGACTATCGATATGGCCGCTAATTAAAATATCTGCCGCATCAATGAATACAGGCATACTTCCTTTTTTACTTTGTAGGCTAACATAATAAATTTCAGGGAAATCCACATTTCCGGTAAATTTAACTAAGCCTGAAGCATCTGCTGAATCTACAAGGACACCCTGACTACCTCTTCCCTTGGTCAAATAAAATGTTCCTTCTTCAATGCCATCCAATTCTACAGTTACAGAGAATGAAGTGCTTTTAGTTGGTTCGAATGAACAGGAAGTAATAACTAAGCTAATTAGTGCTAAATACAATAGTTTTTTCATAAGGAATTTTTAGTGATTGATATTGTTTACAAATATCTAATAAAATCTGAATAAACACAATACGAACAAGCTATTTTTTCGACGAATGAAATAAGTATTGACTTATAAAAATTAATATCATAGTAAATAAAAAACTTAAAGTGGCACGATTTAAAGTAACAAAAAAATCGGTAAATCGAAAAATTTCCAGGTAAAACAATATCAAATGGTGTGACAGAACCAAGATGGCAGTATATAGAAAAAACCACTTTAATCCCATGTCCCGAATACCTATATAAACTCCTGACCCCAGCTCGGTCTTTTGAGAGATAAGTCTAATAATAACAGGCCTGAGAAATGCAATAAATACAGACGCTGCAATGTTTAATCCAATGGTGTTTGATAAATAATCAATGCTAAATCCAAGGATAAATGCCAAAACTAGTAATAGCCACCTGGGAGTTTCAAGGGGTAGTAATAAAATAAATAAAATATATAAGTAAGGATTTAAATGCCCAAATAATTGAATATTATTTAGTATAAAAACCTGAAATAATACCAGAAATATAAAACGAATAATATTTTTAGTAATCAAATTATTCATTTTCAATACCCTCAATTAGTTTTAATTGCTCTTCTTTTTGAAGACTACTGATTATATATACAAAAATCAGGCTGTTAAAATCACTGGCAAATTTAATAATGGCAGTATTTAAACTTTTACCCGGAACATTATTATAACTCTCAATTGTTCCTATAAGAATTCCTTCCGGATAAACCAATGAATAGCCCGAAGTAATAATTGAGTCGCCATAAAGTAATTGAAGATGGGTAGGAATGTCTGTCAATACTCCCCTCATATAATCAATTTTATTCCAAACTATGTTTACCAACTGATTATTCTTTTTTATTTTAGCACTTATTTTACTATTCTCGTTCAGAACAGACATCACCAAACAGTAATTTTCTGAAACTTCGATTACTGTACCTACGATACCATTTTCACTCACCACACCCATATCTATTTTAATATCATCTTTAATGCCCTTGTTGAGCATTAAGTAATTACTTGGTTTATGTGTAGAGTTTAAAACAACCCGTGCCCCAATATAATTATATGGCTCTTTAGTATTTACTGAGTCAGATATTGCAATATAGATTGGTGAGTTTTTCAAATTCGCGTTCTCGTGCATCAAAGATTCATTAATTTTCTTTAGCCCGAAGTAATCAGCCATATTGGTATATGCCAAATTTAAAGAACCTGAAAATTGACTTGTAGATTTTATTATTATAGAACCATGATAATTTTGACTATTGGCCATTAAAATAAATGCAATTGTTTCCAGTATTACAAACAGGAAAAAGACATTGTACTTCTTAAGAAAAGCAAAAAAGTATCGCATTATAGTTTAATAAGAATTAAAAATTCGGCTAAATACCCTCCACCCGACTACTTAATCAGGAAGGTAAATTTATCAAAATTTTTCAAAGCAATGCCTGTTCCTCTGGCAACTGCCCTTAATGGGTCTTCGGCAACGTGTATCGAAAGTTTTGTTTTTATGTGAAGACGCTTGTCAAGCCCCCGTAGCATCGAGCCACCACCGGCCAAATAAATTCCCGTACGATATATGTCTGCTGATAATTCCGGCGGAGTCATTTCCAACGCATTTAATACAGCGGCTTCAATTTTGGATATTGATTTATCAAGGGTTCTAGCAATTTCTGCTGAATTTACCATAATCTCCTTAGGAATTCCCGTTAGCATATCTCTTCCGTGAACAGCATAGTCATCCGGTACGTTGTCAATATCTGGCAATGCAGCACCAACTTCAATTTTAATTCTTTCAGCGGTACGTTCCCCAATAATAATATTGTGTTGTTTGCGCATATATTCTTCAATGTCTGAATTAAAATCATCGCCGGCAATTCGTATTGATTTGTTGTTAACAATTCCACCGAGAGCAATTACAGCTATTTCGCTGGTGCCACCTCCAATATCAATAACCATATTGCCCGTTGGTTCCAATACGTCTATACCGATTCCAATCGCGGCAGCCATTGGCTCATGAATAAGCTTAACATCCTTAGCTCCAGCCTGTTCTGCCGAATCTTTTACTGCGCGTTCTTCAACTTCTGTGATACCCGAGGGAATACAAATAACCATTTTTAGGGTGGGTGGAAAAAGAGAGTTTCCGGTATTAATCATTTTAATAAACTCCCGGATCATGTATTCTGCAGATTGAAAATCAGCAATAACCCCATCTCTTAAGGGCCTGACGGTTTTAATGTTTTCATGGGTTTTTCCGTGCATCATCATTGCCTTTTTCCCAACTGCAATAATTTTTCCAGAATTTCTTTCAAGTGCCACAATTGAGGGTTCGTCAACAACAACCTTATCATTAAAAATAATAATTGTGTTTGCCGTACCCAGATCAATCGCAATTTCTTTGGTTAAAAAAGCAAATAAGCCCATAGTTGTCTTGTTTTGTATAATGCAGAAAAATTCAATCCTTATTTAATGTTTAAAATGCCGCACACCTGTAAATACCATCGACATTTTATTTTCGTTACAATACTCGATGCTGTCCTTATCCCTCACCGAACCTCCAGGTTGTACAACGGCGGTAATTCCAACTTTATATGCAATTTTTACTGAATCAGCAAATGGAAGAAATGCATCCGAAGCCATCACCGCCCCTCTTAATTCAAAGCCAAACAATTCTGCTTTTTGTATGGCCTGTTTTAAGGCATCTACCCGAGATGTTTGACCAACCCCAGTTGCTATAAGTTGTTTGTTCTTGGCAAGAACGATAGTGTTCGATTTCGTATGCTTAACAATTTTATTGGCAAAAATTAAATCTTCCACCTCTGTCTTTGATGGACTTGCAATAGTTACCGTTTTAAAATCATCAACAATTTCTGTTTTGAAGTCTTTTTCCTGAACTAAAACGCCATTTAATGCCGATCTAAACTGTACTTCTGGAAAATCAAACGCTTTCATCTGCAAAACTATTCTATTTTTTTTAGATTTAAGTATTTCCAGTGCATTATTTTCATACTTAGGTGCAAGTATAATTTCACAAAATAATTTATTTATTTCTTCTGCACAAATAACATCTACCAATCGGTTGGTTATTAAAACACCACCGAATGCAGATATTGGGTCACTAGCCAAAGCATCTTTCCATGCGGAAATTAGTGATTCCCGACTGGCTATTCCACAGGCATTATTATGCTTAAGAATAGCAAATGTGGGTTCTTCAAATTCATTAATTAGATTAACAGCCGCATCCAAATCAATCAAATTATTGTACGAAATTTTCTTACCATGAAGCTGTTCAAAGACCTCATCTAAATTCCCAAAATAATAACCTTTTTGATGTGGGTTCTCCCCATATCTGAGACTTTTCCGATCCGAAACACTTTGTTTAAAGGTTGTAAATTCATCATCATTAAAGTGCTTAAAAATCGCAGTGTCATAATGAGAAGAAACATTAAATGCGTGGGAAGCAAAGTGTTTTCTGTCTTTCAGGTCGCTTGCTCCTTCATGGGTATCTAATAATCTTAAAAGGGTATCGTAATACGTACAGCTGGCCACTATAAGAACATCTATATAATTCTTTGCAGCGGCACGAATAAGAGAAATTCCTCCAATATCAATTTTTTCAATAATTTCTTGCTCATTGGCACCCGAAGCAAGCGTCTCTTCAAAGGGATAAAGATCCACAATTACCAAATCAATCTCTGGGATTTCATACTCCGTCATTTGCTGTCGATCGTCCTCTTCGTCTCTTCTTCCAAGAATACCTCCAAATACTTTTGGGTGTAATGTTTTAACTCTCCCCCCAAGAATTGAAGGGTAAGATGTTAAAGATTCAACAGTTGTGGCAGGCACACCAAGGCGCTGTATAAAATCAAAGGTTCCCCCCGTTGAGTAAATATTAATGTTGAGCTGATGCAAACGATTAATTATTTCATCCAGGCCATTCTTATTGTAAACAGAAATTAAAGCATTCTTTATCTTTTTCAATGTGTTAGGAGTTTTTAAGTTGAGGTGCAATTTTATTAAAAATCAATTCAATAAACAATTTATTTATCTAATATTTTTATGATAAATCTAATCTTTATCATTCAGCTAAAAAGTGTTAAGCGCAAATTATACAAATACTGTTTTAAAAATTGCAATACACTTTAAGAAATAATATTTCCACTAATTTTTATATTATCTTTGATTATTTCTGGACACTGCCCTAATTATGCATTTACAGAGATATAAAAAATTAGAGTATGATTATCATTAGGTTAATAAGGGAGAGTTATTTGTTTGCTATTCAGGCAATAACAACGAACAAAACCCGTACGCTTTTATCACTTTTAGGAATTTCCATTGGGATATTTTCAGTTATATCTGTATTTACTGTTTTCGATTCAATGGAAAGATCCGTTCATAAAACCATAGATTCGCTGGGTAATAATGTGTTATTTGTTGCAAAATGGCCATGGGTTATGGATGGAAGTAGTCCCTGGTGGGAATATATAAAAAGACCTGAACCTAAATTACAGGAATTAGCAGAAATTCAAAGAAAGAGTATCACTATTGAGTCGGCAGCTTTTATGATTGGTGTCAGGCGCACAGTAAAATTTCAAAATAATCATATTGATAATGCGACTATAATTGCCAGCACACATGAATATAATAATGTGATGAAATTTGATTTGGCAGACGGCAGGTATTTTACTACCCTGGAATCTAACGGGGGAGGTGCTGTGGTAATTATCGGTAGTGATATTGCCGATAAATTATTTGACAACCTTGACCCGATTGGACGAAGGATTAAAATTTTTGGTAGGAATTTGGAGGTAATTGGAATTGTGATTAAAGAAGGCGAGAATATTTTTGGAGATACTTCAGATGATAAATTACTAATTCCAATAAATTTTGCCAGAAAAGTGGTTAATCTTCGAAACATCTCTACAAATATTATAGTAAAAGGAAAACCCTTTATTACCAATGAAGAAATGAGTGATGAATTACGTGGAATTATTAGGTCTATTCATAAGCTAAAACCATCGGTTGATGACGATTTTGCAATTAATGAAACCGATTTAATATCGAGGCAATTTGATAGCATGTTTGATGCTATTGGTGTTGTGGGTTGGATAATCGGTGGGTTTTCGTTACTTGTCGGGGGTTTCGGTATAGCAAATATTATGTTTGTTTCGGTTAAAGAAAGAACCAGCCAAATAGGAATTCAAAAATCATTAGGAGCAAAAAATTATTTTATTATGCTTCAGTTTTTATTTGAGGCAATATTCTTATCTATTCTCGGCGGAATAGCCGGACTATTAATTATTTTATTATTAGTAGTTATGGTTAATACACAAGGACTTGCATTTGAGCTTGTATTAACAAAGGGCAATATTGCTTTAGGAGTTGGAGTATCAGGACTAATAGGCTTGGTATCCGGAATTGTTCCTGCATTTAAAGCTTCAAAACTTAATCCCGTTGAAGCTATGCGCTCTACTTTTTAAACACCAGGGACTAAATTGCTACATTCATATTTCAGAAATAAATCAATGGATAAACACTGGGTAATAAAAGAAAAGGGAGATTCAGATAAAGTAGCAAATTTATCTCAGGAATTAAATATAGATAAGAACATCGCTAATTTGCTCGTTCAAAGAGGAGTTTATACCTACGAAGAATCTAAAAATTTTTTCCGCCCCCAGCTTTCCCACCTTCACAATCCTTTTTTAATGAAGGACATGGATAAAGCAGTTGATCGTATAGAAAAAGCTATTTCGGACAATGAGAAAATTTTGATTTATGGTGATTATGACGTTGATGGAACTACTTCAGTAGCTCTTATTTTTACTTACATAAAATCGTTTTATGATAATATCGGTTTTTATATTCCCGATCGTTATTCAGAAGGATATGGAATTTCTGAGCAAGGGATAGATTTTGCCAGCCAAAATGAGTATACGCTGGTCATCGCTTTGGATTGTGGGATAAAGGCAGTTGATAAAATAAACTATGCTAAAGGAAAGAATGTTGAATTTATAATCTGTGATCACCATCGGCCCGGAGATAAAATACCAGCTGCGGTTGCGATACTAGATCCTAAGAGAACAGATTGTGATTATCCCTTTGATGAGCTTTCTGGCTGTGGGGTTGGATTTAAGCTGGTTCAGGCTTTTGAAGAAAAAAACAATGTATCACCAACTGATATTTTTGATTTATTAGATTTTGTAGCCATTAGTATTGCCGCAGATATTGTTCCGGTTATCGGCGAAAACAGAACACTTGCATATTATGGATTAAAGCAAATTAATTATTTTCCCCGCCCGGGAGTTGAAGCTATTCTTAAATATAGCAATGTTGTTAAAACAAATAATGTTGATGCCAATCAATTCTTTAATCGCGAGTTAACTATCAGTGATCTGGTTTTTTTGGTCGGTCCCCGAATAAATGCAGCAGGAAGAATAAAACATGCCAAAAACTCTGTAGAATTGTTAATATCCGATAATGAAAAATATGCCAGAGAATTAGGTGAAAAAATAGACTTATTAAATACGGAGCGTCGTGAACTTGATCACACTGCTACTGAACAGGCGCTTAATATGATTAAATCCAGTGTGAATCTTCTTAACAGTAAGAGTACGATTGTTTATAATTCCGAGTGGCATAAAGGAATCATCGGCATTGTTGCATCCCGATTAACCGAAAATTATTATCGACCTACCATTGTTTTTACTAAATCTGGCGGACTGATTACCGGCTCTGCCCGTTCGGTTAAAAACTTTGATGTTTATGATGCAATTGATCACTGTAATGAATTATTAGAGCATTTTGGTGGGCATAAATATGCAGCAGGTCTATCATTAAAGCCTGAGAATTTAGAAGCATTCACCAAAAAGTTTGAAAAATATGCTCAGGATAATATAAGTGAAGAAATGATGGTACCCGAAATTGAAATTGATGATTTATTAAATCTCAATAAAATAAATTATAAATTCTTTCGAATATTAAAACAATTCGCTCCCTTTGGTCCGGGAAACATGTCGCCGATATTTAAGGCTGAAGAGGTTATTGATGCTGGTTTTTCAAAAATTGTTGGGCACAATCATCTTAAATTAAATGTAATCCATCCCAGCATATCCGGATTACCATTTCCGGGAATTGCATTTCAGCAAGGCGAATACTATGAGCACATCAGCAAGGGTTTACCTTTCGACATCTGTTATCATTTAGAGGAAAATGAATGGAATGGGAAGGTGAACCTTCAACTAAATATCAAGGATATAAGAACCAAACTCTAGTTTAAAAAGTTACAAAAGCTTTGGATATTAAGAACATTCCAAATAAAAACAATCCAACACCAGCAGCACGATTAATCCAAAGCATAATTTTAGGCGTAAGTAATTTCTTAATTTTATAGGAGGCAAAGCACTTCGAAATATCTGTTAACAACACAGTTAAAAGCGTTGCTGAAAAAAATATAAACATTGAGTTGACATTGGCCTCATAATTTGCCGTGATTCCAACTACAACACCCATCCAAAATATCCAAACAAATGGATTGGCAATATTGAGAAAAAACCCTTTAAAAATATAAGTACCTGACCAGGGTTTTTTTACCTTGGTTTCGGAATCATTATTATTGCCAAGCTGAACTTTTCGGGTGTAGGTTATAATACCAAAAATAATCAATATGGCGCCACTAATAATGGAAAACACTAAGTTATTTTCAGGTTTGCTAATAATTTGTATTGCCCCTACAAAACATAAACCAACCAACACTAAATCGCTTAAAAAAATACCGATTGCCAATAGTAGTCCGGGAAAAAACCCCCTATGAATAGTTGTTTGTAACAAGGCGAACAAGGCAGGACCAAATCCAAAAAAAATGGCAAGTGTTAAGCCTAGTATTATTCCTTCGATTAAAGGCCCCATAGTTATTTATTAGATTGAGTTACCAAATATTCTTCCCATTTAATTAACTGTTCATTTTTTAAAACTCGCGGAAATTTGTTTGCTCCTCCTTCTTTACCATGAATTTTCATCCAATGCTGGAACGTTTTTAATGGAAGAACTTCAACAAAGATCTCCTTAATTGCTTCAAGTCGCTCAACCCGATAATCGTCATTTAATTTTTTCAGATTTTCATCAATCTTATTTTTTGCAATACCTGGATCTAAATCATCATTTGTTCCAAAAAACCATTTATGAGCAAACATTGAATCGTGACGAATTCCGGAAACTGTAAATTCATTTATATTAATATTTAAATCATCAGCCAACATTTTTACAGCGCGGTTCATGTTTTCTTGCGATAAATGCTCTCCGCAAATACTTAAAAAATGTTTCGTACGTCCGGTAACAACAATTTCTTGAAGTGCTATTGACGTAAATTTAATTGTATCTCCAATCAGGTATCTCCAAGCTCCGGCACAAGTTGATAGTAATAATGCATATTCCTTTCCATCTTCAACCTCTCCGATTGTTAATGTTTGTGGATTACTTTTAATGTTACCCTCGTAGTCGAAATTGTCTTCATTGAAAGGTACAAATTCATAAAACAAGCCACTATCTAATACCATTTGCATACCCTTAACACCAATGCGGTTTTGATATCCAATATAACCCTCGGAGGCCAAATATGATTCATTGTAAAAAATGGGTTTTGAGAATAGCTTTTCAAAACTTTTGGCATAGGGTTCAAATGAAACTCCGCTATGAACATAAATTTTAAGATTGGGCCAAATATCATGAATGGTATCAAGATTATAGTGCCTGATTATTCTTTCCAAAATAACTTGTATCCATGCAGGCACACCTACAATTACTCCAATATCCCAATCTTTTGCTTTTTTTGTTATTTCTTCAAGTTTAGTACTCCAATCATGCTCTTTTGAAATTCGCTTTCCCGGTTTATAAAAATGCTGAAACCAAAAGGGAATATTTCCAGCCTGAATCCCCGAAAGATCTCCTTCGTAATAAGTCCCGTTATAATTAAGATGCGTGCTTCCTCCAATCATCAACATTCCCTTTTGGTAAAATTCAATCGGAAAATCATACCTAACAGTTGATACGAGCTGCCTGATACTCGTTTTACGAATGGCTCTGATCATCTCGCTGGTTACGGGAATTTGCTTACTTGAGGCCTCAGAGGTTCCAGAAGTTAGGGCGAAATACTTTACTCTGCCGGGCCAACTCACATAAGCCTCTCCATTTAATGACCGATACCACCATTTACGAAACATCAAATTATAATCTGAAATTGGAACACTTTCTGTAAAAGCTTTCACAACATCATCTTGCTTCAATAATTTATGAAATTTATGATGTTCGCCAAAAGCAGTATGTTGTGCCTTCTTTAAAAGCTTTAAAAGAACCTTCTTTTGTGCCTTTGATGGATCTACATGACTTCTTCTCTCAAAAGGAACATTCCTTAACTCGTAAGCTTTTTTAATGATGGAACCCAGAATTGGCATAAGGTTGTTGCTAATTTTACAGCAGCAAATTTATAAAAATTTAACTTATTGATTACCTTAGCCCCAATGTTAAAAAAAATACTCTTCTATCTGTTTAAGCCCCTAGTTGTTATCCTTGCTTTTATGCTGTTTTCAGCACTCGCTTTTCTCACCTTAATAAGTGTTAATGATCACAAACCGCCTGATGTTTCCTTTTTATCAATAAAAAATTCCAATGCAAGACAAATTCAGGAAGACAGTGTGTTTTCAATTATCAGTTGGAATTTAGGATATTGTGGATTAGGAGAAGAAATGGATTTTTTTTATGATGGGGGAAAGCAGGTAAGGGCAAATCAGGTTCTTAGCTCAAAATATACGCAGCAAAATATTGATTTTATTGAATCTCAATCAACAATTGACTTTTGGTTTTTTCAGGAAGTGGATCAGCACTCAAAGCGAAGTTATTTTATTGACCAATCAGAAAAGTTAATCCTGAGTCTCAATAAACACAATGCTGTTTATGCAAATAATTATAAGGTCCTGTTTGTACCAATGCCTGTATTTAACCCAATGGGTAAAGTTAATGCGGGAATGATGACTTTCTCTAAATATTACCCCAAAGATGTTGTTCGAAAATCATATCCAAATCTTGCCAAATGGCCCGAACGGCTTTTTTTATTAGACAGGTGTTTGATTTTGTCTCGATTTTCATTGGAAAATAATAAAGAGCTTGTTTTAATTAACACCCACAACTCACACTATGTTAACGACTCTTCATTGCGACAAAAAGAATTAACTATTATTAAGAGGGCAATGACAAGTGAATTTGCAAAAGGAAATTACGTAATTGCAGGTGGTGACTGGAATATATTGCCTCCAGATTTTGAGGAAAAATTTAAAGGCAATTTAAACAAGTTGCAAACCTCTATGCTCGTTTTTTCTGAGGATTTTATAGCGAATAATTGGAAGTGGATTTTTGACAAAGAATGTTTTACCAACAGGGAATTAAATACTCCCTTTAATAGCGAGAGTAAAAAATCAACCATCGATTATTTTATTGTTTCACCCAATGTTGAGATTGTCGAAAATTATGTTTTTCCGCTGGCATTTAAAAATTCAGATCACAACCCTGTTTTTATGAAATTTAAATTGAAGAATTTAAGAGTTGATAAATAAATCGGCAGTAATTCCGTCAGCGAATATTTTCCCGCTACTGGTCAAATACAAAACGTTTTTAGTAAGAAGCAATTGTTTTGATAAGATGTGTTTTTGTGATGCCTTTAGGCAATGATTCCTGAAGGTTTTTCCAAAAACGTTGTTAATATGTTCAAGGTCACAACCCCATAACGTTCTGATTGAGGTCATCACATATTCGTTATATTTTTGCGCCGCAGTAAGCACTTCCCTTTCTTGTATTATGGATTTCGAATTTGTATGTTTCAGATACTGCGTTAAATTGGAAATATTCCATTGACGTGATAAACCGTTAAATGAATGTGCCGATGGCCCCAGGCCTAAATAATTTCTACCAAGCCAATATAAACTATTGTGCTTTGAGTAATAGTCCTTTTTACTAAAGTTAGAAATTTCGTAATGAATGAAATCATTCATTTCTGTTAGTTCCAATAATAGATCAAAATGAGCAACTAAATCTTTTTCATTGATAGCCGAAATTTTCTTTTTTTCAATCAAGTGTTTTAATGGCGTTTTGGGCTCAATGGTTAGGGCATAAGAAGATAAATGGGGAATGTTTAGTTCGAAAAACAGCTCTAGGTTTTTTTTCCAGTTTTCTAAACTCAAGGTTGGGATTCCATAAATAAGGTCAATGCTTAAGTTTGAAAAACCACTATCTAATGCCCACCTGATAGAATTAATGGCCTGTTTGGAATCATGTATGCGGTTAAGATAATGCAAGTCTTCATCAAAAAATGATTGAACTCCTATACTCAGCCGATTAATAACCGAACTCTTAAATTCGTCTAATTTCTTTTTATTTAAATCGTCAGGATTGACCTCCACGGTAACCTCAACCGAATCACCAATATTGAAGTGTTTTATTAGTTCAGCATAAACATCTTCAATCTCATTTTTACTAAACATTGATGGGGTACCACCACCGAAATAAATAGTATTCACAATCTCGTTTTTGAGGTATTTACGTTGATGATAAATTTCTTTTTTCAATACCTCTAAAAACCGATCCTTATTTTTAATGGATGCCACCGAATAAAAATTGCAGTAATAACATTTTTGTTTACAGAAAGGAATATGGATATAAATTCCGGCCATTGCTTAATCTATGGGAATTATAGTGGTAAAATTACTTATTTAGTACGATACGAAATGTGGTTCCATTACCAATAACTGAAGATTTAACAAATATTTTTCCTTTATGGTAGTTTTTAATAATGCGTTTCGACAATGATAAACCCAACCCCCAACCCTGTTGTTTGCTAGTGTATCCCGGATGGAAAACCGTTTTGAAATTCGGGAGCGAGATGCCTTTTCCTGTATCAGAAATATCAATAATAACAGCCTGACTTTCTTCTTTTAAATTAATACTTATCTCACCAACACCATTCATGGCATCAATGGCATTTTTGCAAAGATTTTCAATAACCCACTCAAAAAGATTTTTGTTGATCGGAGCGACCATCACTCTATCGGCTGAACACTTGATCGAATACTTCACTTTTTTAGAAGACCTTTTGTTGAGATATTCAACAGCATCATAAATTATTTTCACTAAATTTTGTTTTTCGAGTTTTGGCGGGGATCCAATTTTTGAAAAACGCTCAGTAATATTTTCTAATCTATTTAAATCTTTTTCAATTTCAGTGACTGCCTCACCTTCAACCCCCTTTATTTTTAGCAATTCAATCCAGGCCATCATTGAAGAAAGTGGTGTGCCTAGTTGATGAGCAGTTTCTTTCGACATTCCGACCCAAACTTGATTTTGTTCAGATTTTCTGGCGGTACTGAATAATAAATAGGCTATTATGAAAAATAAGCCAACTACTGTAAACTGAATAAAAGGATAATACTTGATCTGCGTAAGCAGTTCAGAATCTTTATAATAGATGTATGTAGACCCGCTATTCGGAAGTTGAAGCTGAATGGGGTCATTATCAGCTATCATCTCACTTATTGTTAGTCGAACAAATGATTCTTGTTCCATTTTTATCGAATCAAGATTTCCAAAAGTAAATATTGTTTTGTGGAGGCTGTCGGTGACAATTACCGGAACAGAAACAGAATTGGTAACAACCTCAGAGAAAAAGGTTTCAATCAAATCATCTAAAACCACCCTGAGTTCAGTAAAAATCGTGGATTCTCTGTAATAAAGAATCCTGACCTCATTTTCGAGATATTCAGCATAAATAGGATTATAAATCAGAAACTTCTCTTTTAAATTACCGTCAAGTACTTTTATGCTATCCGGATTAAAATTAACATTAACGCATTCAATAATCTGATCATGCTCATCCGTAAGTACTACGGGGATTTTCGAATTTTTACCAACAATGTCTAAATAAAATGTGAGGTCGTTCGAATTATTATCATTGGCAATTCTTTTATAAGTTTCGGCAAGTA
>PIVJ01000493.1 GCA_003353955.1 Bacteroidota bacterium | reverse complement strand
ACCTTAAGGGGGAGTATAACCTTTTTTCGCAGCAAGTGGAAAGTTACTCAAAACGCAAATATATCATAAATCTCAGGCATGTATATGTTCAGTGCATACCACGAAGCGCATGAATAGTACCAAATCTGCATTTAAGCTTTTTAATCGGTTTTTATGATGAAAAACAGTCGGCAACCTTTGGCCCCATGGAACTCATAAACACATGGACACTCATCCCTAAAAAGGGGTTAGCATGGTGCTTGGCACAACTACTGATCACCCTTTACCCACTATATTGAATATAGGTGATTAGTAAGTGTTGTATTTTAACATCAAAGATGTGCTCGTTCTCATCCCAGACACCCCATGTCAATCCGGATGTAAATTGCAGGCTTCATTTGAATGGGAACTCGTTTTAAAGGGTAAAGGGGTGTTAATGGGTATCTCAACATCATACCTATTCATTTTCAGGACCCTATTTGAAACTTGTAACTAGTTCCATGGGGCCAAAGGTTGCCTTTTGTTTTCGGTTATAAAAACCATGTGTGACATATAAATGTGGATTTGATGGGTTCATTGTATTTCTAGATCCACTCTGGTCACATCCCCGCCAAACATTCATGTGAAATTGGCGTTTTAACGAAATTTTCACTTTCCGTATAAAAAGGTTGTACTGGCCCTTAAGTTTGATCGGGAAAGTCATGGAGAAAATAATACATAAGCAAGTCCTGGAACATATACGTCCTTTCTTATCCCCCTTACAATCTGGTTTCCTACCTGGACACTCAACTGTAACCCAACTCCTTGAAATTTGGTTCAAAATCTATGATGCTATTGACAACAAGAAAGAGATAATTATGTGTTTTTGTGATATATCGAAAGCTTTTGATCGTGTCTCGCATAGGGCCCTACTTAATAAACTAAAATCCTTTAACATTTCAGGCGATCTTTTACTCTGGTTTGAAAACTATTTGTCAGAAAGGAAGCAACGGGTGACTATCGATGGCGCATATTCTACATGGCAGGATATTTTAGCTGGTGTACCCCAAGGATCCATTCTAGGCCCTCTCTTGTTCCTGATCTTTGTAAATGACATAGTAGAATACCACATTTGCC
>PIVJ01000492.1 GCA_003353955.1 Bacteroidota bacterium | reverse complement strand
CATATAATTCACTTTAAACACCAACACTCAAAGGAGCTTTTATTGCTGGTAGGGGGTTATAATTATTTAATTTAATTTCTTGCTTTAGCGGTATGTGCAAGCCATATTTCTTTTCAAAGAATAAACCGCTATCTAATTCAAGCTTAGGCAACATGCGCTTTGATCTACTTAAGTATTCAATTGCTTGCTTATAATGATTAGAGTAAAGATGACAATCACCCAACTGTCCAATCAAACGCCCTGCTTTTAAGCCGGAACCTTTAGCTAACATCTCAAGTAATAAACCATACATTGTTATATCGTACGGTAAACCTAAGAATACATCAGCTGATCTTTGTTGCCACATTAAATCTATTATGCCGTCGTTAACGTAAACTTGAAACGCATAATGACAAGGAGGTAAAGCCATCTCGCTTAGCTCAGCTGGATTCCAAGCCGATACAATCATACGTCTGCTGTCAGGCGTATAGTGTATAGCATTTACTAGATCTGCTAATTGATCTCGACCATTAAAATCGCGCCATTGCTTTCCATATACAGGACCTAGTGTTTCATCTGTACGACCTGAGCGTTCATAGTCTGGTCTCCAATACTTTACACCATTATCTTCAAGATACTTTAGGTCTGTCCTGCCGTTAAGTATCCATAATAACTCAGTTCTCGCGGCGTTAAAAGATATTTTCTTTGTTGTAAGAATTGGGAAGCCAAGTGACATGTCATGCTCAATTGTTCTGCCGAACACAGACTTGGTCCCAGTTCCTGTACGATCTGACTTATCTCTTCCATTATACAAAACTCCAGCCATAAGGCCTCTATATTCGTCTTCAATATTAATCATTAATTAATTAATTTTACAGCTAATAATAATAACGTTGGTACGAATGTAAATACAACATCTAACGCGTTTGGTGTACTGAATCTCATCTTAGCATCTATAATTTCTTTACCTATAGATACAAATACCATAAAGCCTACTGCTTCCATTGTTGTTCCCCATATTACTAATGGTGTTGCTATTATACTTCCATAGAAGAAGTGCAGCAGCTTGTCGTTTGGTATTAATGCCATCTCTAATAGTATTCTTTTAATTAATTT
>PIVJ01000146.1 GCA_003353955.1 Bacteroidota bacterium | reverse complement strand
ACTCAATGGCGGTTTGTAGGTAATCGCCCTGTTAGTGAGATTGCTGATTGGGCTGCTGATTTCACACCAACAGAAACTTTTAATCTTGAAAGGGTTAAGGAGCTGTTAGACAGTGGCATGTTTCCTGAATTGAAACTGAAGATATTGGAATAATTTATATGATGGTATTTACTGATGACACACTTAAAGAAATAAAGAAAATAGGCTTTCAAGATTGGCTTTGGTTTGTAGTGTACCTAGAGCGTGATGAATTTAGTAGCAAGCTTGATCCTGAATACTATGATAATGACATTGAAGCTTACAACTATGATCAGAAACGGGTTTGTAAAATAGCTAAAACACTTGAGGGTTTAAAATCATGAACTTACCAACTCTAGCACTAACATTATTACTTGCAACGATGACAATGAAAGTGCAAGCACAAATGTACCCAACAGGTAACACTGAGGCAAAACCTATAAAATTCTATTCAGGTTTATCTCTATGGCTTTCAGATACTTCTAGTAAAGAATTTAGTGGCAGTAATGATTTTGCCATAAACACTGGTGCAGTGTTCTATAAGTATGTAGGTGTTGAGGTTGGCTATAAGGATGTTGGCTCATACTCCTATAGAAAAGACCGATCTAAAAGAACGATAAGTAATGCTCAAGATATGAATATTTCTGTCTTGGCTATGTATCCTATGGGAACTGAAGTAACACCCTACCTAAGACTCGGGATAAACAAACGAACAGCATCTATCAAAGGGCCGTTAGAAATAACGGGGTGGTACAGCACCTCTGTAACAGGCGCTACAATATGGAATGACTATTCTGAAGAGCCTCTACCAAGCCGGGATGCAGGGGGTGATGGTATTATTTTTGGTGTTGGGGTTAAACTGGGTGATGAAAATAAAGCTTTCACTGCTGAGATGGCACACACTGAAATGGACTATTCCGAAATCAAAGAAGAAACAAAGATGCTATCTCTTGCCCTTGGGTTTGAGCTGCGTTATTAATAATGCACGAAGTAGGTTTTATAGCCTACTTCTTGCATCCTACTTCTTGCATCCTTTAATTAGGTGAAATCATTATCGTTAACGCGTCTGTGTATGTTCCCGGCATTGCAGCGCTTATATCTTGAGACAGGAGTGTAACGCGTAGCTCAGTATTATCAGCACCACCACAATCTCTAACGCTAGAACCAGAAAAATTTGTGTACGAACCAAGTAAAGTAAACCCACTTGTTAATGAATAAAAAGCTCCCGATTGTCCTATTTCAACTTGGTATGGGAGCATATCTATATTTTTCAAGTGAAGCTGCCCTGACACATCGTTTAAGCCTGAAACTTGTACAGAGAAGTTTCCTTGACCATTCCTGAAAACACAGAATGATTCAGTAGCAACTGCATTACCCATTCCTGTTGGTATAATTATGTCGTTTAATCGTGAAATTTGAACCAGTTCAGGCATATTGACTTGAAAATCTAAAACTCCACTGTAACTCCCTGAAATTTGCATAACATCAAACCCTAATGTTGCTCGGTAAATTCCAGCTTGAGCATAAGCAAGTTGAGCTGCTGACAGGGTTACCTCTAGGGAAGAAGACCCCTCTGCACAGTTAAGAGGGCCGGTTATTTGTGGAGTTAAGAAGCCTGTAACAGAGTAGTTGGTTAGTGAATAGCTAACTCCCCAAGGGTCTTTAAATACCATATCAATATCTAACTGGTGACCACTGACAGTATGAGCGATAACAAAGCCATTTGTCCCAGAAGGTGTGCGTTGATAACCAGCGGCATCAAAATCTTGTCTTCTTCTATTATTACCTCTGGTTGATATAATACAAAAGTTAGAAGTACCGACTAGATTTCCAGAAGAACCATACCACGCATTCAAAGTAATATCAGGTAAAGGGTTTGGCGTGGTGGTTAATGCGGCAAAAGCAGAAGAGGTGGATAGTAACCCACAAAACATTAAAGACAACTTTAAAGAGGATTCATTCTTATTATTCATTTCTAATTCCTATTTAATATATCAATTAATATTATATATAATAAGAATGAATCCTACAATTTTACAAGATTGACACCTAATATCTTAACATTCACCTTCACAATCTTTACACTTATCCTTATCAAAAAAATCTCTCAACTGCTTTTCAATAGTTTCCATATCACAAAATGGAAAGCCAGTTTTTTCCCACAAGATAAAGTCGCACTCTTCATCAGTGAGGTCTTTTTCATACGTTCTAACCAATTCAATGAATGTCATATTTCTGCCTTCTCTTCAAAAATTAACGTTGTGTTTTCTAAGTTATTTTCATCATGAGATACACCACAAACCTTACAATGCAACCAAGTGATTCTATCACAACTTATAACTTTATGATTCTGACCAAAGTGTTTCAGGTTTTCACTGTGACAACCATAAGAAGCAGCAACTAACCGGGCAGCTTCATCAATAGAATCAACACCTGCATTCTTTAAATATCTTGGTATGCCTTCTTTAGAATATTCTGTTTTAAAATGCTCAATGATGTTTTCTTTATGTATCCAAGACGCATCACATGTGGGACAATTTTTAACTTTCATGCTTATCCCTCTTTCTATTTGGTTTAGTATTGGGTCGTGTTTTAAATGATTTTTCATTGAAGCCCTTTGAATCTCGTTTACATTCATCTGAAATTTCAATCATATCAGGCTCACCCATTCCCAACACACCAGATATAAACATAGAAATCTCTTGAAAGGTTGTGTAGGGACAAAACACTTGGTAAAACTGGTAGCGATTCAACTCAACATTTGATCTTATCCTTACTAAGTCATGCCTGAATTTTGTTTCAACCCTGTCAACTACAAATAAAGGTGCGTTCATCTTCACAAACACATCAGCATACCTATCGTTATTCCAATCATAAAAACGTTTTTGTACACTGGAATACCTTAAGCTCTCACGCCAAGATCTGCTTGGCTTACTCATAAAACGTTCCAGCTCTTCCTTGCTTGCATGATTACGAAAAACTTTCCTAACCTGATCAGCAGTGTAGCAGCAGAATGTTTTTGATTTTTTGACATTCTTTTTTCCATCATGAGTTTCAAAAACACGCTCAAGTGTTAAACATTGAAATACTTTTCCACAAAAACCTACAACAATCCACTGGTAGTCAAATTCTAAACTGTGCTTCATGACACTTGTTTCTGTTTCAAATCTAACAGGTTTAGTGTTCTTAGCTCTAAACCGAGACAACTGACAGGTTTTTTCTTCAATGGAACGCTTATAAATAATTGTTTTATCATGCCCTTCTGATAGCCCAATGTCATAGTAGTCTGTAAATTTTGAAATAATATGCATAACCCAACCTGCAATCCTTTTCCATCAATCCAACATGGCTTCATCAGTGCTGAAATCAAAAATAATGCGATGAAGATAAGAAATCAAGATTTTTATTAACTTTTTTTTAACAATAAAAAATTGATTAATCTTAGCCACAAATTTATGTAGTTGTTTTTATTTAAAAACTGTGCTAGTCAAGAGATTCCCTGTAAGCCTGTCTACGTGCCTTGGCATTACTCACTTCATTCAATTTCAAACCTAGCACACTCTGTATATAATCCTTCTGACGGTCTGCTGCCCACTTACCAAAGGCTATGGCCTGCTTTTCCTTCTCAGCATCCTCAAACGTCATCTGGTGCTTGTCAGCGTATGATTTGATGTCATGGCATGGCTTGCATGTGAGCTGCATGTTATCTTTTGAGCATAAAAGCCTGAGTAGATATTTTGGAGCTTCATTGTAAACCAACATAGAACCTGCGGGTATTTTATGATCCACTTGCAACTTGCTTTTCCCAAATACCTTTTTACAAAACACACACTTGCCTGCTGTCTTTGTTCTGGGATGCAACCCATGTAATGCTTTCTCTTCAAAAGATACGGGATTACAGCTTTCATTTAAGAATTCGTTCTTTGGTACAAAGTCCATCCATATTTTACGGAATTGACCACGCAGCCATACCAAGTATTGTGATTCATTTTTCCATACTTCTGTTTCTGTCCATGGCTTATTCATAATTAAAATTGTATCTCCGTCTGTAAATCCATTTATTTTTATATCACCCCACATCACTTCAACTTTGTCAGGGTCATAAAAGATTGTTTTATCAGTCACAATAGTCTACCCCTAACGCTTCCATGTGTAGCGATATGCTATACAGTTCATCTTTAAAATGTTGCATCCTTAACGCTATGGCTTCTTGCTGTAGTGCTTCTAACCACTTGTCTTTATGAACATCTTTGTAGCAGTACATGATTATTTCAAAACACTCTCTTGAGCTAAGAGCATGTTTCATGATTCCCATGGCAGTTTTTTCACCTACGCCTTTATTGTTAGCTCTCACTTCAAAAGCGTCAGTAATCTCTTTATCCAAAGCACCATTAATTCCTTTAATATTATCTACACTATCACCCATAAGTAATTGTGTACAAAACCACCTGTCAGCTTCCA
>PIVJ01000491.1 GCA_003353955.1 Bacteroidota bacterium | reverse complement strand
TATGAGCTGAATAAAGATAAATTCAAGATTGGAAAAGAAATTGAAGAAATTGAGGGTTTAATAGAAGCATATGAGTTTGCACAGTGTCATAAATTGAATGAGAAAGATTTATTGAATTGTCATAAAATATTTTCGGACACATCATTAATAAGAAGCAAAAGAGGAAAATATCGTATTGAACAAGTTGGAGTTTTTGGAAAATCAGGTTTAGCTTATATGGCTATAGAGCCTGAATTTGTGGAAAAAGAAATGGATTTGCTATTTAAGGATGTAGGTGAACTGATTTCTATTGACCTCAATGAAATGGAAGTTTTTTATTTTGCGTCGTTGATTCATTTACGATTTGCCCATATTCATCCATTTAGAGATGGAAATGGCAGAGCAGCTCGATTGTTGGAAAAATGGTTTGTAGCTGAAAAATTAGGTCGAAATCTTTGGAAAATCTCATCTGAAGAATATTATAAAAAGAATCAAGCGAGATATTACGAAACAATAAATCTAGGAGTTAATTTTTACGAATTGGATTACAATAAATGTATCGAATTTTTAGAAATGCTTCCGAATTGTTTGAAATAAAGAACGAAAACACAATAGCGAGTATACCACATTTTGCCCTGTGTTTGGAGAAAGTTAGTACTAACGGTTAATTTAGCTGCGTTTAACAAACTCTTTAGCGGTCGGACAAGTAGGAAAAACGCTTCCACACCCACTATTTTTTTATTGGATAACAAGCGCGAAATTTTACTTCGTCCTAATACTGTAAATCAGTTGGATTCCTGGATAGATTGGTATTTGGTGCAGGGGAATAAATGAACCGTTTGACTATGATAAACCGAAAATAAAAACAAAAATAGCGGAATAAAAACCAACGAAACGCCAATAAAACCTAAACGCAACGCCCTCTGTGGCATATGCGCTTAGCCGAGCCGTTATGCTTCATACTCGGAAACAACGGTAGTATAAGGATTTGACAACTAAAATGAGCATGTTTGTGTTTAAATTCTTTGATTAAATGAGGATAAGCGAAAGAAAATATTTAGACACTTATATCCAGAAAATTGGACATGAAATTCCAGCGCTTATAAAGAATTTTGATTTCTCAGA
>PIVJ01000490.1 GCA_003353955.1 Bacteroidota bacterium | reverse complement strand
ACCATCAGCTGGGATACGGATGAGGTGGCCGACAGCGTGGTGGATTATGGGCTGGACGCCAGCTATGGATCTGTGGCCGGTGATGCCACCTTGGTTGCCAGCCACACAGTGATACTGACTAACCTGCCACCAGACACCTTGCATCACTATCAGGTCAGTTCCACCGATGGCAGTGCCAACAGCGCCAGCAGCGGCGACCTGAGCTTTACCACGGCGGCAGCGGATATCACCCCGCCGGTGATCAGCAATATTCAAGTAGCAGTCACCGCAACAACAGCGGCCATCAGCTGGGACACCGATGAGCTGGCCAACAGTGTGGTGGATTATGGCTTGGACGCCAGCTATGGGTCTGTGGTCAGTGATGTGACCCTGGTTGCCAGCCACACAGTGATACTGACTAACCTGCCACCGGACACCTTGCATCATTACCAGGTCAGCTCCACCGATGGCAGCGCCAACACTGCCAGCAGTGGCGACCGAACGTTTACGACCTCACTTGAGACGGGTTTTGAAGCGTATTGGCCAATGAACGAGGGGGCGGGCACAACGACGTCGGATGCGACGGGCAACGGGCATCTCGGGACACTGAACGGTCCGGTCTGGACGGCGGGCCCCGCACTGGACTTTGATGGCATCGACGACTACGTCGATGTCGGAGCACTCGATGTTGCTGACAGCGCCATCACCGTGGTGGCGCGATTCTGGGCAGACAAGCTGGCAAACTGTTCATCGCGTGACTGCCGGATTATCGCCAAGGCTAATGGGACTGCTAGTCAGGCTCACTACGTTATGCTCAGCACCATTAAAAGCGGTACCACGACGCGACTTCGTTTCCGGCTCAAGCTTAACGGATCGACAACCACCCTGATAGCATCCGCAGGAGATGTGCCTGAGAATCAGTGGGTGCATGTGGCAGCGGTCTATGACGGCTCGGCCATGCGACTGTATATGAACGGTAGCGAAGTGGGTAGCAAAGCGGTTAGTGGCAGTATCACGCCCAACAGCGCGGTATCAACCTGGATTGGCGGTAATCCCTCGGGTGCAACCGATCGGCCCTGGGATGGGCAGATCGACGACGTGCGCATATACAGTCGAGCATTGACGG
>PIVJ01000489.1 GCA_003353955.1 Bacteroidota bacterium | reverse complement strand
TAGCCCATGCTGCAATCTCAGCTGCTACGGCCGATCAAGCTGCATATTCTGATACTGCGCAATATGCTGAATTAGCCAATGCCGCAATCTCAGCTGCTACGGCAGATCAAGCTACATATTCTGATACTGCACAATATGCTATATTAGCCAATGCTGCAATCTCAGCTGCTACGGCAGATCAAGCAATACATTCTGATACTGCGCAATACGCTGAATTAGCCAATGCCGCCATCTCAGCTGCTACGGCCGATCAAGCTGCATATTCTGATACTGCACAATATGCTGAATTAGCCAATGCTGCAATCTCAGCTGCTACTGCCGATCAAGCTGCATATTCTGATACTGCACAATATGCTGAATTAGCCAATGCTGCAATCTCAGCTGCTACAGCAGATCAGGCAATACATTCTGATACTGCGCAATATGCTGAACTAGCCAATGCTGCAATCTCAGCTGCTACGGCTGATCAAGCAATACATTCTGATACTGCTCAATATGCTGAATTAGCCAATGCTGCAATCTCAGCTGCTACTGCTGATCAAGCTACACATTCTGATACTGCGCAATATGCTGAATTAGCCAATGCTGCAATCTCAGCTGCTACGGCAGATCAAGCTGCATATTCCGATACTGCACAATATGCTGAACTAGCCAATGCCGCCATCTCAGCTGCTACAGCAGATCAAGCTACATATTCTGATACTGCGCAATACGCTGAATTAGCCAATGCTGCCATCTCAGCTGCTACGGCTGATCAAGCTGCATATTCTGATACCGCTCAATATGCTGAATTAGCAAATGCTGCAATTTCATCTGCTACGGCCGATCAGGCAATACATTCTGATACTGCACAATATGCTGAATTAGCCAATGCTGCAATCTCAGCTGCTACGGCAGATCAGGCAATACATTCTGATACTGCACAATACGCTGAATTAGCCAATGCTGCCATCTCAGCTGCTACGGCAGATCAAGCTACATATTCTGATACTGCTCAATATGCTGAACTAGCCAATGCTGCCATCTCAGCTGCTACGGCTGATCAGGCAAGCTATTCCGATACCGCTCAATATGCTGAATTAGCCAATGCTGCAATCTCAGCTGCT
>PIVJ01000488.1 GCA_003353955.1 Bacteroidota bacterium | reverse complement strand
TGAGGGTCAACGTCTTGATATTCGTAACAATGTGCGTTACTGAACATCACAAACAGTTTTTTAGATCGGTTGTAGTACGTTGCGTACTTAATTGCGCTTGACTCTACGATCAAGTCTTCTTTGATAATTGTACTCATAGTATTTAATTTAAAATTAGTGGATAGTAAGGAATCGAACCTTATACTCGTCAGCAGTACACCCGGTCGGGGCATCCATACCTATCCGATCGTAGTCATTTACTATTGTTATTTATTCGCTACGATAATGTGTGGCTGGTTTCTTCTCAAGACATTTAATGTACACTCATCCCAGTGTAACACCACTTTGTTAGTTGCGTATAGCATACGCTGCCGCACGGGCGCATTCGGTTAGAAATTTAGTAACTTTCTTCATCTTTCTTAAATTGATATAATAATTTAGCTAGTGAGTCGGTGGCATCAGAGCCAAGTACTTTTTTAAAGTCATCTGAATAGAATTCAGTAAAGTGGGCAAGTTGATAAATTGTTTCGTAGTGATCATTTGGTATAGTCATAGTATTGTTATTTAGTATTCATATATATTATCATTCAGTGATCGTATTTTGTCTGCAACTTATTCTTTGATGTAAGTTAATCCTTTCCAGTTGAACCAACTTTTAATACCATCGCTTTCATTGATCTCGTCGTATATGTATCCGAATGAGTTAGGTAGTTCACCTACTTTATATGCTCTGTATTTAATGCCGTTTACTTTAATGTTTTGATTTACTCGGTTTGTTTTAATAGTATTCATAGTTTTTATTTTTTAATCGTAACTTAATATTTCTTCTATTTCACAAAGTGTCATTTCATCTATTTGATCTTTTGTGTAGTAATCTTTTAATTCTATGTAGGCAATTTCCCACGGGTTAGTTGTAGCATTCATAGTTTATTATTTCATGTTGTTTAGTAGTGTACTTACACCGTTAATATTAGTTAATCGTTTAGCAATTTCAGTTATAGTTAACCTCATTACTTCATCGTGAGCGATCATAAATTGATCTTCATCGTATTCATCATCAGTATTAAAGTCGTGCCAGTCAAGCTGGTTAGCGATAGTTTCATATACATAATCTATAGTGTGATCAG
>PIVJ01000145.1 GCA_003353955.1 Bacteroidota bacterium | reverse complement strand
AGAGATAAGTCAGGAGACGAATTAGACGCTCTTACAAGGCACTTAATGGAATGTGGCACTGTAGATTCCGATGGAGTTAGACACTCTGCTAAAGTCGCTTGGAGAGCTTTAGCAAACCTACAAAAAGAAATTGAAAATGAAAGAACACATAACAAGTCAAATTATTAAAGAAAAGCTCAAGCCAAAGCCTAATTATAATTTAATAAGAAAGCTTCAGCAATTGTTAGACGAGCCTAAAAAAAAATCATCAGAAGTCTAAATTTTTAAGTTTATCTTCTAGTTTTTTTATTTTTCTACCAGCAGGCGAATTTTTCTGTTGTTTTCTAGCTTTAGATTTTCTAGCTTTTCTTTTTTTAAGTTCTCTTTCTCCATAGATTATTTTAAAATCTTCATCACTTAATTTTAAATCTTGCTGTTTAGAAGCTTTTATGTCAGACCAATTCTGAGCCATCATATATCTTCTTATATCCTTGTATAGTGGTAATGGTACTCCTGTAAACTGACTAGCCTCTAAGGCAGTTCTTAATGTCATAAACTCAGCTGCTGCTCTGTCGGAAACTTTTTTATCTTTGCTTCCCATTTTAGCAAGTAAATCACCCATTCTTAATAAACTACTAGCTTGTGGAGCTAAAGGCCCTGCACCAATTCTTATTGCCGACTCAGCTACACCTTCTTTCTCTAATTTTTGTTGGTTTATTACACTAAATATAATAGAATGTATATATGGATTATATCCTTTGCCATCTTTGTCTGACCATAAACCTAAATCTTCTCCATATTCCTCGTTTAATTTTTCAATAGCTAAATTTATTGGAATCATAGGAAAGTTTCCTGAAGTACCTCTTGTTATTAAAGAAACTCCTGCACCTGCTAATTGTCTAGTGGTTAACTCTTCATAATCTATGTCATCTTTATCATCAAGTCCTAACACTCCATTGAACATAGAAGCTAGTGCTTTGTACATAACAACGTACATACTCATTCTAGTCATGATTCCTGCTAATGTAGCACCTCCTTTTATAGCACCCATTTCTCCTTGTCCAACCATAGAAGCAACAGCTTGTCTTGCTGTTACAAATTCATTGATAGTAAACCGAGCCATATAAGAGTTTATTGACTTATATAATATCATTCTAGCACCATCTTGATCTGAGAGTTGATTTTTCAACACGCCACTAAAGGGGTCATTAGATGTTGCCGCTTGAGTAACTTTAGCATCAGCTGCTCTCTTGGCAGCTTGAATAGCATCTGCATACTTAGTCATGTATGCTTCGTCATTTTTTGATATTTTATCTGCGTCCATGTCTTGACCAGTTTCCTGTTTAAAAACCTTAGCAAAAGTTCCAAAAAACAAAGGTCTTGAAATCATTTTATCAGGAGTACTTAATAAATTATCTGCCAAAAACTCTGAACCATCTGCAAACTTTTTACCAAATCGAGCTGCGTATTGAAAAGTACTTTTAACATTACTACCACTAGCTCGTTTACTTCCTTTTTTATTTCTAACTACACCAGCGTTTTCTGATTTAGAACCTCCTAGTATTTCTGAACCCCAATTTTTAGTTACAGTTGTAGACCCTACATTTTCTGCAAAAGACAATCCGTTTTGCATTAAAGATAATTTTGAATATTTTCCTAACCCTAATGCTAATTCTTTAGGAGCTGACATCAATCCAAATGTCAAGTTACTTCCAAGTTCTGCCACAGCTCTTGGAGCAGATGCTAGCGTACTATAATAACCAATTTTTCTTGCTGAATCAAACCACTTTCCTCCTATAACGTCTGTACTAAAATTACTAGACAAAACCTTATTAATAGATTCATCATATGCTCTTGACAAAGAAACAGTTGCTTCTATTACTTCTTTTGTAGCATTGTCTTGTTCAGAAAGCTTGGTTAATTGAGTTAAAGCTTTTCTAGATGTTTGTATTTCATTAGTTAAATAGTAATCCATACCTGCCATTCTTAAAGCTCTTAGTGCTGTAGCTACAGGATCAAAATCAATTGCCTTCGCTCCTGGAGTTCTGCTTATAGATGTTTTAGATTCAGTACTTGTTTGTGGATTTATGTAGTTTTTCTGTGATATTAATTGTTGGTCTAATTTGTCAGTTGTAGCATCAACTTTGTGATGAACATAATTGTTCAATAAGTCTAATTTATTACCTCTTACAATAGTTGTCGCATAGGCTTGCTTGTCGCCTAAAGCACCATAAATTTCCTGCATTATACCTATCGCCTTCATTACTTGTGGAGATAAATTTTGTTTCATCTTCTTAGTTGTAATGACTCCTCCTTCGCTATTCTTTGCTTTTATATCGAGTAATATATCTATGTCAGCTTGAGTATAATTGCTTTTTGTTCTAGAATTGTTAAAGTTTTCTATAGTCTTGTCTATAAATTTATTTGCTTCTGCAACTCCTTTATTACCTGCGTTTGATTCGCTTTCTAAAGCTAGTAAGTATGTTTGTATTTCAAACCTTCTTCTTACTGCAGGATTAGTTCCTTCTTTGTAAGTAGGAGCTATTATCTGTTCTACAGCATCAAGCTTATCTGTTAGTCTTCCTGACCAAGTTTTAAACTGACTGTACTTTGTGGCTATTGGTTCAAAACTATTATTTCTTATAGTGTTGTTTTTATAGTTTCCAAAAGCATTATCTACTGCAGATAAAGGATTAGTCCTTAGCATCTCTAATGATGTTGTGGAATTTGCTCCCCTTTTTGTGGCGTTTTTTAAACCAGCTTTTAAAGCAGCTTCGGCCCTGCTTTTGACCATAGCTATTTTATTTTTAGTAGTTCCATATTTGTCTACTAAAGGACGCATGTCATAAGCCCTACTATTTATTGACTGACCAAGTTTGTTTGCAGCGTGTGTATAATGACCATTATTAATGTTTTCAAGACTAACTTCTAATAAATCTAATTGCTTACCTGTTAAGCCAATTAGGTCGCTGTCTTTAATGTTTTGAAACACTTGAACACCACCTGCTTCTTTAGTTGTGTTGTCAAGGCTTTTTAAACTTATACCCTTAGACCTAGATTTTATTTTTGTTATAATAGCCTGTCTATTCTCAGCAAATTTATTAGCAGCTTCTACAAGCTCTTGATTTTCATCAGTCTCTGCTGAGTTAATTTTATCTATAAGAGTTTGTAATGTAAATGAATCTAGCTTATCTAAGTCGTTTTCAATAAACTTAGAATCTTCTGATATTAAAGTTTCACCATCTACATCTTCATTAATAATTTTATCTACTATAGTTTTTAAAGTTTTAGTTTCTTTAGTTTCAGTCTCTTCATCTGTATCTTGAATGTTTTCATTATACAAAGAATCAGCCATGTTTTGAGAATCTATTATTAACTGATCATCTAACTTTACATTTTGTTTTTGCTTTAGAAGATTACTTAAGAAATCATTATAACCATCTATGTTTTCACTAGTAAGATTTTTAGTTGGAGTATTTAGTATAGTTCCTAACCTAGATATAAGGTCTGGATTTAATCCATAGTCTCCTTTATTTAATCTTGTGGTCACTCTATTATTAAGCTTCTCTGCTTTCAAAAGTTTTGCTGCGTAATCAGCGTCATTAAATACTTTTTCTGAATACTCTATTAATTCTTGTACAGCCACTTGATTATCAAGATTAACACTATTAACTTTGTTTATAACAGCTTTTGTTTGTGCTGCAGTAATAGTTCCCTTTTTACCTTTAGAATATATCTTTATCTGTTTATTAAGGTCTTTTCTTTTGGTTTTTAAATCTTGTTTACCTTCTCTGTTGGCCTTGTTCCACGCTTTCCAAAATCTTTTACGCTGAGTATTTTCTCCTTCTCGCTTTGCCTTATCAGTTCTAGTGGTACTCTTTATAGATTGTAAAATACCTTTATATGTATCAGCCGTTACAGTTTGACTATTTGTTTTAGCAATAGCTTCTACCTCAGCCTTAACCTCAGCTTCATTAGCAGCATATAAATCTATTTGCTCATTTGAAAAATTAGTCTCTCCATTAGCTATCTTAGTAGCTAGTCTTCTTGTTTTAGATTTATCTTTAGGAGTATCTTTTCTTTTCTTTGTAACTAATGCATCAATTTCTGCTTGATTCTCCGCATAAAACTGTTGAGCTTCATCACTAAACTCCTGAGTAGATTCACTATCTACTAATCTATTAGCAAATGATTCAACCTTATTATCATTGTTCACACTCATACCTTTCTTTGCTGAGGAAGGTTGAGTATCTGTCTGATTAGTTTTAGCTGCGTCATTTGCTGCAATCTTTTCTGCATAAGCTTTAGCTTCTTTAGAAGTTTTAAAGTTTTTAGTTAAAGCATTGCTTCTAGTCATTTGACCACCTTGATTTGTATTAACTCTTACCTCAAATCTATAATCAGTATTTTTTCTGGCAGAAGGTTGACCTTGGTCGTTTTGAGCCGAAATATTAACCTCTACTTTATCAGAAGAATAGTTTTCATATCTACCTGCTGAGTCAGGGGAATTTGGTTTTAAGAGTTCA
>PIVJ01000144.1 GCA_003353955.1 Bacteroidota bacterium | reverse complement strand
ATCATATATTACCGAAAATCCCATAAAATGGAATGAAGATAAATTTAATGTAAAGACGCAAGACATTGCGTCTCAATCAGACAATGGAGGGGATGCATAATGAAAGAGGGCTGGATAGAGCGTAAATTAGGCGAAGTCGCAACTAAAATCACAAAAGGTAGTAGCGTTTTCTTCTCAAGTTACAAGAAAGTTGAAGCGGGCTAAATCCCTTGAAATTACTACTATTCCTGCTATTATTTTTATACATTATTACCGCCTGGTATTTGTCTCAATTCATAATTTGTACTTCTTCCTCCGCTAGCTTCTTTTTGTAGGACTTCCTTCTTAATCAAATCTTGAATGTCTCTGAGTGCAGTGTCTTGAGAGCATTTACAAATTTTTCCCCATTTAGTCGTTGTCAGTTTACCTGTAAATCCATCCAGTAGTCTATTTATCATTTTTTGCTGACGCTCATTAAATATTGTTGCAGAATGTAATTTCCAGAATTCTGCCTTCTGAAGAACTTTCCTTAAAATATCAGATGTCGAAAGAATAGCATTTTTTAAACAATTTAAAAACCAAAGAATCCACTCAGTGATATCCGAATCACCCTTTTGAGTTTCTTCGAGTATATCATAATACTGTTTTCGTTCTATTCGTATTTGTGCAGACGTACTGTAAAAACGTCTAACACTTTTATCTGAACGTGCTAAAATCATATCGGTAATGGCTCTTGTTATCCGTCCATTTCCATCTTCAAATGGATGAATCGTAACGAACCATAAATGCGATATTGCAGCTTTAAGCACAGGGTCTATTTCTGTTTCATTGTTAATCCAGTCAAGCATCTTTTCCATTTCAGAATCAATCCGCTCAGCATCAGGTGCCTGAAAATGTACTTTTTCTCTCCCCAAGGGGCCGGAGATAACTTGCATCTTTCCTTTTGTATCTTTTCTCCAATCAGCTACAGTTATTTTATACATGCTACTCCATCCTGTCGAGAAGAGTGCCGAATGCCATCCAAATAATCGTTCTTTTGTTAATGGTTGGTCATATTTTTGAGTTGCATTAAGCATCATCTCAACAATTCCATCGATATGTCGCTCTGAGTCAACTGCACCAGCAATATCAATTCCAAGTCGTCGTGCTATCGAAGAACGTACCTGCTCACTTTCAAGTATTTCACCTTCAATCTCTGATGATTTTACAATATCTAATGTCAATGTATTCAACATTGCTTCATTTTGCAAATCAAAACCAAGTGATTCCATTTTTCCAAGTAACTTTCCTTGTAAGTTTCTTGTTTCACATAGAGTTAATAATACTTTCTTATTATCCCAAGTAAATTCTGTCCAATTTGTTCTTTCATGAATGTACATCTTTATATCTCCGCAAATTATGCGGTAAATATAGATGTTATTCTCCGCATCTCAAAGTCTCTCCGAAAATTATGCCCTGATTAAGCTCTTTATTCTCCGAAACTGCTTCTCGTTGCTTGGCGGTAACTATTGGCTATCCACAGCTGTATTGTGTATATATAATTGCAAAAATACATTTTTAAACACCGTATTTGGTGTTCTAACCCCTAAAGATAAACGAAGACTTTTGTTATTATATAGTTTAATCGCATTCATTGTTGCTTCTTTTGCAAACGGAGCACTTATAATCAACGTATTATCAATTGCAAATTTGACACAAAAAGAAAAAGCCCTCAAAAGAGCTTAATCGAACTCAAAGATGCTTTGAAAACTACTAAGTCTTGACTTTATAGGGTTGTGCAACGGCTACTTTTGTTACCTGCTGGCTTTTGTGTTGGTATTTTAAAATTTGTATTTCAGATATTTTAATTAGTTGAAAAACATAATGAATGCACAATTTCTATTAACTCTTTTGCGATGTTTCTAAAATCCTCTTCAATATTAGTCGTAAATATGTGACTGTCTGGGTTTAAAGTTTTTCTAAATTCATGTAGTTTTTCTTTTATTGCGTCAGAAATTACATCATTCTCTTTTAGATTATCAATCAAATTTTCAAGATTACTATTATCAATATCAAAATCTATTATTTGTTTATTAAATACTCTTTTCAATTGATTTTCAAGATATGGACGCAAATCTGATTTTATATCATCTTCACTTCTTCTATTTATAAAATCATAAATTTTGAGAAATTTGATATTGTGTTCATCTAAGATGAATTTATTTTTATCTATGTCGTCCAAATAGGCGGTATTTGAATCCTTTTTAATTTCAATTAATTTAAAGCTGATATGGTTTTGTTTTGTAATCTCTAGGAAACGTTTTATAAAATGGGAATAATGAGTCAGAACGATGATTTGACTAACCTTTGACAATGTAGCTTTTAAAAGGTTTACTGTTTTTGTAATACGGTTATCATCAAAACTTGTAGCGGGATCATCAAATAATAGTATCATGCTTTCTAATTCATCATCATCATTTATATTTATTCTTGACCAAAAAATGGAAAGTGCTAAAGCACGTCTGTCAGATTCACTAAAAATAATTGGAAGTTGTTCGTTTCTAATCTTTTGATTCTTGAATTTCACGGATAAGCTATAAACTTTTTTATTTCCACGGTTATCAACATTTCTTTCCAATTTAAAATCGTAACTTCCGAACTGCTTGAAAAGTGAATTGATTTGTTCAAAGTATTTATCCAAATACTCTGATTGTGAGATTTCAATGTCTTCGTTTAAATTCTTCTTCTTTTCATTTAAATCAATAATTTTCTGTTTTAATTCATTGTATGCAATACATTGAGAATCTTGCTCAATACGCTTTATTTTTCTATCAATGATTTTTATTTGATTTTCCAGATCTTCAATTTCATCTATTTTCTTATTTGATTTGTAACCCTCTTTAAATAAAGTAATTTTTTCGTCGCAAGCATTATGTAATACTTCTATATCAATCTCTTTGGAAGATAGAGTATTTAGTAATTCATTTAGGAGTGAATAATCAGATATTTCTGATTTTAAATGCGGTTTTCTTTTTTTGTTTTCAATTAACTTTTCAAGTTGGTTTATCAACTTGTCAACTTCTAATTCAATTTTATTTCCCTTATCAGAAATGTCATTTTTTACATTTTCAAATGATTCGATATTATTTTTAAAATCATCATCGTTTATTAAGCCTTCATAATCCTTAACAATAATAAATGAATCAGATAAATACTTACCATATGCGAATTTAGCTTGGCGTAACTTCTGTATAGATTCGCCTAACTCATTCTCTACTTTTACGATATAATTAGAATATTCCTCATTGAAATATTGCTGATACGTGTTTATTAAATCTTCAGCATTCTTTAATTGCTGACCACAAAAGGGGCAATTTGCGTCTATCTCTTTATGTTTGCAAATTTTAAGACCCTCATCAATCCATTTTTCACTCAAATCGGAGTTAGTAAAGTTTTGCTGAATGTGTTTGTTTAACTTTTCTAAAACATCATCTTTTATAGAATCAAAACTTTGTAGTAGTATGGAATTTATATACCTTACACAAGTTAATACATTTTTGTAATTGGCTTTTCTAAGATCTGGGAGTTCTTTTTTTAAAAGGATTTTTTCTGCATTTTTTAAATTATCTTTTTCCTTGACCAGTATAACGTTCTTTTCGGAGAGTTCCTCCTTTAATATTACTTTGCTTTCAGTTACTTGTAAATTAATAAAGTTATCTATTTCTTGTGGTGAATAGTTTTTTGTAAAAGGAGGAGCTGCATTGTTTAAATTGGAATTCCTTAACTCACTTTTAACTTTTTCCAGTTCTTTTGCCTTTGTTGTATCTACCTCGCCTAGAATAAAATCAGTAAAATTTTCTTTGTTTTGTCTTTCAATCATTAAACCAGTAAAGACATTTCTATGAATAAAATCCGTTCCAAAAACCTTAATATTTTTCCTAAAGTCAATAGGATCCCAATGCCCGTCATGAAATTTTACGGTTTGCTCTGAATTATCTTTTTTTAATGAGAGTTCAACTATTTGTGAATTGCTGTTAGAGGGAATAGTTTTTCTATTTACAATAATATTGCTATTATCAGTAGCTAGCGACTCAAAAATATCACTCAATGTAGTTTTTCCGTTTGCATTTGATCCAAACAATAAAGTAAGTTTCTCGAAACGTTTCGACCCTCCATTTGAAAAGTCAGAAAAAACACCAATCTGTTTTATTGATTTTATACTCTTTATTTGCAAGGTCATATTATTAATCTAATTTGCTAAAACAGTTTAATTTATTTGTGTGGAGGCTTTTCATTTTGTTTCAATTTCGTTGTATTCTCAGTTTTTATTAAGCTTCCGACTAACGTCAAATTTATTATCCACCAAATCAGATAGTTGTAAATCCGAGTTGTTCGGGTTTGATTTCAAATTTAGTTATTTGTTTCTTAATTCTCTTCACCAGCCCCAGTTTTCTTTTTTCATCGAGGAACATATATTGAGATGGCGGATTATAGTTTTGCCCCTTAACAAGCATATTCCAAATAATTACTGCTAGTTTTCTGGCTGTTGCATTAATTGCTGT
>PIVJ01000487.1 GCA_003353955.1 Bacteroidota bacterium | reverse complement strand
GTGATATACTATCCATTTGGTGGTTATTAGACTCGCAATGGTTTGTTCCGATTCAAACCGCTGACCGACCCCAAAAATTGGTTTGAGTTTTGATGATTTCCAACGTAAAATACTCAATGTAATTAACTAATTAGATAATTAACTAATCAATTATTTATTAATAAATGAAGCATGTATCTAGTGAGATGAATAATAAAACTTTCCGTCACTTTTTACAAATCGAAAAACAAGGCTTTAGTTACGGTTCTACGTTCATTTGAAAAAGTGGCAAATTCTAACCCTGCCATAGGGGTGCAAAGACTTTTTTTGCCCAGTGTAGAATGTTTCTATAATATGTACCAATAGAGCCACGTAAAGATGTTGGTGACATTTTGTATATTATTTAAGAAATTCGGCTCCCTTTATTCAATATTAATCACATGAATAACAGGTTTGCTGCTTCGAGGTTCACAAGGAATTATAAGTCAATGCATTGTAGGCCTACATGAGCAGAGGCTGTACGAGTCACTAGTTATGACATGTGTAGTAAGGAGCCAATGCCGGGACTTGAGTATACAGTGTGTCCCCAAAAACTTGTCCCTTCTCAGACATTTGGTGCTGGGGGATGTAGATAACCCCTTGTTAGCAACATCCGTTGAATCTATGATTGGGGGCCTGATTGGGCCAACAAAGATTACCTATTCTTTTGGAATCAAGGTACGTGACCCGGAAAATGTAATGTTTTGCTCTGACTTTGCGCTTGTCTACAGATAAACATGTCTTCATACCCTGTCGATTGGCCTATTCTTTAATACCGGCCTGAACCAAATGACAGATAACTTTCTAATAGAAAATCTTCAAATAATGACTACTTTTCCAGGCTAATAAATCGAAAAAAACGTGAACTTGATTTTTTGTTATCCCTAATGATTATTCATTTAAGGCTTGAGTCGATTGAAAACACAATGACATAGGCATCGTGAAAAATCATTTCTTTTTTAAAAAGGTCGAGGCACTTTATTTCTATTGATGTGCCCAAGTGAAAATGTCTAATTCTGACAAAGCAACATGGCCATGGGCATTCGATTGCACACGCTAATCTGCAAATAATCACACTATGCCAAAACTTTGCTT
>PIVJ01000486.1 GCA_003353955.1 Bacteroidota bacterium | reverse complement strand
CATTATATTTTAGCACAACAAGTTCCTATCTCCTGTTGTTGAAAAATTAAAAGGGAGAAACAGGGTTTTCTATAGGTAGCACACCACTAATGGCCTGTCCCATTGGATTACATGGTAAAATTTCGCATTTCAAGATGCTGCTGTGAAGCCAAAGGAGCCATATGAGGAGTGAGACCATAACTGTTGGCAAGAACCATCTTTGTTGTTTCCAAAAGGCTTCTATTTTATATATGGTTACCGGCATTTTTCTGAGATCCAGGCCACCAGGTGCGCCACCTATGAAAATTGCAGAATTACACTCCAGACATAGCCTGAAAAGAGGTCACTTGTGGTATTCATACGCTGGCATGCCACTGACAGAAATAAATCAAGCAGGCATCTATCATGAACATCCACCCTTCCTCCCTACAGCAGACTTGACAGAATGTGTATATTCTTCTTCTAGCCAATAATATGCAACCCCTTTGACTCATACCGTCAGTTTTTTAATGGAACTATCCAACACCGTACTAAATGCCCGGATGTAATAGTGGTGTGCTACCTTAAAGCTAACTTGATGTTGGTAGTTTTTCATATCAGTGTGGTAATCTGTGAAGCCATCTTAGCTCTACAAGAAATTTATCAAATATTGTTGTTAAGTGTGCTGGTTGTAAAAATATTGGAATCTTTATGAGCCTGGTCGGAGGCCAAATCTACCCATTTTGGGGTCAAAATTAAGGCATACTTTTGAAAAGCCACATATTCTCTAATACTGTGGCTTGAAATAAATTTTATAACAGAACTGTTATAGATGCATAATGTCTTTAATTATAAATAAAAACAATCAGTACATTTCACCTACTAAGGATAATGTGTACATACAAAGGTATCTGGGGTTGGATATTGGTGGGCAATAATGCTGGACCTATGGGGAATAATGTGAGGGCCTGTTTGCCCTACCATAACCAGGCAATCACTGGGGCAATGGGGTCTGTGTATTTGTCTTGGTAGGTCATCATTATATTTTAGCACAACAAGTTCCTATCTCCTGTTGTTGAAAAATTAAAAGGGAGAAACAGGGTTTTCTATAGGTAGCACACCACTAATGGCCTGTCCCATTGGATTACATGGTAAA
>PIVJ01000143.1 GCA_003353955.1 Bacteroidota bacterium | reverse complement strand
CCAAAGGATACTAGAACACCAGAACAAAAAGAAAGTTTGTTACACGTCCTTAAAACATTAATGGCGATGTTTCCACTTGCTACTATTTATTCACACAATGAGTTTGCTAATAAAGCATGCCCATCATTTGATGCCACTAATGAATATGAAAATCTCTGAATCAACTGAATTTAAAATAGATTTAAAAACTGTAATTGGAATAATAATGCTAACTACAACTTTAGTTGGTATGTATTATACTTTAGAAAAAGATATACAGCTAGCTAAGACTTTACCACCTAATGAAGTAACTCGTTTAGAATATGAGTTAAAAGAGGAGTGGAACGAGAAAATGATTATTCAGTTAAAAGACCAAGTTGAAGTATTAGAGGAAACAACTGATATATTAAAAGAAGAGATTAAAATAACTTCTGCTATGATTCAAGATGGTACTGAAGCTGACGCTATGTTAGATGAACTAAACAAAAAGCTTGAAGAACTTCAAAACAGAAAACCTAAAACAAGAGTTATAGTTAAAGAGGTTGAAGTTAGTAAAAAGCGTAAGTGGTAAATTATGGGATATAGTGCATTACAAAAGAAAAAGAAAAACTCTTGCTGGCCAGGCTACGTGGCTAAAGGTAAGAAAAAATCACCAAGTGGTAAAAAAACTAAAAGTGGTAAGCCAAAGATGGTTAACAATTGTGTTAAAGTAGGCAAAAAGAAATAATGTATACTCAACCAAGCGCTCCTTTTGAAAAAAAAGGTAAATTAAGAAAAACAACTAAAGGTAAAGGTAGAAACTTCAGAACAACTGAAGAAGGCGCTGGTATGACTGCTAAAGGAGTTAAAGAGTATAGAAAAAAGAATCCAGGAAGCAAGTTAAAAACTGCTGTAACTGGAAAAGTTAAACCAGGTAGTAAAGCTGCTAAAAGAAGAAAATCATTTTGCGCTAGATCAAAAGGCTGGACCGGTGAAAGAGGTAAAGCTGCTAGACGTAGATGGAAATGTTAATATGGAATCAAAAGGCTTAGGCGATACAATAGAAAAAATAACTACTGTAACTGGTATAAAAGCTGTAGCTGATAAAATACCAGGTGGTTGTGGCTGCGGAAAACGTAAAGACAAGCTAAACGAAATGTTTCCTTATAAAAAATAATATGAGTTTTAAATTAAAATCACCTTATAATATAGACAATACTCCTATATATTTTGTAAAGGAAGAAGATGGTGTTTTAGGTAGAACTAATATGAATTGTTCTATTACTATTAACGATAAGGTAAAAGACCAAAAGCAAATTAAAGAAATTATAGATCATGAGATGGTACACGTTAAACAAATAAAAGACGGTAGACTAGCTTATGATGACAATAACATTTACCATAGAAAAAATGGTAAAGGAAAATGGAAAGTTAAAAAAAGAAGTAAACAAAGCGACGGCTCTCCAGTAACTTGGTGGGAAAAAGAAGCTTATTAAAAATAAAGCCGGATCTAAAAAATACGGTAATAAAAATAATGGATCAAAAGAAAAAATTTAACGAAACTAAAATAGGGGCTTTTCTAGCAAGTAAAGCTCCTAAGGTTTTATCTGCATTAGGTGATGTTTTACCTAATCAAGGAACACTAGGTGTAGTAAAAAATCTTATAACAAGTGATACTAAGATTAAAGCTATTGACAAAGAACAAGCATTAAAACTTATTGAACAAGATCTTCAAGAATTAAAGGAAGTGTCTAGTAGATGGAGAGCTGATATGAAATCAGATTCATGGCTTAGTAAAAACACTCGTCCATTAGCTTTAGTATTTTTAACAGTATCTGCAGTTTTCATGATGGCTGTAGACTCATTTCATTTACAATTTGACGTAGATGAATCATGGATAAACTTATTAAAAACTTTACTGGTAACAGTATATGTAGCATACTTTGGATCAAGAGGTGCTGAAAAAATTACAAAAATAAATAAATAAATAAAAATGGCAGTAAAAGGATTATCAGGAAACTTTCAAGCCCAGCCAAGAGTATTTGGACACAGCGCTGTCGATCTAGGAACAGGCGGAAGTAATACTCAAATAGCTGGAACTGAAGAAAGAGGTTGTTGTCTATATGTAGGAACAGGCGGAGATATTGAAGTTATATTAGAAGGTAACGCTACAGGAACTATAGCTCAAAGAAAAGTTACTTTTAAAAACGTACCAAGTGGACACTTTTTACCAATATTAGTTACTCACTATATTCAAGGTGGTGGAGACATACTAGCAATATTTTAATATATGTGGTTAGGAATTGGTTATCTTCTTCCTATGAAAGGAGACAAAGCTGGAGAACCTACACCTGGGCCATCTGGTAATTTTATTATATCTCAAGGTGGAATAATACTACTTACTGAAGATGATCAAAACGAAATGGTTAGACAAACCGCATAAATAAATAAATAAAATGGCAAATATAAAATTTTCAGCATTTACACAACTTGCTCCAATAGATCAAACTAATAGCTATATAGTAGGTTACGAAGGCGATGCTAATACAAATAATAGATGGACTTTTGGAGAAGTTGCTATAGGATTAAAAGCTGTTACAGCAACTCCTTACAGTATATATTCAGCAAGTGGCACTCTTGAAGCGACTAGAGAAGTTACTTTTTCTGCTCATGATTTAAAATTTATAGCTACAGGTAATGGAAAACTTTGGTATCAAGACGGCAATCAAGCCGCTGGAAAAGTTTTAAAATCAGATGGTGATGGAGAAGCTTCTTGGGCTGTTGAAACAGATACTAATACAACTTATGCAATATCTGCTTTGGATGGTGATGTTACTGATGAAGAAAAAATAGTATTAACAGCTGGTGGTTCAGGAAGTGGAACAAGTACAGTAGTTTTAGAAGCTAGCACAGGTTTAACTGTAGCTAGATCAACTGATAAGATAACATTTACAAATAGTTCTCCTGACCAGACAGTTGCTTTAACTGGTGGCACAGGTATTACTACGTCTGGAACATACCCTAACTTTACTATAACTAATAGTGCTCCTGATCAAACAGTTGCTTTAAATGCTGGAACAGGAATAACTACATCTGGTACTTATCCTAATTTCACTATAGCCAACAGCGCTCCTAATCAAGCCACACCAGCTGCTAATGATGGTTCACCATCAACAGGTCAATTACAATATAACGACGGATCTAATGGTTTTGCAGCTACATCTGATATGGTTTATACAACTGATCAGTTAAAAGTTCAAAACACTCTTTACTTAGATGGTAACAACGCTAATGCTGGAATCGTAAAACTAGGTTGTGAAGTTGCTGGAGCATCTCATTATGTAGGTTTAGAAGGGCCTAATCATAGTGGTAATACACAATACAATATAAAATTTCCAGATGCAACGCCTTCTGCAAATAGAATGTTAATAGTTGACTCAATGGCTAGTACAACTGCTAATATGATTTGGAGAGATATGTATGACGCTAATGGTACTTTAACAGGAGCTAGGTCAGTTACTATGGGAACTCATAACTTAACATTTGCTGGTTCTGGAACTTCTAAAGTAACATTTAGTAATTTAGGTGGAGTTGAAATAGTTAGAGATTTAACTGTTCAAAAAAACGTAATAATACAAGGCCAAGGTTATTCAGAGTTACATACAGGTGTGACAACTGCAACTTTTGATTGGAATGCAGGTAATGTTCAATCAACAACTCTTGGTGCTGGCACAGTGGCTTTTGCACCAACAAATCCTAAAGCTGGAGCAACATATATAATTTCAATAGCACAAACAGGTGCTGCTGTGATTAACTGGGGCTCTTACGTAAAATGGCCAGCAACTGGACAACCTACATTAAGCGGAAATGCTAAGACAGATGTAGTTACTTTAATATGTTATGACGATTCTGTAGGCGCCGATAGATATTACGGGTCTGCTACACTAGGTTTTACATCATAAATTAAAACATAATAATATATGTTTCCATTTCCTTTTAGTTTTCTCGGAAGTTCTATTTCAGCTGAATTTAACTACAGTGACTCTGCATATTGTCAAGATGCTGCAACAGATCCAATTCCTACAGTAACTGGAACAAGTGGTGGTACATTTACAGCGGCTGAAAAATTCTTTCCTTTCCAAATGCAGTTTGATACAAGTGGTGGAAAAACAATTACAATACCAGGAACAGTAGGCTCAAGTTTTACTGTGGATTGGGGTGATACTACAGTAACCACAGAAACAGGTGGAACAATATCACATACTTATGCTTCAGGAATAGCTACTTCAATAATTTCAATTGGTGCTACAGGGGATACAGGAGCTTTTACAGCTTTTAGAAATGCTAATCAGACAAGTGATGATGTTGAAAATTATTTATTAGATATTCCACAATGGGGTAGCATTCAGTGGGGTACAATGCTTAAAACTTTTAGAAAAGCAACTAATTCAAGTTTTGACATTTCAGCTACTGACACTCCTGATTTTTCTAACTTAACTAATATAAATGAAATGTTTAACAAAGCACAAATGGGAAATATTAGCACCTCTGGTAATTTAGCAAACTGGGATGTAAGTAA
>PIVJ01000485.1 GCA_003353955.1 Bacteroidota bacterium | reverse complement strand
GCCAGACAGCGCAGCCGTTTCCCGTATTTGCGATATTGACCATAGCCATCGCTCATCAGCCAACCCCCAAACTGCTCCATCACATCGGCGATTACATCCCAACTGCGCCCTCCAATCATATACAAGGTCACGGTTGCTGTTCGCAAAACCCACAACCATACGGTGCGTCCATTTTCTTTCCAGCCCGTTTCGTCTGCGTGCAGCAATTCTGATTGCTGAATTTCAGCGATTAATTCATCTTCTAACGGGGCTGTTGCACGTCCACCTTCTGTAATGCATTGATTGATACAGCCGACGCTGAGCTTAATGCCCAGCCAGTCTTGCAAAAACTCCTGAATGCGCGCACGGGACAGGCGCATACGCAAGGATAGGCATACGATCAAAGATACCAACATCGGTCCCGCCAGATGCCATTCCGTCAAGGCCACTTCCCACCCCGGTTCTTCTGGGCATCGTCCCGGCATTGTTTGCGTCATATGACCGCAACTACAACTCCGCTCTCCATATATATGCTTGACATGGCTCACTTCTAAGCCTAGCTCTCCCTTTTCTATGTCCAGCACATACAGCCCTGTTGTGGCTTGGAATGGCACTTCCTCCCCAAAACGCTCGCCACAGGCGGCACATTCAGATGCCTTATGGATCTCCTCCCCTGTTACCGCTAGTTCCACCTGACGCCCAACTCCCTTTGCTCCCGGTTGTTTCCCCGCTTTCCGGGTACTGTCTGACTCGCTATTGGTTTGGGAAGTATCATCCAATTGCCCTTCCCCTTGGCTTGCCTTGCTCTTTTGTTCCTGCTTCTCTTTCTCTTCTGTATCGTCACCATTACCTGCATCATCCGACGGATTCCCCTCATCAGTAAAACCGGCTTGTTCCCATGGTGCATAACTCCCCGATGGACGGGAACTATTCTGTGGCGTCTGATTCAGCCGATCACGAGCATCACGCAAATCATCCAACATCTTCCCACTCAGTCTCAACAATTGCTCAAGCGATAGCGAGGCTAGATATCCTCGATTTATTTGCCTCAGGTCATGATCCGTTAAACTCATTCTCCTACTGTATTATCTTTTTGCTTTTCGCGCCAGTTTTTTATGCAGGGGAGTGAACGGTTAC
>PIVJ01000484.1 GCA_003353955.1 Bacteroidota bacterium | reverse complement strand
AGAAACCCGGCACCATCGGCGTGCTTGTTGTTCGTGTTCGTGTGCATTAGTGGAAGCTTATTCGATAAGCTCCCCATACTAGTAGACATAAGTTGACATTCAGATGACCTTGACAATGGGGTCTGACCTTCAAACTGGATCCTTTCTCTGTTGTGACTGTTTCAACTCTTTCGTATCTTATGCACTGTACACGCTGGCAGCTGCTTTCTCTTGACCAATCAAGTCACACTTGCTATTTCAACCAATCATCTTTTCCTCACTCTGTTTGTCTAAGATGCCTGTTGTTTTTGGACTGTGTCTGAGAACTCGTAGTGGCGAACCAAGAAGCCACCTACCAAACACTCCCCAACGAGGACACAGTCCCAAAACACAACAAGCTCCCTGCTTCAAACTCTCGCGCGCCCCTTCTCCCCAAGCAGGGGGCGTTTGTGACTCGAGATTGCGCTGCCCTCAGCCTCTCAATCCTGACCGCCCACGAATCTCACACTCTCATGACCAAGAATAAACAAGGAACCGGGCTTGGTCATGAAGTGGAATTGCGGACGATCAAAACAGAGACATATTTGGCCCGTATGCGCCAAGAGGATAGGTTGAAGGAATGCGAAGCTCTTCTTGGGACCTTTCAAGGATTCGGTCGAAGATGTCGTTATCAATGATCGCAAATAAGATCACGTTCAGATTCTCCAAGGCGAAACCATAGCGCCGCACTGGGCCGAAGATGAAACGCCGCCGGATCGTTGAGAATCGATGAAGCCATAGTCCATCGGGGCTCCCCAACTCGATACTTGAAAGGGGTGCGTGGACTCAAGGCGTGAGTCTGGAAAATTATAAATAAGAAAGTCAGCCATGTGACTTAGCTTTTTCTTGATGTCATCGGAAGGTTCAGAGGCCGTAGATAACATAGACGGAGGAAGCGTTGATGAAAGGATATCGCCGTAGCCATCGTCGTGCGAAGATATCCTTCCATACTGGAAGGGCCCATATACCATGATTGTGGGTAGAAACCCGGCACCATCGGCGTGCTTGTTGTTCGTGTTCGTGTGCATTAGTGGAAGCTTATTCGATAAGCTCCCCATACTAGTAGACATAAGTTGACATTCAGATGACCTTGACAATGG
>PIVJ01000483.1 GCA_003353955.1 Bacteroidota bacterium | reverse complement strand
TATTAACCCGGCAATTAAATATATAAATCATGCTGCATAAGCAATTTTTCTATGTTTAAAATATTTACAAACTCTTTTTGGCATTTTCTGCAGCTTTCTCAAATGAGAAATAGTTTTTTTCTTTAATTCATCTTTATTTTTTGCAGGAGGCCCGGAATGGACACCTGCCTTCAAATCACAGTTTAGGTATTCATCTGGATTTAATTCAGGTGAATATGTTGGTAAATAAAACACTTCGATTTCTTCATCATGTTCTTTTAACCAGTCCTGTACAAGATAACTGTGATGCACCTTTAAGTTATCGAGAATTAATAATACTTTGCGCGTAGAATCCTTGATTAATCGTTTCATAAATTTGATTAATGTTTGAGAATTCATTCTATCGTTAAAGACCATAAAGCGAACTTTACCTTGATTTGTAATCGATGATATTAAATTTACTCGCTGACACCTTGGGTGAACCTTTATTTCAGGTGTTTTCCCTTTTGGTGCATAGCTTCGTCCATGGTAGCTATCGTTACAAAGGCCTGTTTCATCGCCCCAATGGATTTCCGCCTTTTCAATTTTTGCCTTTTTCTGAATAGCAGGGTAATCTTCATCGAGCCATTTTTGAACCGCTTTAGGATTCTGTCTATAAGCCTTCTTTAATGGTTTTTGAGGTGTGTACCCCCATCTTTTTAGATATTCACCTACCGTTCGAATGGGCATTTTAATTGAATACAAATACCGGATTAAATCCTGAATTGCACGGCGATTCCATAAGGCAAAAGGAAACTTCAGCTGATTAGGAGCCTTTTCTCGGATTGTCCGTTTGATTTCTTTTTCCTGCTCAGGGGTTAAATTCCTGTTAGAGCCTAATTCACGGCCTCTTTTCTTTATCTTGAGAGCTTTATGACCTTCGCGCTCATAGGTTTTCCACCAGGTACAAATTGTTGTAGGATTGATTCCGGTTATCTCTGATATTTCTTTGTATTTTTTGCCCTGTTTACGTAACTTGATTGCTTGGTTACGTAGAAGCTGCTGTTGCTCTGTTGTTAGTTTTCTTGCGTCTATTTTTTTCATGAACCTACTATAACACATTACCACACTTTATTCGACTATTATATTGCCGGGTTAATAT
>PIVJ01000482.1 GCA_003353955.1 Bacteroidota bacterium | reverse complement strand
GACATTATAGTCGAAGCAACTGATGCAGCATTCTTTAAAGCTGATTTTGTAACCAATACAGGATCTATAATTCCTGCTTTGAACATATTAACTATTTTACCATTTTTAACGTCTATACCGAAATCTTTTTTATCGATGCTTTGATATTCGATTCCTGCATTAGCCATTATGGTCTTACAGGGGTATAATAAAGCTTTTAAAACTAATGCCTCTGCTTCTGTGACCGGTTTAATCTTTTTACTAACCGATACTAAAGCTATTCCTCCTCCAGCAACAACTCCTTCTTTAATAGCAGCTTTAGTTGCACATATCGCATCTTCAACTCTATCTTTCTTTTCGTTTAATTCAACATCTGAATTACCACCAACTTTTACAACTGCTAATTTAGCCGCTAGCATTGCTAATCTTTTTTCAAGCTTAATTACTTTACCACTATTTGTTTCGCAAAGTAATTCACCTTTTATATTTTCTATTATATCTTGCACTTCTACCGATAGTTCTTCACCTATTTGAAAAACCGTGTCTCTAAAAGTTGATACTGCTTTTAAGCACGTACCTAAACAAGAAAGATCAATTAAATCTAAATCGTCACCCAAATTCTCACTTATAACTGTAGCGCCCGTTAATAAAGCTAAGTCATCAAATATTTCTTTTCTATTTACTCCGTGAGTTGGCGCAGGAACTATATTTACTTTTATAGAACCTTTGTTTTTATTCATTGCTAATGCTGCTGCAACTTTTGCGTCAACATCGCCTACAATAAGTAACGGTATGTTATTTTTTATTACGTGTTCAAGTATTGTTTGTATCTGTCTGATACTATCAACTGCTGAATCCACAAGTAATATCTTGGGATTAACAAGTTCTGCTGTATTAGCAGCTGCATTTGTTACAAAATGATTATTAGTAAAACCTTTTTCATATTGAACCCCTTCTACAACATCTATACTGGTTTCTCCGTCCTGTGATGTTTCCATCATAACAACTCCTGTTAAATCCACAGCTCTGTAAGCATCTGCGATTAACTTACCTAGTATAGGATCGTTATTCGTAGATATAGTAGCTACTTCATCAATCATGTTTTCTGAAACCGGCTTACTGCATTTATCTAAGTAGTTTAA
>PIVJ01000142.1 GCA_003353955.1 Bacteroidota bacterium | reverse complement strand
CGTGGGTCACAGAGTATTGTTAAAGCCACGCGCATTTGTTCAACCAGTTGTTGTCTTCTTGATGGACACATATTAGTGTACTTCCTTATTGGGTTTTAAATTATCTCTTGGAACTGGGAAGCCCCAGCCATGAAAAAAAGCTTCAATCTCTTTAAACTTATCGCCGTTCAGGTAAAACGATTGATACGTTTGTGAGTTACAGCCTGTGTGATGGAAACCAAGCTTGAGTGTTCCGTTAGGTTGATTGATTAATTGAGGTGCAGCATCTTCAAGAGGCCACTGAGCTGATATGAAAGGGGAGTGCAGCATAATACAATCTAACTGCACTGATAAAGTTCCCTCTATCCATGTGCTGCCCTCACCTTTAAACCTAATACGAATTTTTTTCTTGCCAGTTTTCATGAGTACCTCTATTTATTTATATTTTATAGATTCACTGTGAACCCAATAAATAGAATTATTATCTATACCAACAGCTTTTGTTACTCCTAAACCACCACCACTTTTTAATATGACATCAATATCAACACCTGTAGCACCACATCCTTGAGAAAAAACTTGTCTACCACTTACAAGAATTTTTGTCTGAGTGTCTAAAGCATCTTCAGAAACACAGAACAAACTATCATTTTCTATATAAGGTTGACTTGATCTGGTAGGGGTAGAACTTTTAGCAGTGCTTGTTGAGCTGCGACTTCCATTTTCATCAGGAAGAAAACTACCCAAAAAACCTATAAACATTATGCTCAGTATTACTTTAACAAAAGTAGATGTGCCTTGTTTTGTTCCACAGTGTTGGCACTTCTTTGCTTTCTTTGGAATATCTGCCTGACAGTCTTTACATGGTTTAGTACTCATACTCTTTTCCTTATTTATTCTCTTAATTAAACACTCAAGCCAGCATATTACTACTGTTGACAACGTATTACAAATGTCAATATAAATCTGATTAATATTATAAATTCCCTGTGAAAATAAACTTTTGAGTGTTGTGTATGGGACACATTAGCGTTATATGTCCCTCCTGTGGGTCACAGCAGAATATTAATGAATATTAACTGAATATTAACTGAATATACTAATACGAGTGTTTATAACTTAAGAGAATATGTTAGTCTCTCACTTCAATTTTAGGAGGACGGCAGATCATGAGTTTATTTGAGAAGGATGGAGAATTAGAGGAACAAATACGTAAGGAAATAACCCCAAAAGAATTATTTCCAACCATTCTCGGGCTGATTGTTTTCGTGTTGTTGACAGGAATTTTGCCACTTTTTATTGCTCTCTCTCTTTTAAGGAACGGCAATTTTTAAAAATAATTTATTATTAAACCTGCGTTGCTTCCATGCTTGCAGGTTTTAAAGATTACCAAGATGTAGAAAATAGAATCATCACACCGTATTTTGTCTCTTCTTTATACCTGATTTCAGTTTCACCTTCAGGCAGTTCTTCATTCTCTTCAATACCATCACCAAGAGTTTGTACGTTAGGATCTGCTGCAATACCCAAGCCTAAATTCCAACTTGATGTATCTTCGCTTGCACGTAAGCCAATCATGTAACCAATAGCAGCAGCGTTTATAATTTCTTCATCACCCGGCTGTATAGCAACAAAAGGGCCATGACCAAAACCATCATCTGCATTAAAGAAATAGTGACCCTCTAACACAACTCTTGGAATACCATTCTCTTCATCAGACACCCTCACTTTTCCGTTGACAACCTCTGCTGATTTTACGCGATTATCATCACCAATGTTCATGGTATAAGACAATCCAACACCCAAACCAAACTGATCCCACACACCATTAGTTGGAGCAGGTGTTGGAACTGGTGCTGGAACAGGAGCTTGAGCGTTTACATTTGTGGATGCAATCAGGCAACCAAGCATTGTTGAGCAAATTATTTTTTTCATTTGTAAATCCCCTTAATTATTATTTCATGCGGTGGGTTGTAGTTTACAAGAAAATAAATATAATATAAACCACTCACTACTTGCCGTGGGGAGTACTAAACCCGCTAGCTTATGCTTCTTACCCCTAGTTAGCGGGTTTTTTTTCGATTTCTGAAATTGGGCCGAGGTATAATTTTGAAATACTTAACCTTACTTTTTGTGGTAGTATTATCTCAGGTGTATTACTAAATCGTATTCTTTCTCATTTAAACAACTGCTATAATCCCTTTTCGTTTAATTTGGAGAAAGCTATATGTATAAAAATAAAATAATATATTTCAGTATTTGTTTACTGTTTTTAACACAAGAGGCAATGGCAGCTAACACTGATATTGAGTTTTCAGGCTTTGCATCTCTAGTTTATGCAAAGACAGTAGATGACGATGAAGGAGTTTTGAAAGGTGCAGCGTCAGATATTGATAATGATGGTGAATATCGAGATTTCAGTAGACTAGGCTTTAGAATGGATGCCCAGCTAAGTGATAAGTTATCGTTTGTCACTCAAGTTGTTGCATATGGGTATGAGGATTTTGAACCTAAATTCGATTGGGCTTATGCAGCTTATCAAATAACACCAAATGTACGAATAGATGTCGGTAGAGTAAGACTGCCATTCTATCAATATTCAGATGTTCTGGATGTAGGTTATGCTTACCAATGGATTGCACCACCCAATACAATTTATAACAAGTCATATATTCAGAGCATCGAAGGTCTGAAGCTTAACTATACAACTGAGTTGGGTGAGTGGACTTCAGATGTAGTTGGATATATTGGTTCAAGCAGTGATACCCTCAAATCATCCGACAGAACCACTACAATGGATATAGATTTAGAAGACACATGGGGAGTGGCTTGGACAATAGATAAAGATTGGGTTTCCCTGAGAGCTGCTTATGGGCATAGTAAGTTGAGTTTAGATCAATCACAAATTGCTTACATAACTGACAATGTTATGATTTTGGGTGATGATATTAATGCAGAAGTTGATTTAATTAACCAAGCAGATCCCAGCGCAAACATACCAACTGTAGATTTGTCTTCAGTGTATGACGATATGGTACTTAAAAATGATGATCAGGATGTTCTTTCTTTAGGTACAACCATGGATTTTGATAACATATTTGTTATCGCTGAAGTGATAGGTTCAGAATACGATGCCAATATATCAATTCATAAAACTAGACGCGCCTACTTCACTCTTGGAGGCAAACTACCACATGATATTAGCTTGAGTTTTACTTATGGCAAACAAAAGAGTTATGTTAATGATGATATTTATGAAAACTTAGATGCAGCGTTAGAACCCTATTTAGGTGCTACAGGTTTGATAGGTGGCCTTCAGGATGCAGGTATATATGTGCAAAGTGCTACAGTGGAAGCCGTAACAAAGGGATCTCAAGATAAAGTAAGTGATGATTACACCTTGTCTGCTCGTTGGGACTTTCAACCTAACGCTGCATTTAAGTTCGAATACTTGATGCAAGATATTGAAACCGATGATAGAAAGCCTGAAGCATTTCGCTTTGGCATTGATCTAGTATTTTAGGAGATTTAAGAGTGAAAATTATTAAAATATTTTTAGTAGGAATCCTTTTAAATATTGGATTATCTACAACAGCCTTTGCAAGCATGGCTATCGTAGTACATCCTGACAATGATAACCTGATCAGTAAATCTCAACTACGTAAAATCTACTTAGGTAAAACTAAAACTTATCCTGATGGAAAGCACGTTATCCCTCTAGACACAAACACCAGCAGTATTAAAGAAATCTTTAATAAACAGGTGTTGAGGAAGGATGATTCTAACCTGCACTCATACTGGTCTAGAATGATATTTTCAGGCAAAGCAAAACCACCTAAAGAAGTTGATACATCATCTGATGTTTTAGAGATTGTGTCTAAAAACAAGTCTGCTATAGGCTATGTTTTATCTGATGAAATTGATGACCGGGTGAAAGTTATTCTGGTTATTGAATAGGTTTTAAGAGTTCCCTTTTACCCGCTTAGTTTTACCAAGAGACTTTGCGGGTTTTTTTTGATTTTCAAATTTGGGCGGGAGAGTATTTTTGAAATATATAACCTTACTTTTTATGGTAGTTTGTGCTTCTTCTTCAATCTGCGTTCAATCATTTTTAAGTTTCTTTTTAATTACATAGTCAGAAAGTGTCGATCTTTGTACCCCCAGTTCCCGAGCTATTTTTGCTATTGATATTTTTTCTCCCAAAGCTTCTATAATCCTATCACGGTGCTTATCTAGCATTGACCCTTTAGGCTTCCTACCCGCTTTATGCATTTTTTTTGCAGTCTTTGAGTACATTGCATGTCTACTTCCATCAACAATCGCTAGTGCTGATTTTAAGTGTTTAATGAACACTTGAGCCTCTTTATCCCTTGGGTTTTCCATGGAATTACAATGAGCCTCACAAAGTTTTATATGTATCTGTAGATCTTTAACTGCTGTGTTTCTGGTTTTATCTATAAACTCACTCATATTACCTCTCAATTAAATCATGCGATTCATTGCAGTTTACAAGAAATTAATTATAATAAACACCATCAAGCTTTTCGATATTTTCAATTTTAGGTTTGCAATTTGAG
>PIVJ01000481.1 GCA_003353955.1 Bacteroidota bacterium | reverse complement strand
ACTGACACTATAGAAGTGTCTTATCAAAGAACCCAAAATGCAATCTTACAGAATAATATCTGGTTAAATGGAGAACACGTTTGGGAACGAGGGAATAATACAATTGATCCTTATTTTGTTTTGACAAAATAACTACAGGTAACACGGTATAGAATTAGGACGGCATCCGCCAATTGGCGGATGCCGTCCTGGATTTTTTATAGTGTAACTTTTTATGTAAAAAATATTTCAGACGGAAATATTAATCTTAGGTGAAGCAAGGTCGTCATCCCTTGATTCTGAATTGGAACAATTTATTCAACAAACCACACAAAAATTGAAAAAAGAAAGTAAAACTATTTTAATAATCGCTCATCGACTTGGAACGGTGGCAAATGCCGATAAGATAGTTGTACTGGAAAATGGGAAATTAATTGAAAGAAGGAAGTCATCTTGAATTGTACGAAAAAAGAACGATATACTTTGAGCTATGACAACGACAAAACTCCCCATAAAAATAAACCCAGAAATAAAACCCATTATAAACTGTTAAATTATTTAGCCATGAATTTCATAAAACAAATTGAAAGAATTCACCGCGTTGTTAATGAGATAGAACAAAAAATAACGGGTAGCCCAGAAGAGTTTTCATCAAAACTCAATATTAGTAAAAGACAATTATTCAGGATTCTTGAGGAGCTAAAAGATTATGGAGCCCCGATTGAATATAACCGTTCTCTTAAAACATTTTATTACAAGGATGAAGATTTTGAGATTAAGGTTAGTTTTTCCATGCAATTTATTACGGATGAAGAAGAAAGAGATATTTTTTGAGGATACCCAAAAAAATACTTCAGTGCTATTTTATGGCACTGAGCAAACCTAGTTTTACGCCAACAGATTTGATCAAGTCTTATTAAAATTAAACAATTATCTATTTAAAAAACTTAAGAATTATGAAAAATCTAAAAATTCATGGTGTTCAGGAAATGAGCCCAATTGACATCAAAGAAACATCAGGAGGTAATCCTATTCTTTATGAATTAGCTATGAAAAGAGTCAAACAAACAAAACTGCCAGCAATCTTTATTTTTATTTTACTATTGATGTTTTCTTGCTCGAAGGTCAACGAAGTAGAAGAT
>PIVJ01000480.1 GCA_003353955.1 Bacteroidota bacterium | reverse complement strand
AATGGTGACATGACCTTGAACGTCAAAAGTCAAGGTCATGTCCGAAATTGAGGTTAAACATTACAAAACAGTAATGTAAGTTCAATGGTGACATTATTTTTTTTGCCCCACCCCCAGGGGGTGGGTGGGGGCCATCTCAAAATTTCACAAATCCCAGTTTGGGCACTTTTGGACCTAGGAGAGCAATTCTGACAGTACTTACCCCCCTATTTATGGGGTCAGTAAGTTCAATGGTGACATTATTTTTTTGGCCCCACCCCCAGGGGGTGGGTGGGGGCCATCTCAAATTTTCACAAATCCCAGTTTGGGCACTTCTGGACCTCAGAGAGCAATTCTAACAGTACCTACCCCCCTAGTTATGGGGACTGTAAGTTCAATGGTGACATTATTTTTTTGGCCCCTCCCCCAGGGGGTGGGTGGGGGCATCTCAAAATTCCAGGAATCCCAGTTTGGGCACTTCCAGGCATCAGAGAAGGATTCTGATGTTAACCTATCCACCTATTTACGGGGGTCAGTGAGTTCAATGGTGACATGACCTTGAAAGTCAAAAGTCAAGGTCCTGTCCGAAATTGAGGTCAAACATTACAAAACACATAAAAGTCCCTCTCAGAACTACACTATATCAGACTATATGGATCTACCAAGGATGTACACCAAGCTTTGCATGTTATCTGGGTTGGTTCCCGGGATCTGCACCAAATATTATTTTTTTACCCCACCCCAGGAGCTGCCTGAGGGACATATCAAAATTCCATGAATCCCAGTTTGGGCACTTCCAGGTATAGGAGAAGCATTCTGATGTTACCTAACCCCTATTTATGGGGTCAGTGAGTTCAATGCCTGAAACTTGTATCCATGAAAATTATGTTATGGCAAGATCTGTTAACGCTCTGCGTTGACTTCTTTTCTTGTTTTTCTTGTTCTAGCCTTTGGTGAGGGATTATTTTTCCCTCATTTTTGAGTGGGAGGCATTTTCCCCACCCCTCAAAGAATTTTTTTTTCACAAATCCCAGTTTGTACACTTCTGGACCTCGGAGAGCAAATCTTACAGTACCTACCCCCCTATTTATGGGCTCAGTAAGTTCAATGGTGACATATAATAATAACAAGAAAAGAAGTAAATG
>PIVJ01000479.1 GCA_003353955.1 Bacteroidota bacterium | reverse complement strand
GCACTACCCTTTGATGACGGGGTGTTGCATAGCTTTATAGTTCCTACAAAAACTATTTTGGGGTGGCAGGGAAAGGACTCCTGCCTGCTTTTAATGGTTGGATCTGAATGTCATTGAGTAATAGCATTGGTGGGCAGAGACATTTGCCTTCATGGGTATATGTACTAGGAAATTGAAATATTGATGGCGTATGAATACAGAGGTCTTTCTCATATGACAATATTTTGTGATATGAGATCTGGTTTTAAGGTAATTTAGGGGTGGTCTTGTTTATCAGCCTGCAGCTCAAAAAGTAATCGGTCATGCCTATATAAATGCATAACAGTGTGAATGTAGAGGCAACAAGCTTTCAAATGGTGGGTCATATGTTGGTAGCCGTAGTTTCTGTAGGAGGGGATTTCACATTTCAAAGTCAGCAATTTACCATTGATCCTTATGGGGGGTTATCATACGAGGGTGCTACCTTTAAGATTGGCCAGGTTTTCCTACTTTGGAAAGAAGTAATCATGGAATATTATATTTGATATTAGTATGAACAAGCACCCAACAAGTAATGTACATATGGGTGGTTTTATCTCTCTGGCTTTATGTATAAAGAAATTATGGAGTGAAAGATGACCAAATCCACTAATTCACCTATGGTAGGAGACATGGGACTTTGGGTCCCCTACCTACCTCAGACCCACAAGACCAAGACATGTAGAGCAAACTTAAATCTACTAAAACTTGTTGAATAAAGAATACATCAACATATAAGGGGCTATTTAAGATGGAGTATAGCTCTTATTTGGAACTGTACACAGTTAAAACTTGATTCCAAATTTAGCCTGAATTTTAGCCAAATTGGCCAAAATTTGCCCTCACCCACCAGTTTCATTTCGGAAGCCATATTAAATGTGCCAGATGTAATGATTCAACTAGATGTTCATTAAACTACACATGCCTCACCCTTTCAGGTGGGGCTAACAAATTATCTGAATTTGAATTCTTGGGATACTTAAAGGTAGCACTACCCTTTGATGACGGGGTGTTGCATAGCTTTATAGTTCCTACAAAAACTATTTTGGGGTGGCAGGGAAAGGACTCCTGCCTGCTTTTAATGGTTGGATCTGAATGTCATTGAGT
>PIVJ01000040.1 GCA_003353955.1 Bacteroidota bacterium | reverse complement strand
TTAAGAGGACATCTTCCATTTTTGAATTGTAAATCTTGACATCAACAAATCTGCCCACCAGTTTGTCAGAAACAGCATAGCGGTTGGTACGGTAACTTATGATAGCATACTTATCTACACGCAGTTGTTCATTATCGGGACATGCCAAAGCTTGAGTATGTTCAATTAAATATTTCTTTTCTTCAGCAAACAGTTCAGTTGCACTTTTTCCGGTAAGTTGCTGTTTGGTATTATTTAGGTTTGACCACTTTTAATTACTACTATTATTAAATGGTGAGATTTTTACCCAAACTAATTTATATCCCGGAGTTTGACTTCTTGGGTCTGTTATAGTTGGCACTAAAACATTGGACTCCGGAAAATATGTAATGATATTTCCAGAAGGGATATCAAATTCCCGCACTGCAATTTTCTCCATTTTACCAACAGAGGATTCTAAGGTAACGAGATCATTTTCTTGTAAGCCTTTTTTACGAATATCATCTTTATTCATTAGCACAATCCAGCGACTTGTTTGTTCTCGGAGAAGATCTTCTTCTTCATAAATAATCGTGTTAAATTGCCCTTCACTTCTTACCGTCATCATGCGAAATTCTCCTTCCTCCCCTTTCAGTAATGGGATTGGACAGACTCTGAAATTTGCTTTGTGATCCGGAGTTGCAAATTGAGGCTGATAAAATGTTCTATTGGGAATTTGAAACTCTTCTCCACTTTCTCCAATTTTACCTAACTTTTCATATCCGGGAACTACCTTAGCAATGAATTCCCGTAGATTTTGATGATATTTTAAATTTCCAAAATCGAGGGTGCTATCTGCCAGAACCTTTTCAGCAATATCACTTATAATCTCAACTTCCGAACGTACATTATCAAGTCTGACATTGCCACCGTCACTTAATCGGACAAAATTGAACATTGACTCCTGGGTTGTTTTCTGTTGTTCCTCATCCCGGGCAGCTACCGGAAGAATCAGAACTTCTTTATCGACTCCATAAAAGTGTCCATGATTCAAGGTAGTATTTAAGTATATTTTAAAAGGAATAGCGTTTAATGCTTTCTCCGCAAATTGAGTATCCGGATTAGATTGATATAGGTTTCCTCCTAGTAAAAATGCCAAATCTATTTTTCCATCATGGGAAGCCTTCATACATGATAGTGTGTCCATTCCAGCAACAGTTGGAAGCTGAACTTCGATATGTTTTTCAATATTATTAAAAAACATTTCCTTTAGGGCAGGTGTTACGCCTACCGATCCTATCCCCTGAACATTACTATGACCTCTTAATGGGAGTAGCCCGGCATAACGTCTTCCAATCATACCACGTAAAAGAGCAAGGCAAACAATAGACTCAACGTTCTCTGATCCATGTTCATGATGTGTAATTCCCATTGACCAAGAAAAGATAACATTTTTTGAATTGCCATAAATCTCAGCAATGTGCCTGATATTTTCCTGAGAAATGCCAGAATTTGAAACGATTGTTTCCCATGGAGTATTTTGAATATCCGCAAGATAGTCGTCTTTACCATTCGTATAATCCGCCATAAACTTCAAGTCATGCTTTTCTGCCTCAATAACGGCTTTAGCAATTCCCTTCAGCAATGCAATGTCTCCCCCAATTTGAACCTGAATATATTCAGAAGCAATCTTGCTTCCTCCCGAATACAAAGATCTGAAATCGGAAGGAATTGCAAATTTTACCAGCCCTTTTTCTTTGACCGGGTTGATAATAACGACATGCCCACCCCGACGGCGACATTTCATTAGTTGTCTAACAAAACGTGGGTGATTTGAGGCCGGATTGGCTCCAATAACAAATATCAAATCAGCTTTTTCAATATCTTGTAATTGTATTGTTGCTGTACCGGTTCCAATTGTTGAACCAATTCCTACTCCTGTTGCCTGGTGACAATAGTAAGAACAATTGTTGACATTGTTGGTGCCATAAATACGGGCAAAGAGTTGTAACAAAAAAGCAGCTTCGTTGGAAGATCTCCCAGAACTGTAAAAAAAGCTTCGTTCAGCAGCAGTAGTCTTGAATCGATTCACTATTCTTTCTACTGCTTTTTCCCATGAAATTGCAGAATAATGAGTGTCGCCTTCTGCTTTGTAGAGGGGTGTATTTAATCGACCGCTCTTTTCCAATAATCGTGCTGTAATTTTTCTAAAATCCTCAATACTATTTTCCTTAAACAGTTTCTCTGGAATTGGAGCTTGAATATCCGTAATTTGTGCCTGGAAGGCTTTCTTACAAACTTCGGGGAAGCCCCCCATTTCGTTTGTCATTCCCCCCTTTTGTCCTCCCATGCCCAATGCACATGTTTTACAAGTGTTTTTAGACATCATTGCCCGAAACATCTTCCGGTATCCTACAGTATTACTCGCTTTTAATGAATACCTAATTGACCTAAAACCACCACCAACTATCATTTTTATCTCCTTAAGAATTAATTTTAATGTATTCCATATATTGTTGTCCGGTAAAAGGTGAGATGGTTAAATAAGCACCTCACCAGAATTATCTTTGCTCAATACTCACAAAGAGCAATTTGATATGAACAAAAGTACAAATTTTACCGGACAGCCTATCTTTGGACAGCTACTTCAAATGATTAAACGGGGTCAAATACATACAATAGCAAGGAAACAGAGTACAGACAGATATTATCAAAAGTTATGGATAGTGAGATAAAAAGGAGTATCAGTTTATTTACAATGAGTGGTTTTAAAGTTAACATAACCAGGGTGCTACAGGAAGCATAATTCAATCGCAACAAATTATTTTAGATTAGATCTATCATTAAATTGTGTAAAGATATTTTTGTACTTTTGTTTTTTCACAAGAAAAATGGATTTATGAGAAAAATTGCACTGCATTGGCAGATATTAATTGCGTTATTATTGGCTATTGGTTATGGATTATTTTTCTCTACCAATTACTCAATTTCTACAAAATCATTAAAACTATTAAGTAAAGAAAAGGTTTCTACGGAAGTGCTAATAGAGATACAGGCACTTGAAGGGCAGGAGTATACAACATTATCAGATTTTAATAATGCCTTAGAAGAACATCTCGGTATATCTCAGTATGAAGAATATAAGACTTTAATAGTTCATTCTGCTTATTCAAACCCTGCCATTGAATATGTGAGCTGGATGGGTGATCTTTTTATGCGTGCTCTTAGAATGTTGATAATTCCATTAATATTATCATCACTCATTTCAGGAATAACGAATATAGGGTCTGGAGCAAACTTGGGTCGTATCGGAGGCAAAACCCTGCTGTATTATCTTAGTACCAGTGTGCTAGCAATTCTTACAGGACAGATATTGGTAAATATAATTAAGCCAGGTGTTGGAGCACAGATTAATTTTGTTCAGGAAGTTGAGGGGTTGGTTGAAAAACAACGCTCTTTCAAAGATATATTAGTTGAGATTGTGCCCGACAACGTACTAACCGCAATGGTAGAAAATGATATGTTGTCTGTTATTTTCTTCGCAATACTATTTGGCTTTTTTATAATGAAAGTTGGCAAAAAGCACAGTGAATTATTGCAACAATTTTTCACTTCAATTTTTGAAGTCATGATGAAGATCACTCTTTTTGTGATCAAATTCACACCGTTTGGAGTTTTTGGTTTGGTGGCTAAAACTGTAGCTGATCAAGATGATTTTGCCGGGCTGGTAAATAGCATGGGTCTATATATGATTACTGTAATAGTCGCATTATTTATTCATGGTTCCATCACTTTACCACTTATCGTTAAATTTATAGGAAGATCTAAACCATTACAGCATTTTAAGAATATGACGACGCCATTACTAACTGCGTTTTCTACTTCCTCGTCTGCTGCAACGCTACCTTTAACAATAACTGCTGTAGAAAAAAAATCAGGTGTGTCAAACAAGATCAGTAGTTTTACACTACCATTAGGAGCAACCGTAAATATGGATGGAACTGCTCTTTACGAATGTATTGCTGCTATTTTTATCGCACAGGTTTATGGTGTTGATCTCACCTTTGTACAACAGTTAATTATCGTACTAACTGCTTTGTTAGCATCAATAGGTGCTGCTGCTATTCCAATGGCTGGGTTAGTTATGATGACAGTGATATTAACCGCCATTGGTCTGCCGCTTGAAGGTGTAGGTCTCATAATTGCTGTTGACCGAATACTAGATATGTTTCGTACAGCAACAAATGTGTGGAGTGATAGTTGCGGAGCTGTAGTAATTGCTAAAACTGAAGGTGAGAAATTAGAGGTGTGATACTCTGAAATAGATACTGTTTGGGCTTGCAACCTTTTTTCGAACAAATTTTAACACCCCTCAAGCCACATATTTAAATTGATTTAGTTTCTCAAATTCTTTCCAACCCTCCCAGATGAGAGGGTTGTCTATTCTTATTATCCCATGCTTCAATGTATTCAAAAGTTCGTTTGGCTTCATATTTATTTTTAAAATGGTATTGATAAATAGCTTCTACTTTTAAAGACTTAAAGAAAGATTCCGCAACAGCATTATCCCAATAATTACCTTTTCTACTCATACTCTGAATAACCAAAGCCTATCTAATAATCATAAATGGCAAATCATATAGGTTAAAAGAAACCAAGGAAATGAATCAAGAATAGTTGGTAATGAAAATAAAAGATGTGAATATCCGAAGCCCCTAATCTTTTATTTAATTAAAATGCGATACTTTTGGATTGAAATAGGGGTATACGTTTCGGTTAATATAAACATATGTGGGCGATGAGAGATTCGAACTCCCGACCCCCTCGGTGTAAACGAGGTGCTCTGAACCAACTGAGCTAATCGCCCGATATTTAAGAACAAATCCGTTTTCAAAACGGGAGTGCAAATATAATTTATTTTATTTGAAATAGTAATATTATTACAAAATAAAATACGTTAAATCTTCTATCTCATTACTTGATTAATAATTCTGAGAATTCGTTAGAAATCGTATTTTTGTGAAACACTTAACTTGCTTTGATTTTGAAGCTCTTAAACGCTACATGTTTTTCATTTTTTATTGTTCTCACAATAGTTGTAAGCGCTTGTGGAACATTGAAAAACATTGATAAACCCTTACTTAACAAAAATAAAGTTGTTGTACAAGCTGAGAATTCCGAAATAAACAAAGATGAGTTTTATGGCTTAATCGGACAAACGCCTAATAAGAGATTATTGGGCGTATGGAGGTTTAAACTATGGGCGAATCAATTATCAACGAAGGGTAAAGAGCGAAAGTTTAAAAATTGGATGAGTCGATCATTTGGTGAATCGCCTGTGTTTTTTGATACCCAAATTACACAAAAAAGTATTCGGCAGATGGAAATTTATCTTAATAAAACAGGTCACTTTAATTCAAAAGTATGGTATGAATCTATCGCGAAAAGGAAAAAACTGAATCTCATATATCATATTAAACCAACCAAACCGTATAAAATTAAATCATACAACTATCAAATTTCTGATAGCCAGCTTTATGAAAGCATAAGCCGAATTTCAACTTCTAGTCTTATCATTGAAGGAGACAATTACAATGCATTTATTATTGATGATGAACGTGACCGGATCACTGATTCATTGAAAAATATTGGCTACTATAATTTCGATAAAGAGTATATTTATTTTGAAATAGACAGTGCCTTTAATTCGAATTCATTGGACATCACTTTGATTGTTAAAGACTTGCGAGTTCAGGACACGCTCGATCCAGAACAGACTATAACAATTCCTCATAAACATTACTACATTAACAACATCTACATAAACCCCGATTTTGCCCTAACTAATGCGGATCAAATTGACTTAGATACATTGGCGATAAGTGTACAGGAAGACACAAGTAATCCGCATTTAAATATATATCATTTCTTACACAAAGATGAATTGCAAATTAAGCCGAAGGTAATAACCCAGTCAATATTAATTAGCACTGAGCGTTTATATAGCCTGGAGTCTGTAAAACAGACATACCGAAGGTTGGCTGATTTAAAGGTATTCCGATATACGAATATTCAATTTGCAACTATTGTCGGTGAAAACAACTCAGTTAACAATTTGCTCGATTGTTACATTAATATGGAACGGTCTAAAGTACAATCTTATACAGTTGAAGCGGAAGGAACGAACTCTGGAGGAGATTTAGGATTGGGTGGAAATATTGTTTATGCCAATAAAAATTTCTTTAAAGGTGCCGAACTTTTTCAGGTTCGAATTAAGGGTGCTTTGGAGGTTCAGAAAATGAATCCATCTACAACAAACCAAACTAATGATAAATTTTTATTCTTCAACACCCTTGAAACCGGTATCGAAGTAAGCCTTAACTTCCCAAGATTTTTAATTCCTATTAAGCAGGAACGTTTTCCTAAGGATCTTAAACCCACCACAACAGTAAATACAGGTATAAATTATCAACAACGACCCAAATATCGCCGATACATAACAAATGTATCTTTCGGATATAACTGGTCACAAAATAGTAATATCCAGCATATATTATTCCCGGTCGAGATAAATTCAGTCAAGGTTTATCCAACAACAGAGTTTGAAAAAATACTTGAACCTGTGACCAACGAACGCCTCAAGAATCAATATACTGACCACCTTATTTCTGCCTTGAAATACAGCTTTATTTTCAATAACCAGGAATTGAATAAACTTAAAAACTTCATCTACTTCAGAGCTAATTTTGAAACATCAGGATTCCTGCTAAAAGGAGCGAATATGTTATTTGGAATAGCTGAAAACGATGATGGATATAATACGTTGTTTAACATCCGATATGCTCAATATGTTCGAGCTGATCTTGATTTCAGGTATTATGATGTGCAATCAAAAGAAAATCGTTTAGTGATCAGAGGTATGCTTGGGGTCGGTATCCCTTATGGGAATTCGGTAGATATTCCATTTGAAAAAGGATTTTATGCAGGTGGAGCAAACGGAATGCGTGGTTGGCGAATTCGATCTTTAGGCCCGGGTTCTTCTGATAATGATGACTCCTTCAGTCAAGTTGATCGGATAGGCGACCTTCAACTGGAAGCCAATATTGAATATCGTTTCCCGATTCATAGTTTTGTTAAAGGTGCAGTTTACATGGATATGGGCAATGTTTGGTTATTGAAAGAAAATGATTTTTTCCCCAGAGGCCATTTCCAATTGAAGCGTTTTTTTAGCGAAATAGCTTTTGATGCCGGGTTTGGATTGCGCTTTGATTTTAACTTTTTTATTTTCCGAATTGATACCGCCATTCGGCTTCGTGACCCTTCCCTAGAGAAATCTCATCGATGGGTACCATTTAAAACCGGTATTAATAAGATGGCCGTTAATTTCGGGATCGGGTATCCTTTTTAATTATAATACTTTATATGGATTTACCACAAATAAGAAGACTGATCATAAAGCAATTTCCTTATCATCCTACCCCTGGACAAGATGCGTTGATTCATATGTTAAGTTCTTTTATTTCTGATGATAATACCTTGTCATTATTTCTACTTAAAGGATTTGCAGGAACCGGAAAAACTACCATTGTAAGTGCGCTGGTTGATGTTCTTCCTTCTATAAAAAAGAGTTTTACTTTATTGGCTCCAACCGGAAGAGCAGCGAAAGTATTAAGCAGTTATTCAGGCAAACATGCTCATACTATTCATCGTTATATTTATTGGGCAACAACCAATAATGAGGGAAAATATAGATTGGTTTTGAGAAAGAATAAACAAAAAAATACAATTTTTATTGTTGATGAAGCATCAATGATTCCAGATGGTTTGACCACAAATAACACCGTTGGTACAAGCCGTGGATTACTTGAAGATTTAATCAATTTCGTTTATTCTTCCCAAACAAACTGTAAAATTATTCTTATTGGTGATGAGGCACAACTTCCTCCGGTGGGCCTCTCGATGAGCCCGGCATTAAATCTTGAATATTTAAAAGCTTCCTTTGGATTAGATATACATACTTTAACATTACGGGATGTTATGAGGCAAGCACTCAATTCAGGTGTTTTAGCAAATGCTACAAATATTAGAGAGAAAATAGAGGCAGAATTGATAGAGACTCCCTTTTTTGATTTATCAAAGTTTAATGATATTAGAGTGATTAATGGCGCAGAACTTGAGGATGAATTAAACTCGAGTTACGCAAGTTCCGGACACGAAAATACAGTTGTAATTACACGATCTAATAAACGCGCCAATATTTACAATCAACAAATTCGCCAGCGCATCTTATATCAGGAAGGTGAGATTTCTGTCGGTTCGATGATGATGGTGGTGAAGAATAATTATTTCTGGTTACCCGAAGATTCAACTGCAGGTTTCTATGCAAATGGTGATATCATTGAAATATCACGAATACTGAGGACGGAAGAATTATACGGTTTTCGTTTTGCCGATGTAAGTATAAGAATGATTGATTACCCCAATGAACCAGAACTTGAAGTTAAAATTCTGCTAGACACCATCATGGCTGAAAGCCCCGCACTCACAAAAGCAGAAAACAACCGATTGTTTGAAGAAGTAACCAAAGATTATGAATATATTCCCCAGCGAAGAAAACGGTTGGATAAGGTTTTAAAAAATCCTTATTTTAATGCGATACAGGTAAAATTTGCATACGCACTCACCTGTCATAAAACGCAAGGCGGTCAGTGGGATAATGTATTTATTGACCAGGGTTATATTAATGATAAAATGTTGGATAAAGAATTCTTACGCTGGCTTTATACAGCGGTGACTCGTGCAAGTAACAATTTATATTTGATCAATTTTAGAGACGAATTTATTTCCTAAACCAATTTACTTATTAAGGCTACAGCATATGCAGAAATACCTTTTCCCTCTCCAACAAATCCTAATTTTTCAGTAGTTGTTGCTTTAATTGAAATATCAGCCTTATCAATACTTAGCAGCTCAGCTAATTTCAATTTCATTTGTGGAATAAAAGAAGCGATTTTAGGTTGCTGCAAGCAGACTGTCGAATCAATATTACTAACTTCATAACCTTCGTCTTTTAATCGAGTAATCACTTCTGACAATAAGATTGAAGAATCAATATTATGGAATTTCGGATCAGTATCCGGGAAAAGCTGACCAATATCGCCTAAATTAGCTGCCCCTAATAATGCATCACATATGGCATGAATGAGTACGTCAGCATCGGAATGACCTGCCGCACCTTTATCTGAAGGAATATTAATACCTCCTAATACCAAATCTGTTCTTGATTCGAGTTTATGGACATCATAACCAAAACCAACCCTGATATTCATAGGTAAATATTTATCTATTTGAATGCTGCGAAATCAAATAATAGTGAGAAACGTAACGTATTCTCCAAGGGATGTCTTTGCTCTAGTGGAGCTAAATAAGCAATATCCAAACCAAATACATTATATTTTAATCCGACTCCAAAAGTGAAGAATTTCCGATTTCCTTTTGATTTATGTTCATAAAAATATCCCACCCTAAGTGCAAATTGCTTATCATACCAATATTCTATGCCGGTTCCAATACTAAGTTCTCTGAGCTCTTCACTAAATCCGCCGGGTGCATCGAAGAAAGATTGGAACATTCCGCCAATTACTGATACATCCGGATCTTTACCTGCCTCAATGATCCGTTTATTATCTGATCCGTAAATTGGTTGTCCTGTTTCCGGATCAACTTTATAAACAGGTGGTGTTGGCACGAGCAATTTATTCACATCCATCACAAAAGAAATAGAATTATAATCGTCGACATTGATTAATAATGACGAACCAAATCGTAAATTTGTAGGTATAAAATCTTTTACATTATTATTTGAATATGAGATTTTTGACCCGATATTTGAGATGTTTGTTCCAAAGGCCAGAACACCGCTTGAGTTTGTAAAACTTACATCCTTTCTCCAATAAAATGATACATCTGCCGCAATTGAGGTTCCGGCATGCGTTTCACTTCCGCCTACAAATTGCCCTTGTGTAAGGTCAGAAAAAATAAACCGACCTGTAACTGAAGCTGAAAATCTTTCGGAAAGCTTTCTGGAGTATGCAAAATCTAAACTAAATTCATTTGGATTATACACTCCGAGTGGGAGTCCAGTATCATCTGTGAATGCAATGTTACCTAATGAAAAATATAATAATGAAGCTGCAATGGTTTGCTCACCATCTAATCTCTTGAAAAAATTGACATAAGCCAGATTAATGTCAGGTACCAATGCCTTTAACCAAGGGCTATATGAAATCCCAAACCCCATATCTTTTTCTATAAATGCATATTTGGCGGCATTCCAGTGCATCGAATACGCATCAGGTGAAGAGGCTACACCGGCGTCTCCCATGGCTCCTGCACGAGCATCAGGTGCAATTATTAGAAATGGAACCGCTGTCGTGATAGTATTTAGAGTTGCTTGTTGGCCTAACCATTCCTCGGTATTTTGACTATAAGCATTTATCATTAGAATTGATAGAGCTGACAATAAAGCTAATTTGGGTTTCATATTAATTTTGTTTATAAGAATGCAAATGTAACGATATTTTAATAAATATATTGCTTGACTAATTATGGCAAATATAAGTAATTAGAAGTTTAGAAGCCTATCTGATAATGACTAATTTATTGATTTGTGCCGGAGAACCAAGTTCCTGATCTTCAAAGATTATTCTGTATATATACATGCCCGGATCAAGTTTAGAACCGAAATCAGAAGTTCCGTCCCACCTGATTGGTCCGGAGTTAAATCCATTTGCGTTAATAGATTTTCTCAGTGTCCTGACTTTTTGACCATCCATTCCATAGATTTTAATTTCAATATTCAATGTAGCATTTGCCTGATTATGATCAAACAAAAACGAAGTTTCATTTAAAAATGGATTGGGATAATTTATCAAATTCTCAATGAAAAATTGATCCTGATCAACTACCATAAGATCCAATACTGCGATTGACGAATTATTTACTACATCCCAAACTTTTAATTTTAATTGATGAGAACCTTCACCTAGTTCAGATAACGGATAAACAATGGTGCCTGAGGTATAGCTGTTTAAATCAGTTTCAAAAAAATCATTTAACACAAATGTATTTTCAATGTCCTGATCAAGTACTGCAACTATATCATGCCCGATACCACTACCGATTGTATTAATACCACTTTCATCAGTTATCCGTGCTAACAAAATAGGGTTACTATTCGTAAGCCCACCATTTTTGAAGGAGTCATCATTCAGGAAAAGTTCGATTTCAGGCCCATCGGTGTCGGTTAAAAATGTTTCATCGTAGCCACCACCGATCACTAAATTCTCAAAACATCCCCAAGCATCTGAATTTTCGTCATAAGCAGATAAACTTATTTTTCCCAGTCCGTAATTATACATTATATCCTTAGGAACAACAAATGATAATGTAAAATCGCCATTCTCAACACTTACTTTTCCCTGATATAAGATATTGTTTTGCAAGGTAAAGGTCTGCTCAAAGCTGTTCTTGTCTTGTCCGAGAGTTGAAAGTATCGATTTCTTATCATATACAATGGCACTCAAAATCCCATTAAAATCAGACTTTTTAATTTCGTTTGAGCCATAGACTGAACCACTAATCTCTATCTTCGACAAGGCTGTTATTGTATCCGGAATTATTTTCACATCTTCGCCGTTAATTTTTAACACCGAAATACTATCCATGGGAAATGAAATTAGCATTGCAGGATCTCCAACTAGTACAAATCGTTGCGTATTACCTCCATTCCCCATTGCATTCTTAGATTTTCTAATAATATCGCCCTGACGGTTATACGTCCCATTTGTCTTTTCGAAGATATGTTTAAGCACTTGCTTGTTCAATTGAAAATTGGCACCGGAACTGGTTGCCCGGGTGGTGGTAAATAATGATATACTCCCTCCCTGATTATTAAGCAGAACTAATTCACCAGCCGACTCACGCTCAGGATCATCAAATCTGGTGAATTCACATGTAGCGGTAATGAAAACCGGAAGTTTGTTATAATTTCTCCATGAATTAATATCAGATAATTCTAGCACTCGTTCGTGAGCCCAACCTGTTTCACCACCATGTCCAATATAATTTATAATCATGGCGCCTTTTTCTACTTTTTCATTGATGATCTTTTTGGCTTCAGGATATCGTTGTCCGCCAGGTGTTGAAACTTGTGTGTAAGCATCAAAATATACTTTATCGACATTAATATTATTAAAAGAATTATCAAGATATGAAGCAATTTCTTCGGAGTTGTTTACATAAGTATTGTAGTCTTCGTCATCACTAACTAAACAGACAGTACTTCTCCATAAACCCATATTTTCACTACTATTTGTTGAATAATGGATGATTTTATCGACCATATCCGTAGCTTGTTCGATGGTTTTTATAGGTATTCTTCCTATTCCAATGTCTAAATCACCTTTCATATATTGACCCTCATCACTATCAAGCAAACCAAAATAATCATCTGTATTGAATGACGATATTATGGCAGTTGACTGCTCAGATTCCCAGGTAGGAACAAAATTCGTATTCGTCGCGACTCGATTTTTATAATCAAACGAAGCGTCTCCAAACAGCAATAAATATTTAGGCTCAGATCCCTGATCAGCCCTATCATACAACATTTTTACAAAATTCCTGATGGCACTTACATCCTGCGCTCCAGATGAAAATTCGTTATAAATTTGGTTTGGGCTAACAATACAATAAGAGAAGCCGTCGTGGATTTCATGGTATTCAGCTAAACGCAGTGCCTGGCTATAAAATTCATCCGGTGTAATAATAATGTAATCAACAGGCTGCAGTGCATGAAGATTTTGATTTTGGATCTCGCCATCAATTTCAATCTGTAAAAAATCAGACCCATTGTAGGCAACAAATTCAAGCAATGAATCTGTTCTTACCTTAAAATCTAAACTCGATCCATTTAATGCTGATTCAATTATAGTAACCTCAAGGGGGTTTGTTACATTCCAAATTTTAACATTACTATTTACCTGACTTATATGAAACTGAGTTACATTTCCGGAACCAATGGTTTCTGTATTTCTAAAGCTGAGTTGAGATCCTTCGAATATTAATCTCCTCCAAGCATTAAGTTCAATATAATTTAACCATCCAATAGAACTTGAATTTGGTCTATTGTAAATCAAATTAATATTTATGGATTCTTCATTCGAAATAAAATTTGCATTCAAACTTCCAGTTCTGGCGTACGGTGGATATGAAGATGAAAAGTTAATACTGGGAATGAAAATACCTGATAATTCCTGATTGTTTACGATGACCCTAAAGCTATTATTACCGGAAGACCTTCCTGCAACATCAATCTTTATATTCATATTTTTTGACAAAACTAAATTTGCAAACTCAAAAATGAAGTCCTGGCTTACGTTGGCGTCAAACGCTTCCCCATACCAAGTACGTCCAGAATTGATTAAATTATATTGCTCAACCTCATGAAAAATATGATCCTGAAATTCGGAGATATTACTGCTTGCTGATTCCGTTTCTGAAGGATGGAGGCTTATTCGTTTTCCCAATCCTAAGTCTGTTGTTAAAAAATAATAGGTATGATCAGAATAACTATGAAAATGGTGCTCGAATTTATGAAGGTTTTCAGAGTAGGCCCATGAATGTGGTGATTCACCATAAAAAAGAATATAATCTTCAGTGCCAAACTGCCCATCTTCCTCTCCAACTACCATTATTGCATTTTCCAACAATTCATGATGTCTTGTCTCACTATTTTTCTCAGGAAGCATTCCTCCGCCATTGCCATAAATTCGAATGTCTTTAGGGTTCAGATTCTGCATATTAACGCCCATAGCATTTAGCTCGGAATAGTTTATCTTATAAATTCCATTTTCCGAAACGCTGATTTTGAACCATCTCCCATGAGCAAGAACGGAGTTGCTTGAAAACGCTAAAGATTTAATATTAGGTTGCTCCGGTTCAAGTTCTATACCTGCTAATGAAGAATTAGTAATCTGCTCATTTTTCGAATCTCGATTATAAAGGCTGTCATTTGCAAATGAACAAATTGCAATTAAAATTAAAATTATACTAAAGATGAAATGCTTATTGCACATTTTATTCCTTTCAAATATTGTTTGAGATAACGACTTATAAGTTGATTTTGTAAATATACTCAAATTGCTATTTAAGATCAATTCGGGCGATCATATTTTTATTTTTACCCTGAGCTTATTTCAGGTTCTCAAACTAAAATCTTCTTAAAATCGAGAATACCTGAGAAACATAAGCTCCGCCAAATAAATTAACATGAACCAATAATGGATAGAGATTGTAAATATCAAGTCGCTCTTTCCAGCCTTTATCAAGGGGGAAAGTAGCATTATACGCTTCATAAAATTCCAGGGAAAATCCTCCAAATAACTTTGTCATCGAAATATCCACTTCACGATGGCCATAATAAACTGCGGGGTCAATTAAGCAAGGATCACCTTGTGAGGTAATCATAAAATTACCACTCCATAAATCGCCATGCAGCAGGGCAGGAGGCTCTTTCGGGATGACTTCATTCAGCTTAGTAAAAAGCCTTTTAAAAGCACTAAGAATAGTCCTGTCGGTAAATTGAGCATCGAATGCTAATTTAAGTTGAGGCTGTATTCTTTCTTCAATAAAAAAGCTGATCCAATCGCTATGTTTTTGATTGGACTGTATGAGTGAACCAATATAATTATCATGATCCAATCCGAAGTTTTTGGCAGTGTTTTTATGAAGCCTAGCTAATGATTCACCGAATTTATACCAGAATTTTGAATCAGCCTTTGCTTCATCAATAAATTCCAAAACCAGAAATTCATAACTGCCGGCTTTGGCTTCACAAACAACTTTCGGGATTTTAATACTTTGAGATTTATCTAATAGTTTAAGTCCGAGGAACTCCTTATAAAACATTGCAGGAAATTTTTTTCCATCATTCCACTTGACAAAGAAATTACCTACGCTACTTGCAATCTTGATCGCTGAATTTATATCGCCTCCGGCAACAGATTGGACAGAAAAAATCCTAACTTTTCTTTTAAACTGAAATGTCAGGATTTCCGATATTTTAGATTTTAATATTTCAGGAAGCAACATGCTTCCAAAGTTAATACTGTTTAGATAAGTAAGAAAATATGTGCCGAAAAGATTTTCTTTACTATTTTATCTATCACAATTAATGAAAATATGGCTGCGATTCCAATAGAAATTATCGGTGAAATACTGATTTCCGAAAAGAAAGTCTGCAATTCTCCAAAGATATTAAACGATAATTCAGGAATCTGCACACTCTCAAAACTTACATTTCCAAAAATACCATTCATAAATGACCAATCTAATCCGAATAAAACAAAACTTGCAGCGATAAAGCCAAGCCCAATTAGCAACCAATATTTTAAACTAAAAATTGGTTGGTTTGCCATCTTTGTAAACACCTCAGAATCTATGCGATTCATCACGTCTGCGGTAAAATCTGCTGATGGTTTATCCAGTGATGCTTTGGTGAGTATCCTGTTTAAAAAATCATCCTTTAAATTCATGTCTGTCATAATTACCTCCTTTATCTCAATTCTCTTACCCTATATTTTAGCATGGTATTTATATGCTCGTAAAGTCGCTTTCTGGTGCGGTGAAGTTTAACTTTTACATTCGACACCGATAGGCCCGTTATTTCACTAATGTCGTCAATCGATTGCTCTTCAGTATAAAACATGGTTAACAATAAATTGTCTTCTTCTGATATCTTTTTTAATGCTATTTCGTAATACTTTTTTTTATCGTCTAGGCTTAACTCGCCAGTGTCATCTACAATTTCGTCAAAGGTATAGTTTTCAATAAGATTTTCATCCAATGCTGAAACTTCAAAACTTTTAATCCTTGTTTTCGAAATAGCAGTATTAAAGGCAATTCGATAAACCCATGTTGAAAATTTTGCCTCTCGTTTAAATTTATTTAATGAATGAAAAACTTTTAGAAAAACATCTTGCGCAATCTCTTCTGCATCTTCCCTACTTCTTAATATTCTATTTGTGATGGTAAAAACCATGTTTTTATGCCGATTAACAAGTTCGGTAAAAGCAGCGGTTTCTCCGCTCAGAACTTTATCTATAAAAAACAGGTCTTTCTGCATATCTAATTTTTAGACGACACTTATTGGCTAAAGTTACAAAAATATGACTTTGCAAGATTAAAGGATTATTAATTCTAATATTTCTCTCCCTTATAAAAATATAGGTATTCAGATTTTGAGATGCTTAATATTTCTGCTTCAGGAAACTATTATTTTAAAATTGTGTAACCCAGAAGTTATTCTTGCGTCATACTGTGTAGAAAACGCATTGTTTAACTAAAATTAAAAGTTATGAGCGAACAAATAGGAGTATCATTTATTCTCACAGTCATATTCGGGTTTATTTTTGCTATCGTTTATCTGGGAGTACGTAGAAAAGAAAGAATGGCATTATTGGAAAAAGGCGTTGAACCATCATTTTTCATCTCTAAAAAAACAAGTTCAACTACCCTAAAATTCGGGATGCTGCTTGTTGGAGTTGCAATTGGTTTATTGCTCGGGAACATTCTTGCAAAAACCCATATGCTAGATGAAGAGACAGCTTATTTTTCAATGACCTTTTTATTCGGTGGAGCAGGATTAATTATTAACTATTTCATCGAAAAGAAGAACCAAGAAAAGTAGTGAGATTGTAGAATTAAGTAAGAAGGAGGCCTAAGGTCTCCTTCTTTTACACCTTTAATTTGAACACATTTATAACATGATAAATGGGTTCTTTTTTTTGAAGAATACTTTCTAGTAGATAAACTTTTTCAATCGTCGAAGATTGAAAGAATTGATTTTTGTGTGATGAGATTATTTCCTGAAACAGTTTTTTATCCGTTAACTTTTTTAATCTTCCCAGTGTTAAATGTGGTCTGAAATTTTCCCGGGTTTTAAAAATACTCATAGTTTCTAGATTTGTATTTATTCTTTTCTCCAAATTTAGTAGTGCTTCTGATTTATCTATATTTCCCCAAATCACTTTCGGATTATAATAACTCCCGAATATTCCAATATCGTTAATCTTAATTTCAAATACTTCAAAATTTGAAATACTATTCTTTAATGCCTCATTAATTTTGTCTAATCTTTCAATTGAGGTTTCTCCGAAAAACCTTAAGGTTAAATGTAAATTGTTTTCATTAACCCATCTGATTTTTTCATGATAAAGATCCTGCTTCAAGCCATTAAATCTGAGAATGAAATCAGGTTCAACTGCTATCTTTATGGCGACAAATAATCTTTTTGTTTCGTTCATTTCTTTAAAAAAATGATAAAGCAAAGTTATGATTAAAAAAATATTAAATTTGTAAACTCTTTGGGGCATTAGCTTCCCGATTCGTTTCACTCATCGGGACTATATTTAGTGTCAACAAAAGGTAAACTTTTTATCAGTTAATGTTAAAGAGATAGATTTAATAAGCCTTTTATAACTAATAAAAAAACAATGAGCCATATTCAGAAAATCTGGAAAGATAACCCATTGAGCATAATTATTTTTCTTGCTATTTTTGTAAGACTAATTGCCGTAATCTTCTCCAAGGGGTTTGCTTTTCATGATGACCATTTCCTCTATATTGAGACCGCACAATCATGGGTGTGGGGAACAGATTATATGAAGTGGTTCCCGATAGGAGGAGCGGAACAGCCGGCTGGTCATAATCTTTTTTACTCAGGTTTACACTACATACTATTTGTCTTTTTCAAATGGGTACATATAGATAATCCTGAATTGAAAATGTTGATTATTAGGTTTATCAATGCTTCATTTTCAATGATTGTTGTAATTTATGGATACAAAATTGTTTTAAAACTTTCCAATAAAAAGACTGCAAGTTTATCTGGATTATTACTCGCTTTATTCTGGATTATTCCATTTCTTAGTGTCCGAACATTGATTGAATTCCTATGTATTCCATTTATGGTATATGGCACTTGGCTTTTTATAAGCCTTCAAGAAAGGAAAAACCTATATAAAAAACTATTAATTACTGGCTTCATCCTTGGGATGGCTTTTGTATTCCGCTATCAAACCATATTGTTCTCAGCTGGGTTTTTCTTAATACTTTTATTCAGAAAACAGTGGAACCAATTTTTAATATTAGGTATCGGTTTTATTATTTCTCCTTTTATTACTTTAGGTATTATTGATTGGTTTATTTGGGGATTTCCTTTTGCAGAACTTTATGCATACATAACATATAACATACACCATTCAACCGAATATTTTACCGGTCCTTGGTATAATTATTTGCTACTAATATCTGGTATTCTTTTACCGCCAATTAGTTTGTTTTTAATTTTTGGATGGTTGAGTACATGGAAAAAATATATTGTCCTATTCTTTCCTGCATTTCTATTTCTTTTGATTCATTCTATACTCCCAGCTAAGCAGGAACGATTTATATTACCAATAATCCCTTTTATTATCATGGGTGGTATTATTGGTTGGAGTGAGTTTGTGTCACAATCAAAATTTTGGATTAAAAAGAAACGACTTCTTAACTCGCTTTGGGGGTTCTTCTGGATACTAAATATTATATTGTTGTTTGCCGTTACAGCTATGTATTCAAAGAGGGCTAGGGTTGAATCAATGGTATACCTATCTCAATATGAAAATATACAATCAATATTATTAGAAAATTCAACTGACAATTCAACTAAAATAACTCCAAAATTTTATCTAGGGGAATGGGTTTATGAATATCATTTTGCTAAGCCCAAAAATATAGATAATATTCAACAGGAATTATCAACATCTGGAGAGCCTTTGCCTTCATTTATATTATTTTTTAAAGATAACGATATTGATAGAAGGGTAGAACAAATGAAATCTATATTACCTTTTATGGAGTATGAAACAACTATTGAACCCGGGTTTGTTGACAAGGTTCTGCATTGGATGAATCCATTTAATGCTAACATGGTTATTCATATATACAGAAATAAAGGCCGAGATGATGTAATACATCATTAAAATAGAACTTCATTTTTAATCATTTTAGTTTTTTTTAACGAACTCTTCATATTAAAAAAATTCATTAAAAGTGACAGCAATCGTAATTTAGTTCACTTTAGTTTGAAAACTTACATAAAGATGTAGATATTGTAATTGCTTAGATGTTTATTCAAACAGAAACCCAGTACATCCCCTTATTTTCTGGCAAATTGAAATAATGAACTGTTCTATTTCTTTTTAGAATTAATTTTTGACTTGACTTAACGCCTTGCAGATGAAATAATTCTTTATATTTGCAGCCTTATTCGGGGCATTAGCTCAGTTGGCTAGAGCGTTTGACTGGCAGTCAAGAGGTCAGCGGTTCGATTCCGCTATGCTCCACCATGTATTAAAGAGGTTACAATTTATTAACATTGTAACCTTTTGTGTTTGTGCACACAATTATATACACAAGTTAATAGTTATATTATTTTTCAATATTTCTTTGGGGTAAGAATAATCGTGATTTACTTTTAAAAAGACTAAATTCCGTGCTTATGGATATACCGGGCATATTGTGCCACCTGTACCGGGCATGTTGTGCCACTTAACCCAACTTGCAAATTTTTCAACAACAAAAAAAACATCAATCTTCTAATCACCTGATATTCAGTGGGTGGTTAAAATTATTTTCTTTTTTTTAAATAGATATATTACAGATAGTCAAGGCAATAGCGTTTTTGTAAGTCATGTGTGGTGACCCAAAGGCTTGTTTTGTGTTTTAAATATTTGTATGTTTGTTGGATGTTTATACGCGCAGTACAAAAAAAGGACAAGAACAAATCCAAATC
>PIVJ01000478.1 GCA_003353955.1 Bacteroidota bacterium | reverse complement strand
TGTTCCAGGTTATTACTTTGGTTTAAAACATCCCACTCAAGTTTATCAACCGCAGTTATTAAACCTATGTGTCCTGCTTGAATTAAATCATTTATAGATAGTATACCTATAGCCTGATGCGAAGTTGCAAACTTTCTTGCTAAGTTTTCTACTAAAGGCATGAACTTAATTATTAATTCATCTCTAGTATACTCATCCCACATTTTACCTTCGGGCATCGACTGTTCAAGATCTTTATGGTATATTACGTAATTATTTATATTATATCTCTTCATTGGTTATTTTATTGTAAGCTTCAGTCATAGCTTTGTTATCTGAAAAATGAATTGAATTTATTTTTATCATCCATTCATAAAATTTATCTACTTTTTCATTGTTTGAACTCATGTTTTTTATTATTTTTTAAAAGTTTAGCATAATACCGCGTAGTTATGTCGTAAAAATGCGTGATTATATCTATATACATTATTTAATTTTAGTTTAATTTATAAATTTTATTTATATAACATCTAGTTTTAATATATATATATACAATTTAGCGGGAATATTATTTTTTATCCAGCTCTTCCAGTTTTTTAATGGTTGCAAACACATTCGCTGCTTGTATATAATCTTCACTTCTTTCGTAATGTTGCAATAATAAATGCAGTTCCTTTAATTGAGACTCATTATCTATTAGCTCATCTACAAATTCAGCATTCATTGCTTTAGTATCTGCATCAATGCGCTCAAAGAATCTCTTCACGATCACATCAGCCAGTTTTTCCATATTTTTTTCTGTCATAATTTATTTATCTTTCAAGTTGGTATATTATATTGTTAATTACTGATCTAGGAACCCATCCCGCAACTGAATCAGCACCAGAATCAATAAATTTATGAGTAACAAAGTTACCTCTAACATTAAACAATGCTACTTCAAATGCTGAATAGCTTTCAGGTTCTAATCCATCTTCTCTAGGCGTTGAATATATACCTTGACCAGCTTGTATACTTATAGTAATCTTACTTTTAGTTTTTAGTACTGCTCCAATGCCGCCGTGTGTTTGCTTTGTAAATTTTAAATCATCTATTGTTACCATAATTTTATTTTTAGTGAAATATTAATCCTACTTTTTTGTTTTTTG
>PIVJ01000477.1 GCA_003353955.1 Bacteroidota bacterium | reverse complement strand
GTGGTGGACAAGGCAGGTCCACGGCAGATCAGATGGGATAAACCATTGCATTGCACAGGGTTTTCACCTTGTGAGGGCATTGACGTCTCCTTTTCACCATTACAATGGCAGGTTAGTCACTGAATTTTGTTTCTTATATACAGAAGGAGGCATCATGTAGGCTAGGACCTCAGAACATGGGGTTTTAACAGTGGGTAGCAAGCGTAAGAAGTTGGAATAGCTGATTTTTCAACCTGACTTACCCACCAATAATACAGGGCCCGGTATCAAGGCTCTCTTGGCGTCAAAAACTCAAGATTCTGCAACAATCCTGAGACGTGGAAGCAAGCAAAACAAATACTATTAATTATCTGTTAACTTGATTCCATTAGATGGTCATACCATAGCGGGAAACGGACGTAATTGCCTTTTTAAGACTGTTTGACACGGAAATCCGACCCCAAGCCCGGACGCCATGCTTCCGGTGACGTCATCGGATGATGCGCGCGCACCCGAAAACGGAAGTAAACACACGCACGTGGTGATTGTAAATAAACAAAGACACGTGCTACATCGATAGGACTGTTACAACACGCATGCATGTATATATATATAATAATAATATGTTGAACCATACTTGAACGAAAACAAGATAAGTCAATAAAATGGACAGAATATCCTTCTGCCCTGCAGAATTTTCAATTGGAAATGGTCATTGTTTTACCTTGTATTTAAGGTTATACAACCTGTTTACATGTTTGCAAATAAATATTCATAATTAATGACATATTTATATAGGGTAAAGAATAGTTAACTATGAGAAGTAACATTGGAAGATGGGTGTAGGAGAAGAATTAAGAACTAACGGTATGGGTTAGTCAGTGAATAGATTGGTTATCACCATTCTTTCTCTTTCAAATAAAATATTTTAAGAATTTTTTCCTAACAATAGGGATTGTAATTATTATTTTTATATTTTATTTGAATTTTCTCTGGCATACTAGCTATGCAGGGAATATGCAGCACAGGATATATATTTTGAACAAATTTATTAATTTATATTTCCTCAAGGTGCGATTGCAATAAACACATGTTCGGTAATGAGAGTAGTTGCTTTTACCAGGAGTAGTGAAAGGGGTTTTCTCATC
>PIVJ01000003.1 GCA_003353955.1 Bacteroidota bacterium | reverse complement strand
ACACTCTTCAGATATTGTCTTGTTCGCTCCTTGCTTTCTTTACTCATTTTCTCTTCTGTGTAAGGCTCAACGGCACTTTTATATTTACCATGTCGTACTACCTGGGTTTCAACAGAAAGCTTATCAAAAAGTCCTTTGTAAAACATTACTTGAGCGTTTAAGCCCTTAAAAACCATCATCCCTTCGGGGTTAAAATAAATTTTATCAGCCGCCGTTGCAAGATAATATGCCCCCTGAGAGAAAGTTTCTCCGTAGCAAATAATAAATTTACCTGATTCTTTAAAATCGAGTAAGGCATTCCTTATTTCCCCAATCGTTGATATCCTTGCCTGAATAACACTTAACTCTAAATAAATCCCTTTGATATTTTCATCATTTTTTGCTTTCTTCAAATTGTTTAAAATGTCATTCAATCCAATGGTTTTTGAGGGCATGATCGAAAACAGGCTGGCAGATTGAAAAGGGTTTGCTGAGGTACGTTCATTGATCGGCTGATTGAGCTTGATGAATAAAACAGAATTGTTCTTCACCTTAACATCAGCTTGCTTTCCGAATGAAAGCATAGAACTGAATAATCCAATCAGCAGAATAATCAGAATGAATGACGAAATAAAGAATCCTAAAATGGAGGCAAACATGAATTTGAAGAACTGTTTCATTAGATTTTTTTTTTATTGAATAATAATGTTCATAAAAGTAAGTGTTTTTTTGCATGCAGAAATTAACAAAGCAATGTGAATAATAAATAACACATGAAATGATCTGGGGTGATTTGGATGAAATATTTGTCTTACAGATGTTTGACCTGATGAAGAGACTTTCAGAAATAAAAAAGCTTTCACGTTTTTTTGTATTATGATCTTTCAACAAAGCAGTTTGGTTTTGATATACTCTAACGTTGATGCCAATGAAGCTCCCCTCCGCAAGCGGACGGGCTATCATGATGGATTCTATTTTATTCCGCCCCACAAGGGGCGGGGAATATAACCCACAAGACTCTTTGACTTCACTCAGGATCACTTCGCCTAATTAATTTTGTTTCACAAAATCAAGGTCTCACTGATTAAATAATAAGTTGGTTGATAAAAGACTTGGTCTTGCAAAAGGAGGTGAGGTGTCATCAGTGAATGAGCTGACAGGAAACGGGCTACAGATAAGGATTATGGTACAAAAACAAATCTGCTACTCACCCAATTGTACAACCTGAAATTCAATTCTCATTTTTCGTATTTTTACTGATTAAACTTGGTAATTTATGGCCTTTGTTGTTTTCTCATTAGGAAGTAATCTGGACGATCGAAAGAGCTATTTGAGCTCAGCAATTAGGCTGGTTTCACAAATGGGGAAGTTGGTAAAAACATCTTCTGTTTACGAATCAGAGCCTTGGGGCTTTAAGGCTGAAATTACATTTCTTAACCAGGTTGTTATAATTGAATCGCCGTTGTCTCCGAATGAAATTCTTAGTCAATTTCAAAAAATTGAAGCGAAATTAGGCAGAGTAAAAAATGGAGCCGGTTATCAATCACGAACGATTGATTTGGATTTATTGTTTTACGATGACTTAATTATTCAGTCAAAAGTACTAACAATTCCGCATCCCGAGATTCAGAATAGGAAGTTTGTTTTGAAACCTTTATTGGAAATTACACCTGATTATATTCATCCGATATTCAAAAGATCTATTCAACAACTTTTTAATGAATGTGCGGATAAATTGTGGGTAGAAAAATACGTCGGAACATAGTTTAAATCGAATTATCACGTATTTTTGTTTTAGATGAAATACAATTATATTGCGATAGAGGGTACAATTGGTGCAGGTAAAACTTCGCTGGCAACTCGTATTTCCGAGCAATTTAATGCCAAATTGATTTTAGAGCAATTTGAAGATAATTCTTTTCTCCCGAAATTTTACAAAGAGCCTGATAAGTATGCTTTCCCATTGGAAATATCTTTTCTTGCATCTCGATTCCAACAACTAAAAGACCAGTTGTCGACGCAAGATTTATTTAAAACTTTTACCATCTCAGATTATTTTATTAACAAATCATTAGTATTTGCAAGTAAAACATTGCAAAGCGATGAGCTTGCTTTATACACTCGTTTTTTCAATATAATAAATGCCACACTACCCAAACCTGACTTACTTGTATATCTATATTTAAATGAAGAAAATCTGAAGAAGAATATTGTGAAAAGAGGGCGGTCGTATGAGAAAAATATCAAGCTTGGATATCTGAAAAAGATACAATCCGGCTATTTTGATTATATCAAACAACATCAGGATATGAAGGTGCTAATTGTAGATACGAACCGTATCGATTTTGTTGAAAACGAAAATGATTATTTAAAATTACTTGGTATTATTAATAAGGATTACAAAAAAGGGATCCATCGTTTTAGTTTAGAATAGTGATCAGAAATTGTTATTCCTGAGTCTTTCCTAATATTTCATTCAAAACATCTTTCATGCTGTAAACTTCTTTTTTCCTTGCCATAAATTCTGCTGCAACTACTGCACCCAATGCGAATCCTTTTCTGCTTTTTGCAGCATGAGAAATAGTGATGCTATCAGATTCTGAGGTGTAATTTACGTGGTGAATGCCCGGTATTTCACCCTTACGTATAGATTCGATTTTAATGGAGTTATTTGAAGATTGATCGAGTTTCCAATGATTTTTCCGTTCAACATTGTGCAGAATCTGATCTGCTAATGTGATGGCCGTTCCACTGGGTTTGTCAAGTTTCTTTGTGTGATGTGTTTCAGAAATATCAATATTGTATTCGCCCACATGATTCATAATTTTAGCCATAAATTGGTTGAGCTCAAAAAAAATATTCATTCCTAAACTAAAATTTGAGGCATATAAAAACCCCACTTTCAACGTATTGCTTAGCGCATTAATTTCTTCAATCTCGGTAGCCCAGCCTGTGGTTCCACTTATACACGGGATGCCATTTTCTAGGCATATTTTAATATTGGATTTAGCCTCTGTCGGTAAACTAAATTCAATGGCCACATCCGTATTTTCTGATGATATCTTATTAATATCTTTGCTGTTTTCCAGATCAATAATTAGATTAATCGTATGTCCTCTTTCCAAAGCAATCCGGTGAATTTCTTTACCCATTCTGCCAAAACCAATTAATGCAATTCTCATGAGATTAAAGTTTCTTAAGTAAGTTAATGATATTTCATTTATCAAATCTCGAATACAAAATTATAATGTTAAAGCTATAAAAATAATTGTTTAAGAAGTTTGGTAATTAAATTTTGTTAATTCCTAATAGGAGGCGGTTTCAAGTAAACGTTCTTTTTCTTTCAGCAAAAAATCTGATGAGTAATATGCTTTTGCTGTCGATCTTAAATTATAGTTCGAAGCCATTACTTCACCATATGCGCCTGTAGATTTTATAATCAAATGATCTCCTCTTTTAGTATCTGGCATTAAAATATTTTCCCCAAAGCTATCTGAAGATTCGCATAAAGGGCCTACAATATCTGCTTCCATACTTCCTTGATCAGAGCTTATGTTCTCAACCTGGTGATATGATTTATACAGGGCCGGGCGAATTAATTCGGTAAAACCTGCATCCACAATAACGAATTTTTTTACTCCTGAATCTTTCACATAAACAACTTTTGTAACAAGGATACCGCATTGGCCGACAATTGATCGACCCGGTTCAAAATGTACTTGAAGTCCTTCGTGTATATTCAAGGCATTATGAATCGTTTGAAAGTATTCTTTAAATGGAGGAATGGAATTCTCTTCCGGAAGATCATAATCGATACCCAAACCACCGCCTAAGTTTATATGTTCAATATTAATTCCTTTTTCAGAGAACCAATTGAGGAATGAACTTGCCGATATAGCTAATTGCCTGAAAACATCAAGGTCGCAAATCTGAGATCCAATATGAAAATGTAATCCGGTAAGATTGATGTTGGTTAAGCGATCAAGCATTTCCATAAATTGCTGAAGTTCATTATAGCTTATTCCAAATTTATTTTCTTGCAGGCCGGTTGTAATATATGCGTGTGTATTCGCATTTATGTTTGGATTAATTCGAAGCGCAATATTTACAGTTTTTAATAATTCGCTGGCAATTTCATTAACTACTTGAACCTCTTGTAAAGATTCACAATTAAAACAAGCAATGTTGTTCTGGATTGCGAATCGAATTTCATCATCCGTTTTTCCAACACCTGCAAATACAATATTATTTGCATCAAAACCGGAGTTCAATGCTCTTTGGATTTCATTGCCACTAACACAATCGGCTCCGAGTTTATGATCTTTTATTACAGAAAGAATTACGGGATTCGAATTTGCTTTTACTGCATAATGGAGTTTATATCCATAAGATTTCGCTTCAGTAGTTGCGATAGTGAGTGTTCTTTTCAGCAACTCCAAATCATAATAATAGAAGGGAGTTGGAGGTGTTTCAAAAGAGTGAAGTAAATTATAGTTAGGCATACGTTTTGTTTTTAAATAAGCATTGATTCATCTGATTTAATGCTTCGTTTTTATAAACAGAATCAATTAATAAGCAAAGGTTGTTTTTGCTTGCTCCGTAAGAAATCATCCGTAAAGGAATATCATTCATAGATTGAATTATCGTGGCAATAATACCTTTGGAGTCGTAACTTAAATCCCCAACTAAGCAAATAATACTTTGGTTTTTATGTGCGCTTACCTCACCCAAACTTCTAAGATCTTTGATCATTGCATCAAGTTTTGGATGTTCTTCAATGGTAACGCTTACTGCAACTTCAGAAGTCGTAATCATATCTACAGGACAACAATAGCATTCAAATATTTCGAAAACTCTTTGCAGAAAACCATATGCATTCATCATTCCTCCGGATTTTATATTGATTGAAATAATATTGTCTTTTGCTGCTATGGCTTTAATGCCCAAGCCTTCCGATTGACCAATGATTAATGTTCCTGCAGCCGAAGGATTGAAAGTGTTTTTCAGGACAACAGGTATTCCTCTTGGTTTTACCGGTTTGATGCAAGTTGGGTGTAATATCTTTGCTCCAAAATAGGCAAGTTCTTCTGCCTCTTCATACGATAGCTGTGAGATCGGAAATGTGTCTTCAACAAATCGAGGATCATTGTTATGTAAACCATCAATATCTGTCCATATTTCAACAACACTTGCATTTAGAACTGACCCAATAATAGTTGCCGTATAGTCACTTCCGCCGCGGCTCAGATTACCAACTTCTCCAAATACATTAATACTGGCAAATCCTTGAGTAATAAAAATGTTCATATCAGGGTTTGCTTGTAATTGTTTTTGAAGCATCATTTCTATGTGCGGATAATTAGGGGCTTCATTTCGATCAGTTTTAATAAAATCCAGGGCATTAATTATTTGTGAAGATTGATCAAATTGGTTGAAGTAGCTTTGAAATAATATGCAAGTGATAAACTCTCCATGGATTATTATTTCATTAATATTATTATTGCTTGAATGACTTTTACAGAGCATTCTCAGTTTTTCAAATTCAGTATGAATTGTTTTAACAGTTTCTGCAATAATGTTTTCGCTCAGAAGATTTTGTGCTGTTTTTAAATAATGTTGTTCCAGTTCATTGGTAAGTTCCAGCACTTCAGTCAAATGGCCCTTTTGTAAACATTTCACAATCTCAACCAAAGTGTTAGTCGTTCCACTCATGGCGGATAAAACAACAATGCGCCTTCCATTTCCATTTTTGAGAATATTAGCTACTTGCCTCATACCTTCAGCTGAGCCAACAGAAGAACCTCCAAATTTTAATACTTTCATTTCGTTACAATAATTTGAGGGTTTGCAATTCGTTTCTAATTTTTTCTTTATTTTCCTCAGAAATAGGGGCCAATGGTAATCTGAATTCTTCGCGTATTAACCCCATTAGATGAAGTGCAGTTTTTACTGGAATGGGGTTAGATTCAATGAAATTTAAATTCATCAAACCCAAATGTTGATAATGAATTTCTCTGGCCGCTTCAAGTTCACCGGCCATTGCATGCATCATGATGTCATGAAAAGCTTTTGGAAAAATATTTGCGGCAACAGAAACACAGCCTTTAGCCCCCATACAAATCAAGCTCATCGCTAGAGAATCATCACCTGAGAAAATTAAAAAGTCATCCGGAAGAATTTGAATAAGTTCCATCATTTGATCCGGGTTACCGGCAGCTTCTTTAATCCCGATAATGGTAGAGAAATCATGGGCTAATAATTTGGTTATGCTTGGACTCAGATTAATTCCGGTTCGTCCAGGAACATTGTAAATAAATATTGGAATCTCCACACTTTGTGCAACGCTGGCATAATGTTGATACATCCCATTTGGATTTGGCTTGTTGTAGTAAGGCGTGACAACCAGTAACGCATCAGCACCTTGCGCTTCAGCAAGCATTGAAAGTTGAATTGTATGCATGGTGTTATTTGTACCCGAACCGGCAATTACAGGTATTTTGTGGTCAACCTTCTCACAAGTAAATCTGACTACTTCGGCATATTCTTCTTCTGAAAGTGTTGCAGCTTCTCCTGTAGTCCCACAAACAACAATTCCATCAGTTTGGTTTGACAGGTGAAACTGGATAAGTTTTTCTAAGGCTGTAAAATCGACAGATTTATCCTGACTGAACGGAGTTACAATGGCAACAATTGATCCTCTTAAGTTTTTAATATTCTCCATTTATTTTTCATTTGAGAATGCGAATTTAAAGCTATTTGAGGAGATGAAGAAATATTCTGGAGATTATAACAATAAATTAACAAAAAGTTAAATAACTAACAAAAAGTTAAAATTTAAAATGATTTACTGTACATTTGTAATTAAAAAAGAAGGGCATCTTATGATTACAGTTTCGCAAATAGTGGATAATATTGTTTCCAACAAACCTTTCCTTGAACAATCATTGGCGGAAGAGTTAATAAATTATTCTTCGTTGGCAAGAAGTATTCAGGCTGAAATTGAGTTAAGAATTGGTAGGTCGATTAAAACAAGTGCCATTATTATGGCATTGAAGAGATATGTGCCTCAGGTTGATCATCTGTTAAATATGCAACTGGAACGGGCTGCCGGATCTTTTGGAGATATTACCGTGCGTTCTCAATTAACAGATTATACATTTCGTATTTCTCCAACTCTTGTTAAAAATCAACAGAATTTATTAAAAATTCTAACGGAGCAGGAGGAAGTGTTTTTTACATTTTCTCAAGGGGTCTACGAATTAAACGTTGTGATCTCTTCAATTTTCTCAGATAAGTTGGAAGAGATATTTTCCGGGGAGAATATGACTTCAAGATTGGGTAATCTTTCGTCTGTCACAATGAGATTGCCAATTAGTAATGTGAAAATGACCGGACTTTATTACCATATATTGAAAAAAATTGCCTGGAATAATATTAATATCATTGAGATAATTTCGACCACTAATGAGTTTACTGTAATTGTTGAGGAAAAGTATGTAGGTGATACTTTTATTGTTTTAAAGAACTTAAACAATAGGGTTTATAAAGGTGATTAAACTTATAAGCAAAAAAAATGCTCCGAAATATCGAAGCATTTTTTAAATATATTTTTATTCTTTAATAAGTAAGTGCCTTAAACCGTTCAGATCTTTGATAGTTCATAAATTCTCTATCATCTTTGGCATCAGTTTTAAGTGCCGGGTTGATCTCAAATGCTTTTTTCAAGTTCACGAAAACTTTCTCCGCATTATTAGTTCTGGCACCAATTACTGCAGTTAAATATGCTGCTCTGCATGGAGCTTCTTCAGTACATTTTAACGTAGCTTCTGCATTGGTGTAATCACCAGCTAATAATTGAGCTAAACCTGCGTTATAGTCGCATGAGTTGCTTTCTAATAAATCAGCAGCTTTATCATACTCTCCTTGTGCAAGTGCTAGCATTCCATAATTGTAAGAATCTACTTCAGCACCATTATCTTTTGCTTTTTTAAAGAATGTTTCAGCTTTGTCATATTCTCCATTATACAATGCAAGTGCTCCTAAGTTTGCATTTACAGTTCCTTGATCAGGATACATTTCAACTGCACTATTCAACAACTCAGCGGCTTTATCAAAAGATTTATGTTCCATATAATATACGGCTGCATTGTTTTTTGAAATCCAGCATTTCGGAAATTTCTCAAAAATAAACTCATAGATTTGAATTTTCTGCTCATCTTTAGCCTCAGCAGCAGCAAAAAGTAATTCTTTTAATTCCAATGTATCTGGATTGGTAAGTGCCAATTGAGACACTTCTAAATTGGTTTTAGCAGGCTCGCCATAATTAATAGCCAACTCAGTTCTTCTTAACGGAGCTAATAGTGCTTTAATGGCAGGGGACTGATTCATGGAACGTCGTAACGCTCTGTCTTGTGCGACTTCGTCACCTGCATTCTGGATAGACTCGTAAATAGCGTCTTTATTGCTAATATCAGAGGCTTTCAAATCTTTCATAAATCCATCCCAGTCAGATCCTTTATAGCTAAATTGATAAGTAATATCTTCCGTAGGATTTGCAAAGCTGAAAGTGCCATCGCCATCGTCCAGGAGTTGATCTAATTTCTTTATAACTTCTTCATAAATAATTGTAGCACGATTTTCAGATAATTTATAATTCACACTTATTCCTTCAGGTGAAGCCCAACCTTCAATGCTGATTGATTGAACATTCCATCCTTGTTTAGAGAATTCCGTGAGTGTATTAAACTTTTCATGAGCCTGATAGTCTGTGTTCAATTTAAGATTCCAGTTCAGATCGAATTTGTTTACAGCGAAGAAAACTTTCGCAGTATGCGTATCGATTGCCTCTTTAGGAGCATATCCGTGATCAGCAATGATGTACTTCTGATCTTTTAACATTCTTTGTGCAGTATTAATAACGCCATTGGAAACATACAAGTGGCAGCATTCATAAGAACGAGTATTTTTTGATATTTCTTCTATAGACGACATGGTTCCTTCCTTAGCCTTATAAACAGTTGCAACTATATATAATTCTGATCGATTGAATTTTGAGGAATATTTGAAACTGTCAGAATATTTATATGATCCTCCCTCCTTATGATTTATCAATACGCCATCGCCGGTAACGTTATCACCTTTTAATGTTATGGGTTTTAAACTAGCTTTTCCTCCTCTATATCTTAATTCAGATTGAATAAGCATCGCTGAATTTTTACCAAAATAACCAGCTGGAACTATAATGTCAAATTCTACAGTTACCCAACCTCCTTTTTCTACGAGCAGTGTTGGAGTAGCAATAACATCAACTTTGTTAAATTGTCGCCACATTTTCGCTTCTTGACCGAAGAATAATAGCGGAGACAGCACAAAAACAAGAATGAGTAAGTTTTTTAGATTAGATAGATAGATATTTTTCATAATGACATACGTTAATTAAAAATGGATGATTTTTGATTTAAGATGTACAAATATAATTTTTTTTAGCTCACATTTCCAATTTCTTATAACAATTTTTACTCGTTATTATTGGAAGAATAGCAAATGTATAAAAAATTAGCTTATTAAGTGTGCTCCATTTCAATAATAAAGAATAAATAATTTTATTTTCTCATGTGTAAGAAAAAATGCCAAATTACGATACCGGCACAAACCGAAATATTTAACGAATGTTTGGTGCCAAACTGAGGTATTTCGATGCTCCCATGGATTTGTGAAAGTATTAGATCACTAACTCCCTTTATTTCATTTCCTAATATAACGGCTATTTTATCAGTAGGGCAAGGAGTGAACTTGTTTAGTGAAATGCTGTCATCAACTTGTTCAATTGCGTAAATTTTATACCCTTCACTTTTTAGTTGACTAACCGATTGTTGAATGTCATTAAAATATTTCCACTTTACAGTTTCGGTTGCACCCAGGGCAGTTTTCTGGATTTCACGATGCGGAGGTATTGCTGTGATGCCACACAAATGTATTCCCTCAACCAAAAAAGCATCACCCGTTCGGAATACCGAACCAATATTATTTAAACTTCTGACATCGTCTAAGACAACCACCAAAGGAATTTTTGAAGCAGTCTTAAATTCTTCGATAGTCAAACGTTTTAATTCGCTGTTTAATAGTTTTCTCATCAAACGGATTAATTAAAATACAAAGCTACAAATGTATTTTCAATACTGAAATACCAATGCAAAAAATCAATTTATAATTTTAACTTTGTTTGGAAATATTATCAATATTGACAAAACATAAGGAAATAGCGGAAACACCCTTAATGAAGCAATATAATGCGATCAAGGCAAAATATCCGGATGCTTTATTGTTGTTTAGAGTTGGGGATTTTTACGAAACTTTTGGAGAAGATGCAATTAAGGCTTCCTCCTTACTCGGTATTGTGTTAACAAGGCGGGCAAATGGTGCGGCTACATATATTGAACTTGCTGGTTTTCCACACCATTCCATAAATACGTATTTACCTAAATTAGTGAAAGCCGGTTATAGGGTTGCGATTTGCGATCAATTAGAAGATCCAAAATTAACCAAGAAGATTGTGAAGCGTGGTGTAACTGAATTGGTAACACCAGGAGTATCATACAATGATAATATACTGGAGCAAAATAAAAATAATTTTCTGGCTAGTATTCATCTAGAGTCTAAACATTCGGGGATTTCTTTTTTGGATATATCAACAGGCGAATTTTTTGTAGCTCAGGGATCCATTGAATACATTGATAAATTGCTTCAGAGTTTTAGTCCGAATGAGGTAATTATTCAAAAGAATAAGAGAGAGAAATTCAAAGAAATTTTTGGCGACAGATTTTATGTAAATACATTTGAAGATTGGGTTTTCACCCATGATTTCACTTATGAACTTCTCACAAAACATTTTGGCACAAAATCGTTAAAAGGTTTTGGAATTGAAATCATGAATGATGCGATTATCGCTGCTGGTGCTGCCCTGCATTATTTGGCCGAGACGCATCACGATAAAGTTGAACATGTTAGTAAAATTGCACGAATTGAGGAAGATAATTATGTCTGGCTTGATAAATTTACCATCAGAAACCTCGAATTGCTATTTTCTCCAAATGAAGGAGCAGCCACTTTAATTGAAACATTGGATCAAACAATCACCCCAATGGGGTCACGAATGTTGAGACGATGGGTTGCACTTCCATTAAAAAACAAACAACCCATTGAGGAACGATTTAATATTGTGGAGTATTTATTCAAATCAAGTGCTTTTTCCGAAGAGTTAACCTCACAATTTAAAGTAATCAACGACCTGGAAAGGCTGATCTCAAAAGTGGCTGTGGGCCGAATAAATCCAAGAGAATTATTACAATTAAAAAATGCTTTGATTGCGGTTGAAAAAATTAAAGTTGAGTGCTTCAATCAAAAAGATAAGACACTATTAAAGATTGCTGAGCAACTCAATGCATGCAAAACCATAAGAGATCGTATCGAAACGGAAATAAATTGTGAAGCGCCTGCCTTATTAAATAAAGGGAATGTGATTACTAAAGGCGTTTCTGATGAACTTGACCATTTAAGAGATTTAGCTTTTTCCGGTAAAGATTACTTAACAAAAATACAGGAACGCGAAGTATTAAATACCGGGATTTCTTCATTAAAAATTGGATATAATAATGTATTTGGCTATTATTTAGAAGTTACGCATAAGCATAAAGATAAGGTTCCTGAGGATTGGCATCGGAAGCAGACGTTAACCAATTCTGAGCGTTATATAACCGAGGAGCTTAAAGAATATGAAGAGAAGATTTTAGGAGCAGAAGGAAAAATCTCGATACTTGAGCAAGAATTATTTGAAAACTTAACATCCAGTTTGATTGATTACATTCAACCAATTCAACTCAATGCATCATTAATTGCCAAACTCGATTGTTTGCTTTCATTCGCTAATACAGCAAAAGCTAATAATTACAACCGGCCTCAAATTAATGATTCTTACATAATAGATATCAGGCAAGGGAGGCATCCAGTAATTGAAGAACAACTACCCATTGGGAAAGAATATATTGCGAATGATGTATTTCTGGATAATGAGACACAGCAAATAATCATAATTACGGGTCCGAATATGTCGGGGAAATCGGCATTGTTAAGGCAAACGGCCTTAATTGTGTTAATGGCACAAATGGGTAGCTTTGTCCCTGCAAAAGAAGCGAAGATAGGCTTGGTTGATAAGTTATTTACCAGAGTTGGCGCTTCCGATAATATTTCATCAGGAGAATCAACTTTTATGGTTGAGATGAATGAAACGGCCAGTATCTTAAACAATATCTCGAATCGGAGTTTAATTTTATTAGACGAGATTGGACGTGGAACCAGTACATACGACGGAATATCCATTGCGTGGGCTATCGCAGAATTCTTACACAATCATCCATTGTTCAAAGCGAAAGTATTATTCGCAACACACTATCATGAGTTAAATGAAATGGCAGGCAGTATGAACCGAATTAAGAATTATCATATTTCCATTAAGGAAGTAGGAAATCAGGTAATTTTTGTTCGTAAAATGAAAGAGGGTGGGAGTGAACATAGTTTTGGTATACATGTTGCAAAAATGGCTGGAATACCTTCATCCGTCATTAACCGGGCGGATCAATTGCTTGAACAATTGGAAAAGTCACATTCGGGAGATAGCTTATCGAAAGAAACTAAAAGAAAGCTTAAACAAGGGAGTGCGGATGAAGAATATCAGCTTAGTTTTATTCAATTAGATGATCCTTTGCTATATCAAATCAAGGATGATATTTTGAATACGAATATTGATACGCTCACCCCGGTAGAAGCGTTAATGAAGCTGAACGAAATTAAAAGATTGTTAGGGAAATAGGCCGAATTATAGCAGAGAAATTTCTAAAATACTTATTGCATTTTATTAAAAATGTTTATATTTGCACTCCTTAAAAAAAGCGAAAGTAGCTCAGCTGGTAGAGCACAACCTTGCCAAGGTTGGGGTCGCGGGTTCGAATCCCGTCTTTCGCTCAGGAGTCCCGAATAATTCGGGATTTTTCTTTAACATAAGACCGGATTGGTCAACATTAGCCCAGGTGGTGGAATTGGTAGACACGTTGGACTTAAAATCCAATGGGCATTGCGCCCGTGCGGGTTCAAGTCCCGCCCTGGGTACAAAGCGGGAGATTTTCAATTGAAAGTCTCCCGCTTTTATTTTAGGGCCTGCTAACTTATTGAGGTTGTTAATAATAACTGACCCCCTATCTGTTTCAGTAATCTACTCAAATTACTTTTTGATAATTTTAACTCTCTATAATTAGCCAATGTGCCAATTAATTAAATTAAACGAGGGAAATTCTTTTTTACCAAAAGCAAATAGCTAACAGCCGGAGCATTGTATATACTAATTTATGGAGATGTATAGAAACACCAATAAATTAAGCTAAACAAATTGATACATCCCCATTTTATTAAAGGTTGAATTCCTTTTTGAGATCATTTACCCATCGATTTAATTTATCATCCGTCTTGCGTTGTTCATTGTCGTAATCGATAGCCAAGCCAACCAATTTACCTTTTTTAACCGCTTTTGATTTTATAAAAGTATATTCTTTTGTTGGCCAGCTTCCAACAACGCTGAGTCGCTTTGCAATATGATCATATAATTCACCCATTCCATCCACAAAACTATACGCATAAACTTCCTGATCGCCTAATCCGAATAAAGCCACTTTTTTCTTTGTTAAGTCAATCTTATTCAACTCATCAATAAATTCCAGCCAGTCATCCTGTAAATCACCCATTCCCCAGGTTGAAGTGCCAAAAATCAAGAAGGGATATTTTTCTATATCACTTTTTTCTATGGAGTCGATATTAAATACATCGGCCACATCTTCCCCGAAAAGTACCTGGATTTTATCAGCAATAACTTCCGTATTTCCGGTGGATGATCCATAAAATATTCCAATCTTTTTCATGTGTCTATAATTTGATTTTTTAATTATCATATGGAACATCTATGCATTAGTCATTCCCCTATGTGAGAACTTATTTTCATGGATGTTTCATCTTATTTTTTAACTGGGACTTGGCGGAATTAATTTTGTGCAAATATATGTTTTATTTAGGATCATTCCAAATAAGAGACATTCAAAGATGATTATGCAAATAATAGTAAACTAACAGCCATTACAGCCATGCCGGCAATTAAACCATATATAGATAAATGATGCTCACCATATTCCCGGGCAGTCGGCAATAATTCATCAATAGAGATAAATACCATAACGCCTGCAACTCCGGCAAAAAGAACTCCAAAAACAACGGGACTCAAAAATGGCATCAAAATTAGATACCCAATTAAAGCACCCACAGGCTCCGCCAAACCCGAAGTAAAAGAATACCAAAAAGCTTTCTTTTTATTCCCGGTAGCATAATAAATTGGGACAGAAACAGCAATTCCTTCCGGAATATTGTGAATGGCAATGGCAACCGCAATTGCAATACCTAAGTTTGGATCTGTTAGTGCCGCGGTAAAAGTCGCTAAACCTTCAGGAAAATTATGGATGGCAATCGCCAAGGCTGTAAACAATCCCATTCGCATTAGTTTGGCATCCTTTTTCGAATCCTTTGTTGGAATAAGATCTTCCATTCTCTTAATCTCATGCGGATTTTCGGCCGATGGAATAAATTTATCAATGATCGCGATTAATAATATTCCTCCAAAAAAAGCAGCCACTGTAGTCCAATATCCGGATCGATTACCCAATTCAGCTGCCAGTTCAATTCTGGCCTTCACGAATATTTCTACAAAGGAAACATAAATCATTACACCGGCCGAAAAACCAAGAGAAATAGAAAGGAATTTTGTGTTGGTTTGCTTTGTAAAAAATGCCAATGCACTTCCAATACCTGTGGAAAGACCGGCAAACATGGTAAGTCCAAACGCAAATAATAAGGTTGAAGTTTCCATAATTAGCTAATTACCTTATTCACCAATATTCTTGATGCAATATTGTTACTAATTACCATCGAAACTTTATTCCGCTTAATTAATAAAGCATTATCCATTTTAAAAATTAATACCAATTCCAGTATGTCGCCTACCTTAAATTCATATTCAGTAAAGAAATCGTTAATCTCATTGCTCTCAAAATGGATCCTTCCAATTTGATATGAACCCGGAATGTTTTCATTAAGAGGAGTGAACTTCTGCTTCTCGGGTAATATCCCATTTTTATCAGGAATGGGATCTCCGTGAGGATCATGCTCAGGAAAATTTAAGTACTCCTCCATCATATTTAACAACTTGGTCGAGGTATTGCTTTCAATTAATTCTGCTTCTATATGGATCTCATCAAGACTAAGCTTTAATGTTTTATGAAGGAAAGTCTCCCATAAGCGATGCTTCCGGGAAGCATTGAGTGCGACCTTTAGCCCCTTGGTCGTTAGCTTCACACTTTGATGCTTTTGGTATTTTATCAATCCTTTATTTGCAAGTTTGATTGCCATATCTGTAACTGCCGCCGGTGAAATATTTAACTTTGACGCCAATGTGATTCCTGATGCTTTTTGATTTCTTACCTCTAATAAATAAATGGATCTTAGAAACTTCTCTACTGCTGGGGAGGTTTTCATTTTTTAAGTAAACTTAATTTTATAATTTACATTCCTTAACAAATGTATGATAATTTATTTTAGAATTCAAAATTCTAATCATATATTTGTACCTGATCAATATTATAAATCATGAAAAGAAATCTATTTACAGTCATCTTATTCTCTTTATTTGTATCTTCAATATTTTCTCAAGACCTGAATAAAATAATTTTTGATCAAAGAGCAGGAAAAGATATTTTAATTGATTACTGCAACAGAAGTGGCTTAGGATTAAGCGACTTTGGCAGAGCTTATACTGCTGGCTACGACAATTACAATACTGAATCAGCCACGATAAGTGAGTTAAAACCCTTATTGAAGGATGTAACTATTCAAATGGTTTTAGGCACCTGGTGTTATGATAGCAAACTACAGGTTCCGAAATTTATGAAGATGTTGGATGAAACACAGTTTGCTGATTCGAACCTGACCATTGTTGCAGTTAACCGGATGAAAAAAACAAATAATGCGAATATTGATGATTTAAAAATCAATTATGTACCCACTTTCATCGTTTATAGAAACAAGAAAGAAATTGGTAGAATCGTTGAAAAACCAAAGAAAACATTGGAGAAAGATCTTCTGAAGATTGTTAAATAACCTGACTAAATTTGTATCCAGTTCACAATCGATAAAATGGGATTTATTAAAACCATAAGCTCATTAAAACAAAAGCTTTCTGAGGAGAAATCCCATGGGAGGAATATTGGGCTTGTTCCAACTATGGGTGCACTGCATGCCGGTCATTTGGAATTGGTGAGAAGATCAATAATTGAAAACGACAGAACAGTGGTTAGCATATTTGTTAATCCAATTCAGTTTAATAAGAAAGAGGATCTATCAAAGTATCCCAGGGATTTAGTAAGCGATTTAGAGAAACTTAAATCGGTTGGTTGTGATTATGTTTTTGCCCCTGAAACTAATGAAATGTATCCTGAACCGGATTTAACTCAGTTTGAATTCGGACAACTTGACAAAGTAATGGAGGGCAAATTCAGGCCTGGTCACTTTAGTGGGGTTGCAATTGTAGTCAAAAAACTCTTTGAAGTTATTGAACCGGCTCAAGCTTATTTTGGCGAAAAAGATTTTCAGCAATTAGCAGTAATTAACAAACTGGTTGAAATAGAAAAGATACCAATTAAAATTATTCCTTGTAAAACTGTGAGAGAGGAAGACGGTCTAGCAATGAGCTCGCGAAATGTCAGATTAACAAAAAGTGAACGTGCCATAGCTCCACAGATTTACCATACGTTAATAAATATAAAAAAAAGAATTGTCAGATCTAATGTTTCTGAATTAATAAGATCATCAATTAATTTATTAAACAATAATGATGGCTTGACGGTTGAATACCTTGAGATTGTGGACGCTAAGACATTAATTCCGATCGAAACACCAAACAAGACTAATGAAATTATTGCCTGCATTGCTGTAAATCTTGGGAATGTCAGATTGATAGATAATTTAAAATTGTCTTAATGATACTATATTTAACCATATTCCCTCTCTAAAAAACATATCTTAGCAGACAGAGGGAAACTCAGAATAAATTTTTTCATGCAGTATATATGTTTTATGGAAATTTTTATTTTAGTTCGATTTTTGAGTCCAATTGTTTTTTGTAATTTTGTATCGATATGATGATTGATGTATTAAAATCTAAAATTCACCGAGCTACGATTACGCAAGCCGACTTGAATTATATTGGAAGTATTGCCATTGATGAAGAATTAATGACTGCCGCCAACTTAATTGAAAATGAAAGAGTTCATATTTATAATATAACCAATGGAGAACGGTTAGACACTTATGTTATAAAAGGAGAGCGTGGATCAGGCATAATTTCTTTAAATGGTGCTGCCGCCCGAAAAGTAGAAATTGGCGATCTTGTGATTATCGTATCTTACGCTCAGATGGATATTGAAGAAGCCAAAAATTTTAACCCCGCCATCTTATTTCCTAATGAGAATAACCAGTTAAAATAAGTCTTTTGAAAAAGAAACTTTTTTCCGTTATCAATTTCTCAGTATTCTTTTTAATAGGATTTTTCCTTCTGTGGTTAGTTTTTCGCAAGATTGATATCGGTAATGTTGTACAACAAATTTTAAAAGCAAACTATTGGTGGATATTATTGTCGTTTGTATTTGCTGTTATTAGCCACATGGCTCGAGCTATGCGTTGGAATATTCTGATAAATTCGATGGGCTACAAAACAAAAACGATAACAACTTTTTATGCTGTAATGGTTGGTTATTTTGCCAACTTGGCTTTACCGCGTTTAGGTGAAGTTTCGCGCTGTGGGGTACTGAGTAAAAAGAATGGCATCCCTTTTGATTCACTTTTTGGTTCTGTTGTTTCCGAAAGAATAGTTGATTTAGCTGTTCTTATTCTTTTAATTTTTTCGGTCATTATTTTTCAGATGGAAATTGTTGGCGGTTTCGTAAACAAAGTTCTTTTCGATCCGATTCTATCTATATTCTCAACCAATTTATTCGGCATATTAACTTTTCTGCTTTGCCTGACGGTGATTATTGTAGCATTGGTAATACTTTACAAAATATTTAAAGCCCGAATTTGTGAATTATCCATCTTTAAAAAAGCTCATGAATTTATCTATGGCTTTTTAAATGGAGTTAAAACCATAAAAAGCTTTAAGCGTAGAGGTGAATTTCTATTTCTGACCTTTATTATTTGGTTTATGTATTTCCTGATGACTTATGTCGTTTTCTCATCACTAACAGAAACCGCTCATCTCACCATTATTGATGGAATTACGGTATTAGCTATCGGGAGTCTGGGAATGGCAGCCCCTGTACCGGGAGGACTTGGTGCCTATCATTTCATTGTAAAAGCAATATTATTTGAGGTTTATAAAATTCCGGCTGAATCCGCAACTTCATGGGCTATACTAATTCATACCACCCAAAACCTAATGATAATTGTCGTAGGTGCCTTTTCTTATTTTATGTTGGTTGGCACAAAAAAATAACTAATCATGAAAAAGCTGGAAGTTCTTACTAGTAAAATTTTTAATCTGAAATCCTTATTTGATCAATTACAAGATTGGAGAACTAAGGATAAAAAAATCATTTTCACCAATGGTTGTTTCGATATACTTCATCGCGGACACATTGATTACTTATCAAAAGCTGCAGATAAAGGAGATGTTTTAATCATTGGTGTGAACTCTGATTCGTCAGTAAAAAGAATAAAAGGATCCAATCGCCCCGTCACAGATGAAAAATCAAGATCTCAAATTTTAGCTTCTTTGTTTTTTGTTGATGCCATTATTCTTTTTGATGAAGAAACACCCTACGAACTAATAAAATTTATTCAGCCTGATATACTTGTAAAAGGTAGGGATTACAAGGTAGAAGAAATTGTTGGATACGATATTTTAAAGGCCGGTGGTGGTGGTATTGAAACGATTGACTTTCTCGTCGGATATTCCACCACTCAAATCATTAATAAGATTAAAGAAGAAGAATAATTTCATATCTTTAATCTTTTGCTAAATCAAAGCTGAATGGCCAAAACCAAGATTTTATTTTTTTGTCAGAATTGTGGTGCCCAGTCTTCGAAATGGATAGGAAATTGCCCTGCCTGTAATGAATGGAACACCTATGTTGAAGAAGTAATTCATAAGGAATCTCCAAAATCATTCGGTTTATCGGGTAATTCACTAAGAGATAAAATAAAGCCAAGGCTTATTAATGATTTCGAACTCAATTCAGAAAACAGGATTGATACCTCTAGCGAAGAATTAAATCGGGTACTTGGAGGAGGAATGGTTGCCGGATCGTTAATCTTAATAGGAGGTGAGCCCGGAATTGGAAAATCAACCTTAATGCTTCAGCTTGCTCTAAAAATGAATAAGATTAAAGTTTTATACGTTACGGGAGAAGAAAGCGGACAGCAAATTAAAATGCGATCAGAGCGTGTAAAACTTTCCAGCGATCATTGTTATATTTTAACTGAAACCTCAACACAAAATATTTTCAGTCAAGTTGAGCAATTAAAACCGGACGTGCTTATTATTGACTCCATTCAAACTTTACATACCGACTACATTGAATCATCGGCAGGAAGTATTTCACAAGTACGAGAATGTGCTGCTGAACTTCAAAAATATTCTAAAATAACACAAACGCCTGTTTTCTTAATTGGACATATCACCAAAGACGGAAGCCTTGCCGGACCAAAAATCCTAGAGCATATGGTGGATACTGTTTTGCAATTTGAAGGCGATCGAAATTATGGATACCGGATTTTAAGATCAACCAAAAACAGATTTGGTTCTACATCAGAATTGGGAATATTTGAAATGCTAAGCAATGGTTTACGCGAAGTTTCCAATCCATCCGAAATACTTATTTCACAACGTGATGAAAATGTGAGTGGCGTTGCCATTGCATCAACCATTGAGGGTATTCGGCCAATGTTAATAGAAATACAGGCACTGGTTAGCTCGGCAGCGTATGGGACGCCACAACGCTCCTCAACTGGTTTTGATTTGAGAAGATTAAATATGTTATTGGCTGTACTCGAAAAACGGAGTGGCTTCAGGCTAGGAGCTAAAGATGTATTTTTAAATATTGCAGGAGGAATAAAAATAGTTGATCCGGCATTGGATCTTGCGGTTGTCTGTGCCATTCTTTCATCAAGTGAGGATATAGCGATTGATCAAAAAAATTGCTTTGCAGCCGAAGTTGGACTTTCCGGAGAAATCAGGCCCGTAAATCGCATTGACCACAGAATTCTTGAAGCTGAAAAATTAGGATTTACACAGATCTTCGTATCAAAATATAATGTAAAAGGGATCGATATTGATCATCCAACGATTACAATCACACCTGTTAATAAAATTGAAGAGCTATTTCAGCAATTATTTACCTGATAAACCGTTTGAAAACGAACACTTTCACTTCATAACCGCACACCTTTTATAACTTCTAAATAGGGTAAAACGACTCTTTTATACTCTTTAACAATGAGTTAAAAATTTTGGCATAATAAATGCAATTTATTATGCCAAATGTTTCGTGAATATTATTAAAAATAATTACCATGACCATTGAATTATATGCAAATGAAGTCGTAACAAAAGCAGGAGATGCTCAATATTTAGTTACAGATAACCAAGTAAAAGGGAAATTAATCCTGACTAACCAACGAATGTATTTCAAAACATCTACTGAAAAACAAACTAAATTCAATTTAGAAATCGAACCTGAAGAAATTCGCGAATTATTATATTTTAAAACAAAAATGTTTTTCCCAAATGGCTTAAGTGTGGTAACAAAAAATGGTAAAGAACTAAATTTTACCGTTAAAAATCGCGACTCATGGAGTTTGATGATCAATAAAATGTGTTAACAAAATTAATGAATACTGGAAAATCCATTGATGTAGAAATCCTTTACTATTTTTATATCAATTCTATACATAACAATCCCGGAAGAGTGTGACAAATGTTACGCTCTTTTTTTATTTTCACAACTGAATTTTAGTTTTAAATCACCTCACTTTTAAAATCAATCTTTATTAATATAAATATCGTAATTGCATTTCCTTATTTCTATTTCACCAAATATTTACTGTTAAAATAACTATAACTAATCAGTATGTACTAAGCTCATTAAAAATTATTGCTAGCTTGCACACTGATTAGTTACAAAACAATAAATACTCATTTGAGCACGTATTCAAACCAATTAAAGGGGATCACAATGATTTATCGTTTAGACATTATGCTTTACAAATTAAAGATTTATTCATGAAGCACACAAAGGATAATATTATCAGTGAATCTGCAATTGAAAAAGATGAATAACACAATTGACTTTATTGAGCACTTTAGAGAAACCAAAAAGAACATTAGAAGTCCATATAAGAAAATAGTAAGTAAATGAGAACCTGATTATTGTTTTCTCACGACCATGATTCCATCCCGTACTATTAATAAACCATTTTCAACCCTTTTGTCCTGCTGTACAAAATCATTAAATGCAATAAGGCCTTTGGTTTTCTTATCTTTAATTTCCGGAGATTCAAGAACCTTCCCCGACCATAGTGCATTATCTGCCAATATAAATCCACCCTTTGTTACTTTATCAAAAATCAGCTTGTAATATGTTAGATAATTTTCTTTGTCTGCATCAATGAAAACCAGGTCAAACATTTCATCTATTTTAGGAATAACATCCAACGCATTTCCCAGATGATAATTTATGTTGTTCTCAATTCCGGCTTGTTTGAATGCATCACAAGCTATTTTTTTCAATTCAGGATTGTGCTCAATCGTATGAAGTTTGCCTCCCCGCTTTAATCCCTTCGATAAACAAATCGCTGAATATCCGGTAAAAGTACCAATCTCTAAAATCTGCATTGGCTGAATCATACAACTAATCATCTCCAATAATTTTCCTTGCAAATGCCCTGAAAGCATACGCGGATGAATAACCTTCAGGTGTGTTTCCCGGTTTAGTTTGTACAGCACATCATTTTCAGATGACGTGTGTTCCTCTGCATATATTTCTATTTCTGGATCAATCATTTAAGTTTGGATTATAGATTAATGTACTCAGCTTACTCGGGTAAAATATTTCATTAGCGATCTCCAAAAGATTTTCAGCAGTTAGTGAGTTTATTGAATCGATGATTTCTTTAACGCTTTCAATTCTTTCAACTTGAAACAATCGCCTTCCATTACTTAACATCACGTTCGCATTCGATTCCAATGAAATTGCCAACTGCCCTGCAATTTGTTGTTTCGCTCTGCTCAATTGTAAAGTGCCGAGTTTACTTTTGCGTAAATCTAATAATTCCTTTTCAACTAAGGTTATAGATTTTCTAAGGTTTTCTGAATCGGTGCCGAAATAAATACAGAACACACCTGTATCTGAATACGGCTGATAGTGTGATTCAATATCGTAGGTGTAACCGTGCCTCTCTCTTAAAGCCAAATTCAGTCGAGAATTTAATCCGGGGCCACCCAAAATGTTATTTAAAAGAACAAGTCCGAGCCTGTTCACATCAGTACTTGAATACGCGATATTGCCTATTATACAATGCGCCAAATGATTTTGCCTGCATACTTGTTTTTGTTCGGGCTGATAAACGATTACCTTTTCTCGCTCAGATTTCCTAAGATTTGATGGGATATGTCCAAAATATTTTTCAATCAGGTTAATAAGTTTCGTAAAATCAATATTTCCAACAGAACTTATAATAATTTGATCAGTATGATAATTATTAGCAATGAATTTCTGAATGTCCTTTTTATGAAATACTTTAACCAGTTCCGGTCTGCCCAATATATTATGAGCGATCGGATGCTCATTAAATAGCAACTCCTCAAAGTCGTCAAATATTTGCTCGGAAGGTGAATCTTTAAAAGAATTTATTTCATCCAAAACTATTTCTTTTTCTTTCTGAATCTCTTTCTCCGGAAATGTAGAATTGAATAAGATATCAGAGAATAACTCCAGTGATCGTTCGTAATATGGATTTAAAAAAGATGAATAAATACAGGTTTCTTCTTTGGTTGTAAAAGCATTGAGTTCGGCACCAATATTTTCAAGTCTACTTAATATATGGAAAGCCTTTCTTTTTGTTGTTCCTTTAAAAATAACATGCTCGATAAAATGAGCAATGCCACTTTCGCTAACTGTCTCGTCTCTGGAACCCGCATTAATAATCACTCCACAATGTGCTATTTCACAAGCATTGTATTCGTGTATCAGTCGAATTCCGTTTTTTAGTATAAAATATTGTCTGGACATAATTTCCTTAAAGAAAGCAAAAGTAGTGCATTAATTCAAGTCTGTAATTTAAATGTGTTATTCAATACCGGAGGTAAATTCAACTAGCAAGTGCAATTTTTTGATCAAAGGTAATTATTTAGGAGGTATGTCCATCCGTAATAAAATTATACCCTTTAAAGGCAGTACATAACTCGGAGAAGACATTACGATCATGTTTTCTTGCAGTAGAAACAAAACTTTCAATTCTGGCATAAATTTCTGCCCCTTTAAAAGTACGAAAGCAATTTGAGTTTTTCTGTTTTACTTTTGCAGGCCTAATATCTCTCTCGGCAAGATTGTTAGTAAAAGGCACCTCCTTATTGAAGACGAATGCTAGAACTGCCCCCTATTCCCTAATTAAGCGCTCAACAAGATTTCGACCTTTAGTTCGTTTATACCTACCTCTTTTCCCAGATGTTTTCTTTGGTGGAGGTTCAGATTTTTCACCAATATTACAAATGAACCTGTACCTGTCTTCAATTTGTTTTCGTCGTCTTACCCTTTCTTCAAAAATAGTTAGGATAACGATTTATTTCCAACTTTTTAGCCTGATAGTTACCAAAAAGAAAATGTAAAAATTGTTGATATTGCTTGATTTCAGAAGAACAGCCCATGGAGAACCTAATATTTGGCTTCAACAAAAAACAATCACTCAAGTACGCCAGTATACCAGAGATATAAATCAACTAAACATAAAAGTTATTCACAAGCAATATGCTGAAATGTTAATACACATCCAATTCTTTTTATACTTTCGCAGTATGAATTAACTCTGATTGAAAAAGGCAGGTAAATAACTACCCTTATTCTTTAAAATAATGAGAAGGATCATAGCCCTAATAATATTTTTGTTTAGTATTTTTATGTTAAATTCGTGCACGCGGTTGAAGTCGAAAACTGTACTGACTCAGAAAATTCAATATGATGTATCCATAAAAAGTCCTAATCCTAATTATAATTGGTGGGTACAAAATGTTGAAAGATCCCGGCGAGAAAAGTATATTTCAAATTTACTTGAATCTGCTTACGCTGGAAAAATTAAAGTATTTGATTATTTTAACAAGCCACTCAGCACAGAAGAAGTTAAAAGTATTGGTGTGGATACAACCTATCGAACACTAACTCGTGATTATCCTCCTTATGCCGAATTTGATACCATTATCATCTCGCGATTTGAATTTTCTGACATTACAAAAATTCGGTTTTTGGAAGAATGGTATATTGATGAAGAAAGTTTGGTAATTGATAAAAAGGTTATTGGAATTGCCCCGCTAGTTGATAAATATGATACAAATGGATTTTTTTTAGGACTGAGATTGCTGTTCTGGATTTATCCAGAAGGATTCAAATGAATAATGCTAAAGGTGGAAGGATTGATCAAGAGCAACAAGACTACTACTCTAATGGATGTACAGATGGATGTGGTCGTTTTTTTTCTCACTGGAACTGTACAAAAGCAGATTGTACTGCAGACTGTCGGTGAGGGTAATTTGTGATACTGGAGGGATTGTGCACCGATTTATAATGACTTAACAAACGATAATACAGACTCTCAAATACGTGCCAATCTCTGTTTTTGTTACCATCACTTATTGTGGAACGTGCAGGGATTTGGGTTAAACCAAGGTCTTTTATGAAAGTTTCACTAACACCTATTCCTGCCGATATATCATTCAGACTCTGACACTTATTAAGCTGTCCGAAAGTTAAGGTGACAAATTGATCGTAAGTCCTATATTTACTACTGCCTTTATCTGTAAAATGTTTTATACTTGTATAATAAATAAAAATTGTAAGGACGAAGCCGAAAACAAGAAAGTAGTGCCCCAAATGTAAAAACATAAATTGATTTGCGCTGTTACAGAGGATGTTACAGGTGCGTGTTTGCAAGTTGGGTTAAGAGAACGTTTATACGGCTACAGATGAATCAAAAAGGATTAATCATAATAAAGCTGCTAAGCCGAAAATTAATGAGGAGTCTCTTTCAGATAAGGATGAATTCCAAAAGGACTAAATTTATTCTGTTATCTCTTGAAAAATACTATTCCACCGTAACAGATTTAGCCAGGTTCCTCGGTTGGTCGACGTTACAACCCCTCATTGCTGCTATGTGATAAGATAATTTTTGTAAAGGAATAATGGCCAGCAATGGAACCAGTAATTCATCACACTCTGGAATTTCAATTATATATTTCGCTAATTTTTTAACGGCAACGTCTCCCTCAGTAACAATGGCAATTATTTGTCCTTTTCGGGCTTTCACCTCCATGATATTACTGATCACTTTTTCATAGGTGCCTTTGTTGGTTGCAATAAACACAACCGGCATTAATTCATCTATTAATGCAATAGGTCCGTGTTTCATTTCAGCCGCTGGATAACCTTCAGCATGGATATAGGAAATTTCTTTAAGCTTAAGTGCTCCTTCCAGAGCAATGGGGAAATTGTATCCTCTCCCTAAATATAAGAAGTTTCGCACATCTTTAAGTTTCTCAGCAATTTCAACTATTTGTTGACTCTCTTGTAAGGTCTGTTCAACTTTTTCAGGAACTGCATCAAGTTCATAAATCAGGTTTTGAAAACGAGATTGAGAAATACTTCCTTTTTTTTGAGCTATGGCTAAGGCCATTAATGTTAACACTGTAACCTGAGCCGTAAAAGCTTTTGTGGATGCTACTCCAATTTCAGGCCCGGCATGTGTATACACACCAGCATGAGTAGCTCTTGCAATTGATGAACCAACTACATTACATATCCCTAAAATTGTTGCTCCTTTTGATTTCGCCAAATTAATTGCCGCCAATGTATCAGCTGTTTCACCCGATTGCGATATGGCGATAACAATATCATCTTCAGTAATTACTGGATTTCTATATCTGAATTCTGAAGCATATTCTACCTCAACCGGAATTCTTGCTAAATCTTCAAATAAATATTCTCCAACAAGTCCGGCATGCCAGGAAGTGCCACAAGCTACAATTAATATTCGTTTGGCGTTTATTAATTTTTGCTCATAATCAATTATTCCACCTAATGAAACAATGCCTTTCTCCAGATTAAGCCTACCCCTAAAACTATCTCTGATAGATCTTGGTTGTTCGTATATTTCTTTAAGCATAAAGTGCTCAAAACCTCCTTTTTCAATGGTACTGAGGCTTATTTCCAATTTCTGAATATAGGGTGTTTTGACTTTATTTTTTATAGTTTTTATTTGTAGCTCCCTGTTTCGTCTTACTAAGGCCACTTCTTCTTCCTTAAGATATACGACATTTCTGGTGTAATCAATAATTGGAGAAGCATCGGATGCTATGTAATAATCGTTGTTGCCAATACCAATTACCAAAGGACTTCCTTTGCGCGCAGCTACTAATAGATCAGGTTCTTTACTTGAAATTAAAACGATTGCATATGCTCCAATAACCTGATTGAGCGCAATACGTGTAGCCTCAAATAATTTAACACCCTCATTTTTTTGAATATCTTCAATTAAATAAACCAGTACTTCTGTGTCGGTATCGCTGTTAAATTTATAGCCACGATTAATTAATTCTTCTTTTAAAGACGAATAGTTTTCAATGATGCCATTATGAATTATGGCAATATCCTTGCTTTCCGAATAGTGGGGATGTGCATTTATAGCAGTGGGCTCTCCATGGGTAGCCCATCTGGTATGGGCGATCCCTACATCTCCACTCGTGTCTTTTTCGGATAAAATTGCTTCAAGATCAGCAACTTTCCCCTTATTTTTATAAACATTAAGCCCACCATTTATTAATGCAATTCCTGCGCTATCATATCCACGATATTCAAGACGTTTTAATCCTTTAATTAGAATGGGTAGGGCTTCTTTGTTTCCGACATATCCAACAATTCCACACATAATAACGAATGTTATTGATTATTCGACAATAGTATAAATAACTTTAAGTTTTATTCGGTCTGAAAATGAAGCAGGTAGCGCAGGATTTGTTCCCTTTAGTGTAATCTGTCCACCACGAGTGGCTCCTCCGTAAACCTTAAGATAGAACCCATAATCTGTTGCTCCCTGCGTTGTTAATTGCTGTACATATTGGGAAATTTGAAATTTATATTCGTGATTAATGCTATCATAAACACCGCCAAAATAAGCATCGCCTGCTAGTGCATCAATAAAGGCACTAGTGGTTCCATCTGAATTTATTTCAACGAGAGTCAACTTTTCAGGAGGAAAACTGCCATTAATATCTTCACTCACTGACATGCTAAGTTCAGCACTATTAATAACAATATTGCTATGTGTTGTGAGGGTATTTATAAATGGGAATGTAACTTTTGTAACAACGCCTGCCAATGCTTGAACATAAATATTTTCTTGCCCTAAACTAGCGTCACCTGTCAATACCTGAGCTTTAAAATCATCAGATGCATCCAAATAATTATTGTGATCATAATTATTGAATCTTGTTGTAGAGTCAACTAACGGGATTTCATAAACAGCATCTGTGGATTCATCATTTCGATACTTTATTGTTAAATCTGATTTTGTCGATAATAGGTTAAAATATAAAATGGCTCCTCCTTCATTTACGGGTTCGGCAATTACACATAGGCCATTGATATATTCCAGAAAACTGTCAGGATCCTGAAGAATTTCTAAGGGGGTAGATAGAATTTTATCTGCAAACTGTGTAGATTGTGATAATAAATCAAATTCAATAAACGGTTCAATCGTAATTGTATCAGGATCAGTCTGAAAAATCGGGGTATTGGGTTTGGGTTGAAAAGTAATACTTGCAAGCTCTTCACCATAATGTGAAACTTTGTCATTAGAGTAATAGTAATAACCACTATCAGAATTTAATGGTTCACTTATTTCATAAACTTTAAAAGTTTGATAAGTGGTAGTGTCTCCATAATATCCATCGTAAGAGAGTGAAAGAATAAGAGACTCGATAACTGCATTTTGACCAAAGTTAAAGTCTATTAAGTTCGGCCGTAATCGTAATTGAGTATAATAGCTGGCATTTGTTTGGCCAAATGTTGCATCCATATGACTGCCAATTAATACACGTGTATAGTTGGTTGTAATCAGCGAATCCTGTAAAATAGAATATGCAATTATACTTGAAGTATCGTTTGATTCTAATTCTAATTCATTGGTAGGTCTTATTTCTACACCGATAATTTGGCCTTTTTTAGTGCAACTAGTTAAATAGACTCCGAGCGTAATAACTACGAGCATGAGAGTTTTCCATGCGCCATTCTTGATTTTCAATATAAGCTGACTTTAAAATTAATACTATGTTTTTAGCTAAGATATTTCCAAAATTTTGTCGTAAAATTCATTATATGCATCCACGTAGGTTTCCTCAGAATGAAATTCAAGGAATGGTTTTCCAGAGGCTTTTAGATAAGCTTCGGCTTCCCCATTAATTTTTTCACTACTAATAATTAAAGCATCGGAAAAATCAATAGCTGCTTTTATCATATTAATGTAGTTGCCCTCTTTATAGTGTTTTAAATCTTCTTTTGAAATACCGTCTAAAACAATTTTTTTTGCAAAATCCTTACTTAATTTATCATAAAAGTCATCATCATATAATGAAGTAATAACTTTTGATTCAGTAAACAACGGATTATCCTTGAAAGCCTTTTTAATGTATAGTGGAGATAAGCTTGTTATCCACCCATGGCAATGCACCAAATCGGGTGCCCATCCCAGTTCTTTTACCGTTTCCAACACACCTCGAGAAAAGAAAATAGCTCTTTCATCATTGTCTTTGTAGAATTTCCCATTTTTATCTGTTATGGTAAATTTACGTTGAAAATAATCCTCGTTATCAATAAAATAAATCTGCATTCTGGCTTGCTGAATCGATGCAACCTTTATAATTAGCGGATGATCTGAATCGTCAATTATTAAATTCATTCCTGAAAGACGAATGACCTCATGAAGTTGATTTCGACGCTCATTAATTAAGCCATATCTTGGCATAAATGTTCTGATCTCTTTTCCTCTTTCCTGAATTCCCTGAGGAAGGTAACGACAGATTTTCCCCATCGGGGTTTCTTCAAGAAAGGGAGTGATTTCTTGGGCGATAAACAAAATCCTTGCTTTTTGCATAATTATTTATGTTTTGAAACGCAAAATTACTAATTATTTGGCAATTAGCAAGGAATACAAGTGATTTGCTTAACAGTTAAAGTTTAAAGAGTGTTAAAATACAGTTACTTACGAAAGATTTGTTAACTTTATTTAACAATATACAAATTCTATCCCCTAAAGAATAATGCTTTAATAATTAGAAACGCCATTTTGGGATTCTCTTTCAATCGTCTGGTAGAATAGGCGAACCAATCTTTTCCATAAGGGACATATATTCTCATTGGATGACCTTTATCCACAATTGATTTTCTTAATTCGGGGGTAACCCCATAGAGCATTTGGAATTCGTACATGTTTTTAGGAATGTTATACTTTTCGATTAGTTTATAGGCTCCTTCAACCAACAGTTTATCATGTGTGGCAATACCCGGATAAAAATTATTTTGGAACATATACTCTAAATCTTTAAGAAAATGCTCGTTTATCTCTTCACCCTTTTTAAAGGCTATTTCAGCAGGTTCAACATAAATGCCTTTACACAATCGATAATTTATTGGAAGTTCTGTAGTACTTAAATCTTGCAGTCCTTTAATATCATCTAGGGTTCGCTTTAAGTAAGATTGAAAAACCAATCCCACATTTTTTGGAAATTCTAGTCTTATTTTTCTGAAAATTTCAAGCTCCCGATCGACACACTGCGAATCTTCCATGTCAATTCTAACAAAATTGTTATGTGCCGCTGCTTTCTCTACTATTTGCCGAATGTATGTATAACAGATTTCTTTATCGAGCAATAAACCAAACATAGTGGGCTTTAAGGAGTAATTTCCATCAATTTCATACCTCTCAACCGTTTCAATAATATTTAAATATATACTGGTGTTTTCTTTTGCCTGATTCAAATTAGTAATAAATTCACCCAATAAATCTATGGTTATTTTCATACCTTGTTTATTTAGGCTCTTAGAAACTTTTATTGCATTTTCAATTGTTTCTCCGGCAATATACCTTCTTGAAAATAACCAAACGAAGCTTTTTGGCATGTATGGTAGAAGCAATGAAATAAGTTTATTAAGCATGATATCAGTAAATTATTTTATGTAAATTATATTCTTTATATAGCCGCAAAAATACAGATTCTTTATTCTATTTCTTATAATATCTTGTGAAAATTTAACAGTACTTTATTCTTGATTCTTATGTAAAAAGCAATATATAAATCTATATCTACCACATCTTTTTTTCGCTCATTTAAACGCCTTTTTTTAATTAAAAGTAAACAATTACTTGTCTGATAACCAATAATTTTTTGCATACAATTATATTTTGCTCCCGGAACCCAATAAATATTTGTAATTCATAATTTTAATATATATTTTTGCAGCCCAAATTAAAAAAGGGTAGTTGTGGATTATTTGAAAAATTTTACAATCCCATTTGAAGGGTTAGGTGTTGGAAATCATAAATTTACTTTTGTAGTAGATGATTTGTTCTTTGAGAAAATTGAGTATTCGGAAATAAAGAAGGGCGATGTAAATGTAGCCCTTTTGTTCGAAAAACAAGATAATATGTTTGTTTTACATTTTCAAATTGATGGAAATATTCAAGTGAAGTGTGATCGATGTTCAGAAGATTTTTATTTCCCGATTAAGGGAGATCAAAAATTATTTATTCAATTTGGAGATACTTTCAGGGAAGAAACTGATGAAATAATAATTATTCCGAGAAATGATTTTGAAATTGACCTAGCACCTTATATTTACGAATACATAATTTTAATGCTCCCAATACAGCGATTACATTTTAATGAACCCAACGGTAAATCACAATGTAATCAGGCAATGTTGGATAAGATTAACCAACTATCCTTAAGAGAACAACAAAGTGATCCCCGATGGGACACTTTAAAAAAGCTAAAGACAAAATAATCAGGTAAAAAAACGAATTAAAATGGCACATCCAAAACGCAAGATTTCGAAACAAAGAAGAGATAAAAGAAGAACACATTATAAAGCGGTTGCCCCAACTATTTCTACTTGCTCAAATTGCGGAGCTTCTGTATTATATCACAGGGTATGCGCAGAATGTGGTTACTATAAAGGTAAATTAGCTATCGAACAAGCTGAAGTGGAATAGGTGCCTTAATAGCACCTCTTGATGATCTTACCTAGACCACAACAACACTCTTAAAATACAAAAAATGATGATGGTTGAAGACTATAACTTTGATGATATTAGGTCATTTGAAGATTCGGAAGTAGATGAGAAATTACGATATCTTCTTCGGGATAAAGACTTTCAGCAAGTTTTGCATTTTCTTTTCAAAGATGACTCAAAGATAGAACAAGCAAGGTTTGCCCTTGAAAATATTCATACAATAAATGAACTACAGTCTAATTTTATGTCTCCCCTAATTGATGAACTAATACTTGAACGATCAACTGATGGACAAACGACTGGTGGATTAGAGAATCTTGATAAAAGCAAAAGCTATTTGTTTATCTCTAATCACAGAGATATTCTTCTTGATTCAGCACTCATGAACTACTTAATTGTCAAAGAAGGGATGAATGCCACTGAGATTGCAATTGGTGACAATTTACTTATCAAAAAATGGATAGAATATGCTTTAAAGCTTAACCGCGCATTTGTTATCCGACGAAACCTTCCTGCAAGGGAATTACTTTTAGCATCAAATAAAGTCTCGAATTATATCCGTGAAAATATTGCTTTAAAAAATGTATCTGTTTGGATTGCACAAAGTGAAGGAAGAACCAAGGATGGAAACGACAAAACGCAACCAGCTTTGTTGAAAATGTTAAATTTGAGTAATCATAATGACTTAGTTGCTGGGTTTAATGAATTGAGAATTGTGCCTCTTTCAATTTCTTATGAGATCGAACCTTGTTCTATTTCTAAAGTTGCAGAATTGTATAAGAAACAAACAAAGAATTACACAAAAACAAGGGAAGATGACTTTAGAAGTATGGAAGAAGGTTTGATAAGACCTAAAGGGCGCATTCATTTCGAATTCGGAAAACCAATTTCTTTAAATAATAATTTTTTTATTAGGGAAGAACCCATTTCAGCTCGAATAAAAAAATTAGCAGAGTACATTGATCAACAAATTTACCGTAATTTTAAATTATGGCCAAATAATTATATTGCAGAAGATATATTGAATGACACAAATTCAAATGCATCACATTATACTAATGGTCAAGTACTAAGATTTAAGGCGATGTTAAAAGATGCTTTGGGTCTAATAGCAGGAGATTCTAAAGAAATACACTCTATGTTTTTACGAATGTATGTAAATCCATTACATAATCAAAGAGAATGTACCAAAGAATCATTTGAGCTTCACTCTTTGTAATCTTTATTCTTTATCTTAATTTATATTCAATTGGTAAAATCATTTCGTCTTAAGAAAAAATTTCTTTTTATACTATACACCAAAAAAGAGTTAAAAGTTTTACTCAATTAAAATAAATATTTATATTAGCGAACTGTAAAAACCAGTAATATTAAAAAAACGATAAATTGATTTAATTAAAGTTTGAATTATTAAGAACAAATAAATGTTAACTATGAAAAAATTAATTGCTTTAATGACGATAGCAGGAATGCTAACTCTCGGGTTTACAAACATGGTTGTAGCACAGGAAGGAATCGATACAGCAACTGCAACAACTGCAACAACTGCAACAGCAGAAGCAGCAGTTGTGGCTACTCCAACACTTGAAGCCGACCTTGCAGAAAGTCAAGGATTTCAACAAGTACTTAAAGAACAATTCATCGCAGGAGACTGGCGGTTTATGGGATTGGTACTTATCACACTTGTATTAGGTTTAGCCATGAGTATTGAAAGAATTATTTATCTAAATCTTGCAACAACAAACAATCAAAAATTATTAAACCAAGTTGAATCTGCTCTTGAAACAGTCGGTATTGATGCTGCAATAGATGTATGCAAAAACACAAAAGGACCGGTTGCAAGTATTTTCTATCAAGGATTAGACAGATACAGCGAAGGAATCGAAATCGTAGAGAAATCTATTGTTTCTTACGGTAGCGTTTTAATGGGCCGATTAGAAAAAGGACTATCATGGATTGCTTTATTCATTGCCATCGCTCCTATGCTTGGATTTATGGGTACAGTAATTGGAATGATCGTAGCATTTGAAGCTATTGAAGCAGCCGGGGATATTTCTGCAAATATTGTTGCTGGTGGCATGAAAGTAGCTCTTTTAACTACTGTGTTTGGATTAATTGTAGCTGTGATACTTCAGATTTTCTACAACTATCTTCTTTCTAAAGTTGATGGACTTGTTAACGATATGGAAGACAGCACAATTACTTTCATTGATATCCTTACTAAATTCAAATCAAAAAACTAATTGATCATGACTGAAACATTAAACAAAATATTACAAATTGGTCTTGTTGTTATACTTGCTATATCATTGGTACTATTTGTTATATTCTATATTAATGGTGAATCAATGGCAGTTACATTAATGACCTGGGCTTATATTTTATTTGGTATTACTGTAGCATTGCTGATTGGGTTTCCAATTTTTTTCTTTATAAAGAATCCTAAAAAAGGTGTGAAATTTCTAATTGTTATTGCAGGCTTTGTTGTACTTTATTTAATTTCTTATGCTATGGCATCAGATGCAACCAATGCTGATATTTATGAGAAAACAGGCGTTACACCTGAAATATCTAAATTTATAGGGGGCGGCATGATCATGACTTATATTCTGGCAGGAATTACGGTTATAACATTAGCTGTTTCTGGTATAGCAAAAGCATTCAAATAAACTATAATATTTAACAACATGGCAAGGAAAACTCCACAGGTAAATGCTGGCTCCATGGCAGATATTGCATTCCTAATGCTTATCTTCTTTCTGGTTACTACAACTATGGATGTTGATACTGGAATCATTCGTCAGCTGTCGCCACCACTTCCACCTGATGCTGAGATACCAAAAATCAATGAGCGGAATATCATGAAAATTCTGGTGAGTAGTCAAGATCTTTTGTTAGTTAATGATAAGCACTCTGATATTAATAATCTTAGAGCAGAGGTTAGAGATTTTATGTCCATTCATCCTGACAACCCTGATTATCCGGTAGTTGAATTAAAAACTTTCGATTACTTGGGTGAAATACCATTTAGTAGAGGTGTTATTTCTTTACAAAGTGTGCGAGGTACATCATACGATATGTACATAAAAGTTCAAAATGAATTAACAGCTGCGTTCAAGGATCTTAGAAATGATCTGGCAATGTTAAAATATGGCAGGAGATACGAAGATTTAATTGATGAAAACATAATTGGAGCTATTAATAAAGCAATTCCATTGCGTATTTCGGAAGCTGAACCAAGAGATATAGGAGGAAATTAAATATGTCAAGATTTAAGAAACAAGGCTCAAAAGAAGTTCCGGCAATTAGTACCTCATCTATGCCTGATATTATTTTCATGCTTCTCTTTTTCTTTATGGTAACTACAACCATGAAAGAAACTACGGTAATGGTTAAGAAAACCCTACCTTCGGCTACTGAAGTTGTGAAGTTGGAGAAGAAATCGTTGGTTAGTTTTATTCACGTCGGTCCACCAATGAATACTAAGATTTATGGTACTGAATCGAGGATTCAATTAAATGACCGCTTCGCTTCACTTTCTGAAATTCAAGAATTTGTTGCTAAGGAAAGAGAAGCCAGAGATGAGTATGATCGAAAATTTATCACTACTTCCTTAAAAATTTATTATGAAACCAAAATGGGATTTGTCTCAGATATTAAACAAGAACTGAGGAAAGCCGGCGCACTTAAAATAAATTACTCAACAAGAAAGGAAATAGCCAGAAGAAGATAAAGCAATTATTTAGTTAAAATAAGATCAAGAGGAGATATTGAATGATATTTCCTCTTTTTATTTACTATTCGGGAGAGTATCTCGATACCACTTAAGCATTATTAACATTAAAAAGCACAGGAAAATAAAACTTCCTCCTATTATAAATGTATTTTCAGAAGTCCCAATCGCCTCCACATCTGAACTCAAAATATCAGTTGAACCGCTTGCATAAACATAAATAATAGCAAACGCATTATTCATAAAATGAATAAAAATTGGTACCCAAAGAGAGCCCGACCATACATACATATAGCCGAGTAAAAGGCCTAATAATAATCGGGGCAGAAAGCCATAAAATTGTAAATGCAATGCACTAAATAGTACTGCGGAAATTATTATAGCTATATGATAATTCCTGATCCAACCTTTAAATAACTTTAATACAACTCCTCTGAAAAGCAATTCCTCGCCTATTCCCGGAATAATTGCTATCATAAAAACATTAAATAACATAGCATTTACTGCTTTTACATTTAAAAAGGCCATTATTAATTTAGCTGCCTCCTCCTCAGATTTCTTCATCCAGTCCTCAAACCCAGATAAGAAACTTGGTAATTCCATGGACTGATTAATTTCCCCAATCCATCCAAGAAATGGTAAGGCTATAAAAATAATAATAGTTGAAATCAGCAGAAATCTTAACTGTGGCTTAATATTTAATTTTAAATAAGTAAGCGTTTTTCTTGAAGCCCAATATGCAAATAGGATTGGAGGTATGATAAAAAGCCCAATTTGACTCACAATCTGAGAGTATTTTAAAAAGCCGATGTTATCCGGATTTGTCATATCAGTATTCCCAAAACTTTCCAGTACATCAAATCCAAAGAAGGGAATTGCAAATACAACTCCAAATATGGTAGTAAATAACAATGAGAGTACAGCAATAATAATTAATGCAATTAATTTTAAGGGATATGAATACTTCGCCAGCAACGGTTCTCTTTCAAACATTATATTTATTTAATTTAAAGCGTAAAATTAATAATTTTGCAATTCAAATAACCAAGCATGATTAAGATAGGAAATATTGAGGTTGGGGAGTTTCCCATACTGTTAGCTCCGATGGAAGATGTAAGTGATCCACCGTTCAGATATTTATGTAAAAAGAATGGAGCAGATATCATGTATACCGAATTTATTTCTTCGGAAGGGCTCATTCGTGATGCAGAGAAAAGCGTTAAGAAACTTGATTTCTTAGAATTTGAACGTCCCATTGGAATTCAAATTTTCGGTCATAATATTGATTCGATGATTCAAGCGGCAAAATATGCTGAGCAATCAAAGCCAGATATTTTGGACATTAATTATGGATGCCCGGTTCGTAAAGTTGTTTCAAAAGGTGCCGGTTCAGGTATTTTGAACGATATCCCTAAAATGGTTAAAATGACTGAGGCTGTGGTTAACGCAACAAGTTTGCCGGTAACGGTTAAAACACGATTAGGCTATGACAATGAACATCGTGATATTATAGAAATAGCGGAGAGATTACAAGATGTAGGAATAACAGCGATCACCATTCATGGTCGAACCCGTACTATGAAAACAAGTGATGCAGCCGAATGGAATCTTATTGCCGATGTAAAAAACAATCCCCGAATCTCAATTCCGGTGTTTGGAAATGGAGATGTGAACGGTCCGGAAAGTGCTAAAAAATTTAAGGATAAGTTTGGGGTTGACGGATTAATGATTGGCCGAGCAAGTTATGGTAATCCATGGATATTTAATGAAATTAAACATTACTTAGACACTGGTGAATTACTTCCTAAACCTGATATTTCTGCTCGCGTAAAAACCTGTATAATCCATTTGCGCAAATCAATTGAATGGAAGAATGGGCGCCGAGGTATTTTCGAAATGAGAAGACATTATGGAGATTATTTTAAAGGATTACCCAACTTTAAACATTTCAAAACTCAACTTGTAAGCCTAGAAGATGCGGAAGAAATTTATGTTGTTTTAGATAAGGTTAAAAATCAATATGAGGGTTTTACACCAAACCCCTAATAATCTCAGGATCTAATTTTCGCATTTTAGTATTAGAGCAATTTCATATCGTCTAGGACTTTCATTACTTTTTTTACAGACTTGGCTGATTCCTGGAGTTCTTTGTTTTCGTCCTTATTTAATTGAAGTTCAAAGATTTCTTCTATACCATTTTTGCCAAGTTTTACCGGAACACCCATATAAATATCTTTTAAACCATATTCTCCTTGTAACCATGCACAACAAGGGAAGATACGTTTTTGGTCGCCTACAATGGCTTCAACCATTTGAGCTGCGGCAGCACCGGGAGCATACCATGCAGAAGTCCCCATCAGGTTAACTAATTCTCCACCACCGAAACGAGTTCGTTCAACAATTTTATTAATCTCGTCCTCTCCTAATAATTCTGTTATTGGAATTCCGTTAACAGTGGTATATCTTGGTAATGGTACCATCGTGTCACCATGTCCACCTAGGGAAAGAGAAAGAATGTCTTTCGGAGGAACATTTATTGCTTCAGCAATAAATGCACGATAGCGAGCTGTATCAAGTATTCCTGCCATCCCAAATACTTTACTTGAATGCCTATTTGCAATTTGATAAGCGGCATAAGTCATCACATCTAATGGATTAGAAACAACGATGATAATAGCATCAGGCGAATATTTAATCACTTTTTCTGTAACTTCTTTAACAATTCCGGCGTTGGTTTTAATCAGGTCATCGCGAGACATCCCCGGTTTACGAGGCAGCCCGGAAGTAATTACGACAATGCCTGATCCCTTGGTTGCTAAATAGTTATTTGTAACTCCGGTAACACGTGTATTAAAATTATTGATGGAGGAGGTTTGCCATATATCCAGGGCTTTTCCTTCTGCAACACCTTCTTTAATATCAACAAGGACAACTTCACGCGTAAGATCTTTATGAGCAATTACATTTGCACATGTAGCACCAACATTTCCGGCACCAACAACAGTAATTTTATTCATTATGTCTTTATTTAGTTTTTATGTGGTTAATTAATTTATTTTGGCTTGATTTTGAGGGACAAAGATATGAATATTTGTTTGTTAAGCAAATAACAGAAGTTATTTATAATTAGATTCTACGGGGACATACTAACAAAAAGTGACCACTACAAAAGCGGTCTTTCTTTATTCAATATGTATTATTTACTTCCGTTCACTCTATCTTCAACACATTGAGCATCGAGTACCGAAATCATAACCATGTTTACAATATCGGTTACACTACTACCCATATTTAAAACATGCACAGATTTAGCCATCCCATTGATAACCGGGCCAATCACTTCGTAATTTCCCATTTCCTGCATTAACTTATAAGCTACATTGGCAGCGGTGAGGGATGGAAAAATCAATGTATTTGCGGGACCATCAGCTAATTTAGAGAAAGGAAAGTTTTCTTGAATCATCTCTTTATTCAAAGCTACATTTGCCTGCATCTCGCCATCCACTATTAAATCAGGATAATCTTGATGTAGCCTTGCAACTGCCTGACGTTGTTTTGTTGGAATTGCTCCATCGTTTGAACCGAAATTTGAATAAGACAAGAAAGCCACTCTGGGTGTAATTTTAAACTGATCGACTGCAAAGATTGTTTGAAGTGCAATTTCTGCCAAATCGTCAACATTGGGATTTTTATTAACAGTACAGTCAGAAAAGAAAATAGGTCCTTCTTTGGTGTTGATGATATACATTCCTGAAACGAGTTTTGCTCCCTTTTTCTTACCAATAACTTCCAATGCCGGACGCAATGTGTCTGGATAATTTCGTGTCAATCCGGAGATCATCGCATCTGCATATCCTGTTTCGACCAACATTGGACTAAAATAATTTCGATGTTGCATCAAATCTTTTGCCGCGGTTAGTGTTATCCCTTTTCGTTGTCGTTTTTTGTATAACAGATCAGCAAACTCATGACGGCGAGTTTTTTCCATATCTGATTTTGGATCGATTATTTCAATACCGGGTAGCTCTAAGTCATTTACAGAAATCAAGCCCTGAATTACTTCAACGTTTCCCAATAATACCGGTTTGGCAATTTCTTCATTCAGAATGATCTCGGCAGCTTTCAATATTTTATAGTTTTCAGCTTCGGCAAATACTACACGTTTAGGATCTCGCTTAGCTCGGGCTTTAATCTGACGGATTAGTGGATTACTAATTCCCAATCTTTTTCTTAATTCATCCTTATATGCACTCCAATCTGTTATGGGTTTTTGCGCTACGCCCGTTTCCATAGCAGCCTTGGCTACAGCTGGAGCAACATGCTCAATTAGCCTTGGATCGGTTGGTTTTGGGATGATGTAGTCTTTTCCAAATTTTAGATTGGTTGAATGATAGGCTATATTCACTTCCTCCGGAACCGTTTCTTTTGCCAGTTCTGATAGGGCAATTGATGCAGCCATTTTCATTTCTTCATTTATTGTTGTAGCTCTTACATCCATTGCTCCTCTAAAAATGAATGGAAATCCCAACACATTATTAATTTGATTTGGAAAGTCAGAACGACCTGTACCCATAATAATGTCATCTCGGGTTTCCATCGCCTCATCATACATTATCTCGGGAATTGGATTTGCCAAGGCAAATACGATGGGGTTTTTAGCCATTGATAAGAGCATCTCTTTTTTTAAGACTCCCGCTACAGAAAGCCCCAGAAAAACATCACAACCTTTTACTGCTTCACCCAATGTGTGTACATCCTTTTCCGTTGCAAATTGCTTTTTGGATGAATTTAAATCCTTTCGAGATTTGTGTAATACTCCTTTAGAATCTAACATCACAATATTACCTGGCTTCACTCCAAGAGCAATGTACAATTTAGTACATGAAATTGCTGAAGCACCCGCACCATTAACAACAATTTTTACGTTATCAATTTTTTTCTTGGTTATTTTGAGAGCGTTTAATAAACCTGCAGAAGTGATGATAGCGGTGCCGTGTTGGTCGTCATGCATTACCGGAATATCTATCGCAGCTTTAATTCTTTCTTCAATCTCAAAACATTCAGGCGCTTTAATATCTTCCAGATTTATTCCGCCAAAAGTTGGGGCGATACTTACAACCGTTTCAACGAATTTATCAATGTCTTTTACGTCAACTTCAATATCGAAAACGTCGATATCAGCAAATATTTTGAATAAAAGACCCTTACCTTCCATAACAGGTTTACTGGCTTCGGCGCCAATATCTCCTAATCCTAATACTGCAGTACCATTTGAAATTACAGCTACGAGATTTCCTTTGGCGGTGTATTTGTAGACATCTTCAGGGTTTTTCGCAATGGCCAAACATGGGTCTGCAACCCCCGGACTGTATGCCAACGACAAATCTCTTTGGGTCGAATATGGCTTGGTTGGAATCACTTCAACTTTCCCAGGTCTTCCTTCCGAATGATAAATTAAGGCATCTTTTCTAAACAAGTTATCCATTCCTTAAAATTTTATTGTGAATAAACTAACAAACGATATACGAATTTAAGAATATCTGACAATCTGGACACGTTTAAAACTATAAATATTCATTAAAAATTAATGAGTTAGAAGCGGTACATAATAATCAACTTTGGGTAAGTGACTTGATATCTGAAAATTTGCAAATTGGAATAGAGTTTCAATTAAATTCGTATTTTTACCCTGAACCCACATACGATAAATTATTCCTAACAATTCGCTATAATATGTACTCATACGTTAAAGGCAAACTCATTGAAAAAAAACCAACTTATGTCATCATTGATGTTAATGGCATTGGATACCAAGTCCATATTTCTCTATACACGTACGCCCAAGTCGGCAAAGAGGAAAATTGTAAATTATATACCCACTTTGTTGTGAGGGAAGATGTGCAACTTTTATATGGCTTTTACTCTAAAAATGAACGAAAACTATTTGTAAACCTAATATCTGTGTCAGGTGTTGGAGCAAATACAGCTCGTTTAATACTTTCTTCAATGAACCCTGATGAAGTTTATTCAACAATTGTAGGGGGAAATACTGCAGCTTTGCAGGCAGTGAAGGGTATTGGGGGTAAAACCGCCCAACGGATAATCATTGACTTAAAAGATAAACTTGAAAGGATAGAGATTTCATCTGAAAATGTTGCATTTGAACACAATACTAAAAAAGAAGAAGCGTTATCAGGATTGGTAGTGCTAGGGTTTAATAAAAACCAGGCTTCAAAAGCTATCGATAAGATTCTTAATTTGGAAAAAGATGATATTAGTGTCGAAGAATTAATTAAGAATGTACTGAAATCCTTATAGCTTAAGGTTCTGTTTTATAATGTTGTAGATTTCATTGTTTTTATAACAGAGATTTGAATTTATAGGCATCCTATGAAAAACAATTAGCTTACTGAATGTTCTAGGCATCTTAATATCAAACAATTATAATAGACTTAGCTGTTCTATGTTTTTCTAAAACATAACCTAGCTTAATTAACATTTGAAAGACAAATGTTCCTCAGAATTATCAGCATGATGCGACATGATAAAGGAAACTATTTTTCATTTTGTTTTTAAAACCGGAATAATTCTTTGAAATCAGCAAATAAATATATATTCTCGTTTGGATGGATTTGCCTCCTAATCTGTTTTGTCTCTATTATTAACGCTACAGCTAATGCCGGCGAAATTTGGATTCAGGAGCAAGATACCATTAATCATAGTTCAAATGATACAGCTGTTATTTTGCCATTTCCTTATAAAAGCGAGTTTGTAGAGCCTTTTAACACTAGATTCTTCAATCCATTATTTCTAAACAATCCGTCGAATATAAAATCACGGATTATATATAATCCTGAAACAAAACAATATATTTTTCTCAGTCAGATGGGAAATTTGAATTACCGGAATCCATCCTATAAAAACTTCAATGAATATCAGCATTATGCACTAAAAAAATCTGTGGCGGATTATTGGAAGGAAAAAATGCTCACTTCGAGTTCAGATAGGCGTGGAGGAATAATCCCGGCCATTCACCTTGGAGGTGAGGTCTTTGATTTAATTTTTGGTGGCAGTACGGTTGATGTTCGCCCTCAAGGATCTGCTGAGTTAACCTTTGGTGTGTTGGCAAATAATCGCAAAGATGAAACGCTGGACGTACGTAGCAGGCGGACTACCAATTTCGATTTCAAGGAAAAAATTCAAATGAGTGTACTGGCAAATATTGGGGATAAAATAAAATTCAAAACAAATTATAACACAGAATCAACCTTTGATTTCGAAAATAAACTGGACTTAAAATATGAGGGCAAAGAAGATGAAATTATAAAATTGATAGAAGCAGGAGATATTACTTTACCATTACCAACAACTTTAATTACGGGTAGTCAAAGTTTGTTTGGAATTAAAACCAGATTGCAATTTGGCAGAGCAACCATTACCAGTGTGTTCTCACAACAAAAAAGCCAGACTTCTTCAATAAGCGTTCAAGGTGGCGCACAAACAAATGAGTTTAGCTTAACAGCACTTGATTATGAAGAAAACAGACACTTCTTTCTGGGTCAATACTTTCGTGAGGAACTGACAGGAAGTGATGGGAAACCTAGCAATCGATATAATGAAGCATTGAAAAACTTGCCCATTATAGCCTCCAATGTTAATATAACCCGTATGGAAGTTTGGGTAACAAATATTGGACCGGCTGTCACTAATAACAGAAATATTATAGCATTATCAGATTTGGGTGAATACGATGCGAATAACAAATTCATAAACCCAGAACCCGGTGGGCATTTACCTTCTAATCTTTCAAATGATTTGCTAACAAGAATTGAGACAACACAGATTAGGGATATCAATACGGTAACAAATTATTTAAAATCCGACCCTCTGAATATTGGACAGTCAGACTATTTTACTTCGGGAGAAGATTTTGAGAAAATTGAAAGCGCACGTAAACTAAATTCTTCAGAATACACCTTCAATAGCAAGCTTGGTTTCATTTCTTTAAACAATACAATAAATCCAGATCAAACACTTGCTGTTGCATACCAGTATACGGTTATTGGAGAGAATAAAGTATATCAGGTTGGAGAATTTTCAGACCAGGGTATAAATGCCCCGGAAGTATTAATTGTTAAAATGCTGAAAAGTACTTCTGTAAATACCCGGAATAAAATGTGGAATTTAATGATGAAGAATGTTTATTCACTTAGGGCATACCAAATAAATCCTGAGGATTTTATATTCAACGTTCTTTATTCAGGAAATAAGAATGGAATACCAACTGCATATTTAACGGAAGGCAACGAAAATATAAAAGGAGTCTCGTTGATTCGCTTAATGAATATGGATAATTTAAATCCTCAATTAAATCCACCCCCAGATGGGATTTTCGATTTTATAGATAATGCAGAGACAAATGGTGGTACGATTCAATCATCAAACGGACGGATATTTTTCCCGGTACTGGAACCTTTTGGAAAGGATTTAAGAAAATTATTTGACGATCTGGATCTAGCCAACAAATACTCTTACGATTCTCTGTATACTTTAACAAAAACAGGGGCTGAGCAATACCCGGAGAAGAATAAATTTATACTCGAAGGATTTTATAAATCATCTTCCAGTAACGAAATTTCGCTGAATGCAATTAATGTTCCTCAGGGATCTGTTGTGGTAACTGCTGGTGGAATTCCTTTAACGGAGAATGTGGATTATACCGTTGACTATACCTTGGGTAGGGTTCGAATAATTAATGAGGGAATTTTAAATTCAGGCACACCAGTTAAAATCTCTCTCGAGAGCAATTCGATGTTCAATTTGCAAACAAAGCGAATGATGGGTACGCACATTAATTATGCTTTGAGAGATAACACAAATATTGGTGCAACCATCATTAATTTGAATGAACGCCCCTTAACCGAAAAAACAAATTATGGCAATGATCCAATTTCAAACACCATTTGGGGTTTCAATTTTAACGTTGAGGAGAAATCAAGATTGCTTACTAAACTGGTAGATAAACTACCATTTATAAGTACCAAGACAGAATCTGTAATTAATATTGGTGGAGAATTTGCGCAGTTCATGCCAGGCCATTCAAGAGCAATTGGGAAAATCGGTACTTCATACATTGACGATTTTGAAGGAAGTACATCAACTATAGAGTTGAAAAATCTTGGAGCTTGGTTATTGTCAAGTACTCCCCAAGGACAATATGACTTATTTCCAGAAGCAGCACCTAACGAAGGATTAAATTATGGTAAAAACAGAGCTAAGATGGCATGGTACATTATCGATCCTTTGTTTTACGACCGAAAAAATAATTCAAAACCTGCGAATGTTGATAATAATGAGCTTTCAAGAAATCCTGTTCGACAAGTATTAGAAACAGAAGTCTTTCCAAATAAGGATCTTCCCCAAGGGAAACCCACTAATATCCCAACTTTAGATATGGCATTCTATCCTTCTGAAAAAGGGCCTTATAATTATGATGTTTCACCTTCCGGTAGTTTTACAAGTGGAATAAATAATGAAGGCAAATTAAATGATCCTGAATCACGATGGGCAGGTATAATGCGCAAAATCGAGTCAACAGATTTTGAAACTACGAATGTTGAATATATCGAATTCTGGATGATGGATCCATTTACCGAAGATGGCGATAATAAAGGAAAATTATATTTTAATTTGGGAGAGATTTCTGAGGATATTTTAAGAGACTCCAGAAAAAGTTTCGAACATGGCTTGCCTGCAAGTGATGTAATCACAAATGTTGATACAACCATTTGGGGACGCGTCCCAACGCTCCAATCGCTAGTCGAATCTTTCGATAATCAGGCTGGAGCACGCAAATATCAGGATGTAGGTTATGATGGATTAAGTGACGAAGACGAAAGAAGTTTCTTTAATCAAACTACCGACCTACATGGATATCTGAACAGTATTGAAGATTTATTCGGTTCAAACTCTCTGGCATTCAATAATGCGTTGATAGACCCTTCATCTGATAATTATCATTACTTCAGGGGCACTACTTACGACAATGACAATAAGTACTCGAGTATTTTGGAGCGCTATAAAAATTTTAATAATCCGGAGGGCAATTCGGTTTCGCCTTCAAGTGATCAAAATCCAGAGTCTTATCCGACGGCAGCTACCGCTAGGCCGAATATAGAAGATATTAATTACGATAATACCCTGAGCGAAGCAGAGCGATATTTCCAATATGAAGTTGATTTAGACAGGACAAAAATGATTATTGGCGAAAATTACATCACTGATATTTATGAGTCAACTTCTCATCAATTACCAAATGGAAATACCAAAAGTATCAAATGGTATCAGTTTAAAATCCCAGTAAATCAACCTGACAAAGTTATAGGGAATATTCAGGATTTTAAGTCAATTCGATTTATGCGTATAATCATGAGTGGCTTTCAACGACCGATCGTTTTAAGATTCGCTACATTGGAATTGGTTAGAGGTGAATGGAGAAGATATCGCCAATCATTACTCCCAAATGCTGTTTCTGAGCCATTGGATGCTCAAAGCGAAACTACCTTTGATGTTTCGGCAGTTAATATTGAGGAGAATGGAAAAAGATATCCAGTCCCTTATGTAATTCCTCCAGGAATTGAGCGTGAAATTAAGATTGCCACCACCGATGTGATTAGAAGAAATGAACAAGCGATGGTTTTGAAAGTGGATAATCTGGAAGATGGTGATTCGAGGGGTGTATATAAAACCACCAGTTTCGATTTCAGACAATACAAAAACCTAAACATGTTTGTTCACGCTGAAAAAATGACTGAGGAAGAGGAAGTACGCTATGGTGAACTAAGTGTTTTTATTCGTTTGGGTTCGGATCTTACCGAAAATTATTATGAATACGAAATCCCATTAACATTCACTCCGTGGGGAACCACAGCAGCCGACCCCGATGCTATTTGGCCTGAGGAAAACAGCTTTAATATAAATTTGGAAGAACTGGTGAATATCAAACATCAACGAAATATTGCATTGAGAAATTCAGATGTCGAATTTAATAATTCTGTACCGTATATTGTAAATATAGGAGAGGCAAAAGTTACGGTTTTAGGGGTACCGAGCATTAGTGATATAAAAGCAATCTTAATCGGCATCCGAAACCCGAAACGCATAAATACTGCTTCCGGAGATGATGGATTGGAGAAAAGTGCGGAAATATGGGTAAATGAGCTACGCCTTACAGATTTTAGCAGCAAAGGGGGATGGGCTGCTACTGCACGCATTTCAGCGAACTTGGCAGATTTAGGCAGGGTAACGTTTATGGGCAGTCATAATACGCCGGGTTTTGGAAGCCTTGAACAACGGGTTAATGATACTTACAAAGAAGCCATCACTGCTTTCGATTTCAGCACAGATCTGGAATTGGGAAAATTCTTCCCTGAAAAGTCGGGAATCAGGATTCCGTTTCATTTTGATTATATGGACACAAAAAACACTCCTGAATTTAATCCGCTTGATCCGGATATTAAATTAACGAGTGAGCTTGAATCTTTTGAAAGCAAAAATGAACAGGATTCTTTAAAGCGAATTGTAGTTGATTATGTTCAGCGAAAGAATATTAATTTTATGAATGTAAGAAAAAATAAAACGAGTAATTCGAAATCCCAAATTTATGACATTGAAAACCTGAATCTCTCATACGCCTATTCTGAAACTTTTAGCAGAAATATCGATGTGAGTTATGATATAAAAAGAGTATATAAAGGAGGGTTTGGATATAATTTTACAAATAGCCCTAAACTTGTTAGGCCATTTGCAAAATCAAAATTTCTCTCAAAATCCAAGTATTTAAGAATAATACAGGATTTCAACTTTTATTATCTGCCAAAACTTATTTCTTTCAGATCTGATATGTTTAGAGAATACAATAAAAAAGCACTTAGGAATAAGAGTAGGGGAGATATTCTACTTGAAACCTTTTATATAAAGAAATGGGATTGGAACAGGAATTATAATTTAAAATTTGATTTATCACAATCTTTAAAACTCGATTTTAGGGCTAACGCCACTGCTTACATCGACGAACCTCAGGGAAATCCTGAAAAAGGAGATGAGGAGTATACTGCCTACCGAAAAGAAATATTAAATGAAATTAGACATCTGGGTACCATTAATCGATATAATCAACTTCTTAATGTTAATTATACTCTTCCCATTCAGAAAATACCCTTGTTAAACTGGATTAGCTCTCAACTCAGGTATCAGGGAACTTTTAACTGGGGTGCTTCACCACGATCTATTCAGAATCAGTTTGGAAATCAAATTGAAAATTCTGCACAGATTCAATTAACCGGCGATTTGAATTTGACCAAGTTATACGATAAAATTCCATACTTAAAGGCTCTAAACCAACCAACAAGAAGGCGGCCAACAAAAAACCCCAATGCCGCTGGGAAAAATCTTCAACAAGAAGTAATGAGTTCGGATGAGGAAGATGGATCAAGCAAACCAAAGACAAATTATTTTAAATTGGTTGCAGATAATGCGTTGAAAATATTAACGGGCGTTAAGCGTGCATCGTTTAATTATACAGAAACCAGTGGGACGTTTATTCCGGGCTTTTATCCAGAGCCGACTTCTTTCGGAAACAGTTGGAAATATCAGCCGAGTGAAAATATATATAATCAATATCCTCAATTTGATAATGATTATCCAATGAGTCTGGCTCCGGGTATTGGGTTTGTTTTTGGCGACCAGCGAGATATCAGAAATGATGCAGTTCGGTATGGGTGGCTTTCGCCAGATACATTGTTAAATCAACCTTATGCAACAAAGAGAACAACCAGCTTCACATTTAGGGCAACCATTGAACCCATACCTGAACTTAAAATAGAGCTGAATGCTGATCGTGCTTATTCGATAAACCATAGTGAGTATTTCAGGGCAGATTCGGATGGGAACTTCCATTCTTATTCACCACTTGATAACGGTAGTTTTAGTATGTCAATCATGGCATGGGCCTCAGCATTTAGAAGGGAATCTTCTGGCAATATTTCTGGTAATTTTGAAAAATTGAAAGATAACAGGCAAATCATCGCATATCGTCTGGCATCAGAAAATCCAAATTATTCAGGACAAACATTTGCCGCTGATACTGTAAATGGCCATGTTATAAGGTATCCCGTTGGTTATGGGCCTACCTCTCAAGATGTACTTTTATATTCCTTATTGGCTGCTTACACAGGTAAAGATGCCAAGGATATTCCGCTCAATGGGTTCCCCAACATTCCGATACCGAACTGGAGAATTACCTATACAGGATTGATCCGAATTCCGGAATTGCAGAAGATATTTAGAAGTATAACGATCATGCATGCATACCGTGCTTCTTACAACGTTGGTAACTTTTCTTCAAATGTCGAACGGGAAATGAATGGTGGTTACCCTGCTGTTTTATATGTTGACGGAGAAAATTATATCCCAGAGTATGATATATCTCAGGTGTCTATAACGGAGCAATTTTCCCCCTTAATTAGTGTCGATGTGATTATGCAAAATAGTTTAACAGCAAGAATTGCTATTAAAAAATCTCGAAATCTATCTTTCAGCTTTGCAAATAATCAGTTGGTTGAGGTAAAAAGTGATGAATTGGTAATTGGTTGTGGATATCGTATTAAAGATATTTCATTATTAGTGAAGTCTGCTGGAGGACAATCTTCAAAAAGAATGAAAAGTGATTTGAATATAAAAGCCGACTTTTTAATTAGAAGTAATAAAACCACATTAAGAAGAGTTGATGAGGACATTAATCAAATTTCTGCCGGTCAGAAGGTGATTTCTATTAATACAGCTGCCGATTATTTAGTTAATCAGAAATTCAGTATTCGATTCTTTTTCGACAAGGTCATCAATAATCCTTTCGTGAGTTCTCAATATCCTAACTCTACCACCAATGGGGGTATAAGTTTACGATTTACATTAAATTAATGAATTCAAAAGCAGGCATAATTTAGAAAGATTAAAAACTAAATTCCGATATATCATTTGTTAAAAAATTGTATTTTTGACCCATCATTAACTTTAAATAATTATCAATGAATATACCTGAAAATCTAAAGTATACCAAAGATCACGAATGGGTATTAATCAATGGTAGCGAAGCTACTATCGGCATTACCGAGTTTGCTCAAAAAGAATTAGGAGATGTTGTATTTATCGAGGTGGAAACGGAAGGAGAAACACTCGACAAAGAAGAAGCGTTTGGAACCATTGAAGCGGTTAAAACTGTTTCTGATTTATTTATGCCCCTTGGTGGTGAGGTAATTGCCTTTAATGAAGAATTGGAATCAACTCCGGAAACCATAAATAAAGATCCTTATAGTGACGGATGGATCGTTAAAATTAAAATCGCAAATAGCGAAGAGTTAGATGAGTTGCTATCTGCAGATCAATACAAAGAATTGCTAGAAGCATAAAAGAAAATATTTTAGCTAATTAAAAATAGTAAGCTGAATCTTCCACTCAAAACATATTTAAGAAACTTTTGGCCAGTTATTCTATGGTCTGTTTTAATTCTTGTACTGTCAGGAATCTCTGGAAATATACTGCCAAAAGTGAGAAATTTATGGGAATGGATGAGTCTGGACAAAATTGTTCACCTGATCCTATATAGTATTTTTACATTTCTTCTGGCAAATGGATATATAAAGCATCAAAAGGGCAATCTTAATTTGTTAAATAAATTTATAATATTGATTGTTGGCATTATTTTTGGCGGTTTATCAGAAATAGCACAAACTTTTTTAGTTGTAAATAGGAGTGGAAATCTCTATGATTTTATCGCGAACGTTATAGGGTGTACACTGGGTTTAACAATCTTTTTAGTTATAAGTAAAAGAAATTGAAGATTTTTACAGACAAGTAAATAATTTTAATATTTTAGCAAAATATTTTAACCATTGTAGTTTAAGTATAACAACTAACATTATGGATGCAAAAAAAAGCCCCAAAGCAGATCTTGAAACAAAAAAAGTATTATTTATACAATTTGGATTAATTATAGCACTAACAATAGTATTCTTTGCTTTTGAATGGAAAAGCTATGACAAAAGAGAATTAGACTTGGGTCAACGAGAAGTTGTTGATATAGTTGAAGAAATTATACCACTCACCGAGCAAAAAGTCAAACCACCTCCACCTCCACCCCCAAAGCAGGTAACAGATGTTGAAATTGTTGAAGATGATGAAATAATTGAAGATGATATAGACATTGATGCTGAAGCTGATGAGGAAACAGAAGTTGAGGAGTATATTCCAATTGAAATGGAAGAAGAAGAGATTGATGAGGAGCATATTTTTGCAATTGTTGAACAGGATGCAGCATTTCCTGGAGGCGAGAAAGCACGTATTAGATATTTAATGGGAAATATAAACTATCCGACAATGGCTCGTGAGAGTGGGATTCAGGGAACGGTTTTTGTTACTTTTGTTGTTGAGAGAGATGGATCGGTTACAGATGTTAAGGTAACAAGAGGTATCGGCGGTGGTTGTGACGAAGAAGCAGTTCGTGTTATAAGAGGAATGCCCAAATGGATTCCGGGCCGACAAAGAAATAAACCGGTTCGAGTTCAGTTTAACTTACCGGTTAGATTTACACTGCAATAAAATAACTCTAATTTGAAAATATACTAATCCTCTTGCTATAAGCGAGGGGATTTTTTTATGCTTCATTTTTGAAGTAGGTACTAATAATAATGGCTTTGGTATGCCCGATAATTTCTTCAATATCTTCCAATTTAGCACGCTGAATATTTTTTACAGATTTAAACCTCCAAAGTAATTTTTGGGCTGTAGAATATCCAATACCCTCAATTTCTGTGAGAACAGATTTTATGGTTCCTTTTTCCATCTTTTTACGATGATGTGCGATCCCAAAACGATGTGCTTCATCACGTAAGTGTTGTATCGTTTTTAAAGTCTCGGATTTTTTGTCAATGTATAAAGGAATTGAATCCCCAGGGAAATATATTTCTTCAAGTCTTTTGGCAATACCGATTATCGCAATTTTGCCTCTTAATTTTAAGAGGTTTAAAGCTTTCAATGCTGCACTAAGTTGTCCTTTTCCACCGTCAACCACAATTAATTGAGGAAGTTCTTTCTTTTCATTCAGTAATCTTTTATACCTCCTGTAAATGATTTCTTCCATTGAGGCAAAATCATCGGAGCCGCTTACCGTTTTTATATGGTAATGACGATATTCTTTTTTGTTGGGTCTGGCATTTTTAAATGAAACCATTGCTGCAACAGCATAGTCCCCTTGCATATTCGAATTGTCAAAACATTCAATTTGAACAGGCAATTCTTTCAATCGTAAATCTTTCATCATTTGATTCAAAATACGCTTACTATGCCTTTCAGGATCAACCAATGTTTTTTGCTTTTGTTTATCCAGTTTGTAATATTTCGCATTTCGCTCAGAGAGGTTCAATAAGTGTTTTTTATCACCTCGTTGTGGAATGGTAAAGGTCACATTGGGAATTTCCAATGAAATCTTTCGCGGGATAATAATTTCTTTCGTGTTGCTATGAAATCGTTGGTGAAGATCCGTTATAGCAAAAGCCAAAAGTTCTTCTTCTGTTTCATCAAGCTTCTTTTTTAACTCAACCGAATGAGCTTGAACGATGGCTCCATTCACCACTTTTAAAAAATTAACAAAGGCATTATTTTCATCTGAAACAATAGAGAAAACATCGATGTTGTTTAGTTTAGGATTAACAATGGTTGACTTACTTTTATAGCGATCCAGTAATTCCAATTTCTCCTTCACCACCTGCGCATTTTCAAATTCTTGTGAATAGGCATACTGCTTCATTAATTTCCGAAGTTGAGCGGCAACTGAGCTTATATTTCCTTTAATAATATCTGTAATTTCATTAATGGTTTGATTATAATCTTCTTCATTTTGTTTGCCGATGCATGGTGCAAGACAATTTCCTAAATGAAACTCTAAGCACTCCTTAAACTTTTTATTTGAAATATTCTCCTCTGATAATTTATAGTTACAATTCCTCAACGGATAAAGTTGTTTAACAAGATCTAGCACTGTTTTCATCATCCTTACCGAAGCATATGGACCAATGTATAAGGAACCGTCTTTGATAGTATGGCGAGTAGAAAATATTCGAGGGAATCGTTCTTTTTTAATGCAGATCCAAGGAAAAGTTTTGTCGTCCTTCATCATCACATTATAGCGAGGCTGATATTTCTTAATCAGGTTGTTTTCTAATAATAATGCATCAAACTCGGTGTCAACAACGATAAATTCAATACTTGCAATTTTCTTAACCAGTACAGCAACTTTTCCACTAAGAAATTGATCTTTATTGAAATAAGAGGAAACTCTTTTTTTGAGGTGTTTGGCTTTGCCCACATAAATTATTCTTCCATCCTTATCATAATATTGATAAACTCCGGGTTTACCGGGTAAGCTTTTTATGATGTTGGCAAGTTGATCGAAATATGGGTTTTTGTTTTTCAATCCTTTAAGGCTAAATAAAAATTAAACATACTTATTCATTGCGTCCCACCCTTGAGCTTTAAGTTGTATAGATGTGCCTGATCGGCTGATTAAATTTTCTCCGGAAGCCTTATTAGTCATGTGGCCAATTATTGTAATTTCTTCTAGGTCTTTAATCTTATCATAATCAGCCTGGCTAATAGTAAAAAGCAATTCGTAATCTTCTCCGCCACTCAATGCAGCAATGGTTGGATCAATTTTAAACTCTTCAGCCATGCTCACAGTAACAATATTAATAGGGATTTTATCTTCATAAATACTACAACCAAGATTGGAATTTTTGCAAATGTGTTTAATCTCAGATGCCAATCCATCAGAAATGTCGATCATTGAGCTAGGTGCAATTTTGTTATCCCTTAAGAGGTTAATAATGTCCATTCTGGCTTCAGGTTTAAGTTGTCGACCCAAAATATAATCGAAGCCGGATAATTCAGGCTGCATATTGGGATCTGCTTTATAAGTTTCTTTTTCTCTCTCCAATAACAGCAAGCCCATATAAGCTCCACCTAAATCTCCACTCACGCATATCAAATCGTTTTCTTTGGCAGTATTTCTATAAACAATTTCTGATTTATCAATTTCTCCGATAACAGTAATTGCAATAAATAAATTACTCACACTTGAGGTAGTATCTCCGCCAACTACATCAACATTATATTTTTCGCAGGCCAAATAAATTCCTGAATAGATTTCTTCAAGAGCCTCAACAGAATAGCGGTTGGAAGCAGAAATACCAATCGTCATTTGCGTTGGTAGCCCGTTCATGGCGATAATATCCGAAAAGTTAACAACAGCAGCCTTATAGCCCAGATGTTTAAGGGGCATGTAGGTCATGTCGAAATGAATACCTTCAATTAATAAATCGGTGGTTACAAGCATTTGTTTGTCCCCTGGTCCTATAACAGCAGCATCGTCTCCAACACCTGTAATACTGCTTTTGTGTTTTAACTTAATATTTTTAGTGAGATGATCAATTAATCCAAATTCCCCAAATTCTGATAACTCCGTTCGTTGCTTTTCGTTTTCAATCATGCTCATGATTTAATAATTGTTTATGAATCTATATTTTAACTAAAATTAGTACAATTCAATCGGCCAACAAAATTATAAATTTAATCCATACTTATTTCTACTTAAACGCATAATTTAAGTATCTTTGCAGTCCTATTCTTATTTAAACTTAATATAAATAAGCTTGGTTGAAAGAGAATATGAGTAAAAAAAATAACATACTTGATGAAGTTACTCAGGGAGAATATAAATATGGTTTTGTTACCGATATCGAAACTGAAACTGCTCCGAAAGGATTAACGGAAGATACCATTCGGTTTATTTCTGGGAAAAAAAAGGAGCCTGAATTTATGCTTGAATTCAGGCTTAAAGCATTCCGGCATTGGCAGAAATTGAAGGAACCTACCTGGGCGCATATCAGTCACCCACCAATTGATTATCAGGATATTATTTATTATGCAGCGCCTAAGAAAAAAAAGGAACTGGAAAGCCTTGATCAAGTGGATCCTGATTTATTAGAAACATTTAAAAAGCTAGGTATTTCTCTTGAAGAACAAAAGCGATTATCCGGTGTAGCCGTTGATGCAGTTATTGATAGCGTTTCGGTGAAAACTACTTTTCAGGATACCTTATCAAAGCACGGAATTATATTTTGCTCGTTTAGCGAAGCCGTTACAAATCATCCTGATTTAGTGAAGAAACATATGGGATCAGTAGTTCCATATACCGATAATTATTTTGCGGCCTTGAATTCATCTGTTTTCAGTGATGGATCATTCTGTTACATCCCAAAGGGAGTAAGATGCCCAATTGAGTTATCAACATATTTTAGGATTAACGCAGCAAATACAGGACAGTTTGAAAGAACCTTAATAATTGCCGAAGATGATTCTTACGTAAGCTATATGGAGGGCTGTACTGCACCCATGCGTGATGAAAATCAGTTGCATGCAGCGATTGTGGAAATAGTGGCGATGAATAATGCTGAAGTAAAATATTCTACTGTCCAGAATTGGTATCCCGGAAATAAGGACGGAGTAGGAGGAATATATAATTTCGTTACCAAGCGTGGAATGTGTAAAGGAACGAACTCAAAAATTGCATGGACGCAGGTTGAAACAGGTTCAGCAATTACCTGGAAATATCCAAGTTGTATTCTTTTGGGTAACAACTCGATAGGTGAGTTTTATTCAGTTGCGGTTACAAATAATCATCAGCAAGCCGATACAGGAAGTAAGATGATTCACATTGGTAAAAACACAAAAAGTACGATCATTTCAAAAGGAATTTCTGCCGGATTTAGCAACAACAGTTATCGCGGATTGGTTAAAATTACGAAGCGTGCCGGAAATTCGAGAAACTTTTCGCAATGTGATTCCTTGTTGTTGGGCGATAAATGTGGGGCACATACATTTCCATACATAAAAGCAGATAATAAATCATCAGTTATTGAACATGAAGCAACCACCTCAAAAATATCAGATGACCAGCTATTTTACTGTAATCAACGAGGAATTAGCACGGAGAATGCCATTGGTTTAATTGTAAACGGATATGCCAAGGAGGTGTTAAGTCAGCTTCCGATGGAATTTGCCGTTGAGGCACAAAAATTACTTCAGATAATGCTCGAAGGAAGCGTTGGTTAATAAATAAAATAGAGAAGAATGTTATTGAATATTAAAAATTTGCATTTAGAAATTGGTGGTAAAGAAATCATCAAAGGATTAAATCTTGGTATAAACAAGGGCGAAGTACACGCAATTATGGGACCTAATGGAACGGGCAAAAGTACCCTTGCTGCTGCCATTACCGGACGAGAAGGATATGACGTTACCAAGGGAGAAATTGTTTATAAAGGTATTGATATTTTGGAAATGCCACCCGAGGATCGGGCCAAGGAAGGAATCTTTTTGAGTTTCCAGTACCCTGTGGAAATTCCCGGTGTAAGTATGACTAATTTCATGAGAACCGCGATGAATGAACATCTTGAATATCAGGGAAAGAATCCAATTCCTGCTACTGATTTTTTGAAAAGGATGGACGAAAAGAAAAAAATAGTTGAAATTCATTCGAAGCTTACCAACCGATCGGTAAACGAAGGATTCTCCGGAGGAGAGAAAAAGAAAAACGAAATTTTCCAAATGGCAATGCTGGAACCCACCTTGTCAATTTTAGATGAAACAGATTCTGGCTTAGACATTGACGCCTTAAGAATTGTTGCTAATGGAGTAAATACGCTCAAAACTTCTGAAAATGCATTTATAATCATTACTCATTATCAACGGTTACTAGATTATATCGAACCCGACTTTGTTCATGTTTTATATGATGGGCAGATTGTGAAATCGGGAGGCAAAGACCTGGCAATTGAGTTAGAAGAAAAAGGCTATGACTGGATTAAACAAGAAAATGAAAACTACTAATATTAGCTTGTTTGAAGAATGATGGAGTATACGAAACCTAACGTATTAAAAAAGCATTTAACTGATCTTTTTGAGGAAAGCAAAGTCAGCGTGTTCTCAAAGGATAAAGATTATATTTCGGCTCTCAGAACTGAAGCAATTGCGCAATTTGACAAAAAGGGCTTTCCTTCTGGTAAGGATGAATCGTGGAGGGGAACTGATTTAAAAAAGGTATTATCCAAAGGGTATCAGCAATTTTTACATCCTCAAAATCAGGATATTGATTTGAGCAAACTTTTTATTTGTGAAGTTCATAATTTCGATACTGATATACTTTCTTTGTTAAATGGATGGATGGTAAACGGCTATGCAAGACTTAAGACTTTTGAAAATGGTACCATAATCGGAAGTTTAGCAGAAGCGATGGAAGAATATCCGGAACTGATTAATGAGTACTATAACAAAAGCGATAAAATTAATGAGCATTCGTTTAGTTCGTTAAATACAGCCTTTGCTATCGATGGAGTATTTATTTATGTTCCGGATGGTGTTCAGGTTGATCGGGCTATCCAAATGGTTAGTATCATCAATCATGATGAAAACCTCTTGGTGCAAAATCGCAACTTAATTATTTTAGGTAACAATAGCAGCCTGACTTTTGTTCAATGCGATGATTCAACAAATAAACTAACAAGTTTAAATAATTCAGTCACTGAATTTTTTATTGGAGAGAACTCGAATCTAGATCATACCAAACTTCAAAATTTGAATAACAAATCGACATTAATAAATTCAACCTACATTAATCAGGATGCAAATTCCAATGTATCAACAAATGCAATTTCATTAAATGGTGGCCTCATTCGTAATAATATTAATGTAGCGCTTAATGGGCAAGGATCGAATGCAAATGTTTACGGGCTTTATTTAATGGACGATAAGCAGCATATTGATAACCGTGTTTACATAGATCACAAAGTTGCAAATTGCACGAGTAGTGAATTATTTAAAGGGATATTGGATGATGAGGCCAGTGGTATTTTCAACGGTCATATTATGGTTAGAAAAGATGCTCAAAACACCAATGCTTTCCAGAATAATAACAATATTTTATTGAAAGATACTGCCACTATTGACACTCTGCCATTTCTTGAAATTTATGCGGATGATGTAAAATGCAGTCACGGAGCCACCATAGGGCAGCTGGATTTAGAAGCCATGTTTTATTTACGCTCACGCGGAATTAGCGAAGATAATGCCCGAATGTTATTAATGTATGCTTTTGCCACAGAGGTAATTAACAATATTTCCATTGATCCATTGCGGGAGCGAATAGACGACATGGTAAAAAAACGCTTACGTGGTGAGCTTTCCATTTGCGATACTTGCGTACTTCATTGTGGTAGCCCTGAAAAAGAAGTGCATTTTGATATAGATTTAAGTAAAATTTAATATTTTTACTCGTTTATGAATCCATACGATGTAAATAAAGTCAGAGAAGACTTCCCGATTTTAAAGAGAAAAATTTACGGTAAAAACCTGGTTTATCTGGATAATGCCGCTACAACTCAAAAACCACAGTCTGTAATTGATACAGTTGTTAAGTATTATTCCGAAAGCAATTCAAATATTCACAGAGGGGTTCATTATTTAAGCCAGGAGGCAACGGTGGTCTTTGAAGAGGCTCGAGAAAACATTCAGCAATACGTCAATGCCAAAGAAAAGAAAGAGATTATTATTACAAAGGGAACAACCGACTCAATAAATTTAATGGCTAATTCCTTTGGTAAAAAGAACGTTAATGAAGGGGATGAGGTCATCATCTCAGCACTGGAACATCATTCTAATCTGGTACCCTGGCAACAACTATGTAAGGAGAAAAAAGCGACTTTAAAGATCGTTCCTGTAAATGATCAAGGTGAGTTTTTATTTGATGAGTATGTGAAATTGCTTAATTCAAAAACAAAACTGGTTACTGTTTCTCATGTGTCCAATGCATTAGGAAGCATCAATCCCATAAAGGAAATCATTGAAAAAGCCCATGAATTTAATATCCCGGTGATGATTGATGGAGCACAAGGAATATCCCATTGTTCCGTTGATGTGCAGCAATTGGATTGTGATTTCTATGCTTTTTCCGGACATAAGTTTTATGCTCCAATGGGAGTTGGTATTCTGTATGGAAAAGAAAAATACCTGGAAGAAATGCCGCCTTATCAAATGGGTGGAGAAATGGTGGACCAAGTGAGTTTTGAGAAAACTTCTTTTAATGAATTACCTTTTAAATTTGAAGCAGGCACTCCGAATGTTGAAGCAGTATTAGGTTTAAATGCTGCCTTGGAATATATAAAAAATATTGGAATGGAGAATATAGCTCGACATGAGAATAAACTGTTAAATTATGCCACCCAGGAATTAAAGAAAATTGATGGGATCAGATTTATCGGAGAAGCTGTAAATAGAGCCGGTGTTATTTCTTTTCTGATTGGAGACATCCATCCTTTTGATGCAGGAACCATTATCGATCATTTCGGAATCGCAGTTCGTACCGGACATCATTGTGCCCAGCCCATTCTCGATCATTTTAATATCCCCGGTACCGTCCGTGCATCATTTGCAATGTATAACACAATTGAAGAAATAGACTTACTAACAACCACTGTCAAACAAGTGAAAACGATGTTTGAATAACTAAAATTTACTACGATGGAAGTAGAAAGTATCCGAATTGTTGAAGATGAAATTATTGAAGAATTTGCCCATCTTGAGGGTTGGATGGATAAGTATAATTACATCATCGATATGGGAAAAAATGTTCCGGTAATTGATACTAAGTATAAAACAGAAAGTAATTTAATTTCAGGTTGCCAATCTAAGGTTTGGCTGTACGCAGAATTTCGTGATGGAAAAGTTTATTTCTCAGCCGACAGTGAAGCCGTAATCACTAAAGGATTAGCAAATTTATTAATTAGGATAATGAATAATCAAAAGCCTGATGCTATCATAAATTCTGATTTCTTTTTCATTAAGAAACTAGGGCTTAAAGAGCATCTATCTCCCAATCGTTCTAATGGCCTAATGGCTATGATCAAGCAAATGAAATTATATGCCCTGGTCTTTAAAACAAAGGCATCTCAAACAAGCGGTGAATAAGGTTTTCCTATGACAACTATTGATAAACAACAATTAGAAAATAACATCATTGATGCATTAAAAAATGTATTCGATCCTGAAGTTCCTGTAAATATTTATGAGCTTGGTTTGATATACAAAGTAAATATTGATGAGCTATTCAATGTGAAAATCGTGATGACTTTAACTGCCCCAAATTGCCCGGTTGCTGAAGAGTTACCGATTGAGGTTAGGGAAACAGTAAAGCTAGTTGAAGGGGTTCATTCTTCGGAGGTTGAACTTACGTTCGAACCACCTTGGGATCAGGACATGATTTCGGAAGCTGCGAAACTTGATCTTGGACTATTATAATAGGCCCGTATTATATTTTTGTATTCTTTAATCGTGTATTTTTGCAAATAGAATTTGCAAATAGATGACAGCATTACAAGGCGAAATATTATCCCGGGTTAATAATCCTTTAGATCTTCGTTTAATTGACGTAGAAGCATTACCACAGCTTTGTGAGGAAATTAGGAATTTTATTATTGACGTAATATCAATAAACCCGGGACATTTGGGTGCCAGCCTTGGGGTTGTTGAACTTTCAGTGGCCTTACATTTTTCATATAATACTCCATACGATCGACTCATTTGGGATGTAGGACATCAGGCTTATACCCATAAAATTCTAACAGGTCGGAAAGATGTTTTTCATTTAAACAGGAAATCTAATGGCATCAGTGGATTCCCAAAAATATCCGAAAGTGAATACGATGCTTTTGGTGTCGGACATTCATCCACCTCAATCTCCGCTGCCTTTGGAATGGCTATTGCTTCTGAACTAAAGAAAGATAATAATAACCGCCAACATATCGCTGTGATAGGAGATGGATCAATTACCGGAGGTATGGCCATGGAAGCATTGAATAATGCGGGAGTTTCGAAATCAAATTTATTGATAATTTTAAACGATAACGGAATTGCAATCGATAAAAATGTTGGTGCGCTAAAAGATTACTTAGTTGATATTGCTACTTCACGTACCTATAATCGGTTGAAAAATTTTCTCTGGAAAGTGTTGGGAAAAGCGACTGCTAAATATGGGCCCAATCACCAGCGAATTGCACAGCAAATTGAGAATGCGATTAAAGGATCAATCTTAAGAAGGAGTAATTTATTTGAATCATTTGGTTTTCGTTATTTCGGACCCGTTGATGGACACGATGTTAAAAGGATGGTTGGCTTGTTTAAAGATTTACAAAACATCCCTGGCCCCAAATTATTACACATCATTACAAAAAAGGGGAAGGGGTTTAAACAAGCAGAAAAAAATCAAACCCGATTTCATGCACCGGGTGTATTCGATAAAAAAACGGGTGAAATAATTGAGAAAAATTGTCCTCAAAAACAAGCGCCGAAATATCAAACGGTTTTTGGCCGTACCATCATTGAACTTGCCGAGCAAAATGAAAAAATTGTGGGTATCACACCGGCAATGCCTACAGGCTGTTCCTTAAATTTAATGATGGAAAAGATGCCCGATCGAGTTTTTGATGTGGGTATTGCTGAGCAACATGCCGTTACTTTCTCTGCCGGATTGGCAACGCAGGGAATGATTCCGTTCTGTAATGTGTATTCAACATTTATGCAACGGGCATACGATCAGGTAATTCATGATGTGGCGCTTCAAAACCAGCATGTAGTTATTTGCCTTGATCGTGGCGGACTGGTTGGTGAAGACGGTGCTACGCATCACGGTGCTTATGATTTGTCATATTTTAGATCAATCCCAAATATGATTGTCTCAGCTCCGATGAACGAAGAAGAATTGCGGAACTTAATGTATACTGCTCAACTTAAAAAACAGGGTGTATTTTCGATCAGATATCCGAGAGGGAGAGGTGTTATGCCGGAATGGAAAACATCTTTCAAAGAATTAGAAATTGGTATAGGAAGAAAGATTGCTGAGGGTGATAAGCTTGCTATTATCACGATTGGCCATATTGGAAATTATGCCATTGAAGTTTGCGAGAAACTATTGGCTGAAGGAATTAAAATCGGGCATTACGATATTCGGTTTCTCAAACCCATTGATGAGAACTTACTACATGAGATTTTTGAAAATTACCAACATATTATTACTGTTGAAGATGGAACCATTATCGGAGGACTGGGAAGTGCCGTTCTTGAATTTATGGCTGACAATAATTATCAGGCAAAGGTGAAAAGATTAGGTATCCCTGATAAATTTATTGAACAGGGAAGCATTGAAGAACTACATAAAGAGTGCGGTTTTGATAAGGCTGGAATAGAAAAAACGGTAAGAAGATTTTTACTTGAATAAGTGTACTTATTTCCCAATTATGCTTCCGAAAACATCTTGAATATTTAGGATCCCAAAAAGATGTGAAGAAGTGAGAAGAATTACAAATATAATGACCCACCGAACAAAATTCACTCCTTTTTTAACAGCCAATCTCGATGCAACCATCGCGCCAATAAAAGTACCAATGGTGAGGATGAGACCATAGGTCCAATTCACCTGATCATTCAAAATAAAAATGGCTAGCGAAAAGGGTGTATATAAAAGTACAATAAGCACTTTTAGAGCATTGGTTTTTACTAAATCGTAACCTAAGCTTAGCACGATTCCGGCGATTAAAAAATAGCCAACTCCTAATTGGATAAAACCACCATATAATCCAATACCAAAAAAGATCAACACTTGCCAAATATTGATCTTCTTTTCATTCAATTCTTTTCGTCCGTGAATAAATTTTTGTGGCTTAAAAAGGATAAATCCCAACATGATGAGCATGATAATAGCGATGGCTTTTTCAAAGATGTCTTCATTCAAATCAACGGCTATCATCGCTCCAATTAGTGAACCAATAACGGCAGGAATTCCTAATAATAATCCTTTTCTGACCTCCAGTACCTTTTGTTGCCTGAAGCTTGCAACACCGGCAATATTCTGAACCAAGATGCCAATGCGGTTGGTGCCATTAGCCACATTAGCCGGTAATCCCATCAGCATTAAAATTGATAAAGAAATAATTGATCCGCCTCCGGCCAGGGTATTTATAAATCCAACAAAAACACCAGAAACTATTAATACAACTATTTCAATCCAATCCATTTTTGATCTATATAAATCATAATTTTACAGCAGCTGTATTTACCTTCTTTCCAACTATGCGAATAACAATGTACATAAAAATAATTCCGGTTGGGAATAAAATCCATGATGAAACACCATATGCTGCCGGAAGAGTTCCAATAAAAATAGCTGCAAAACCTACCGTTAGTGCATAAGGTAATTGTGTTCGTACGTGTTCAATGTGATTACAGTTTGTAGCCAATGAACTTAAAATAGTAGTATCAGAAATGGGTGAGCAATGATCCCCTAAAACTGATCCGGCAAGCACACCTGAAACAACATTATAAAACAGTGACATACTCACGGCATAGTCCAACCCACTTTCCTGCGAAATAAGCCAGGAAGCAGGTAGTAACAAAGGATATAAAATGGCCATAGTCCCCCATGATGATCCGGTTGAAAATGCAACCAGTCCGGCCAAAACAAATGTAAGTGTTGGAATTAAATATGGCGAAATGGAAAGCGTCAACATCGTTTGAGAGATAAAATCTGCGGTATGTAAATGTTGGGTTACCAACGCAATCGACCACGCTAGAATTAAGATTACAACTGCTGTTAGCATACTTCTAAATCCATTAATCAAGCTATCGATACTGTCCTTCAAGTTCATTAACCGTTGACCTAAGGTGAGTACTAAAGCGACCATTACACCTGAAAGTGATGACCATAATAATGCCTTGTAGGAGTCAGCATTGCCAATTATAATTGATATTTTTTTTGAAAAGGCAAGGTCAATATCTTGCCATACCTGTTCATCCCACCCGGTGAATAACAGTCCCACAGAAGTTCCAATAATAATCACCAGTACAGGAATAGCTGCATTATACCATCGGGCTTTGATTTTATCCGAAGTTTCGAATTCGTTCAGTTTATTTGAAAAGCCCTCTGAATCATCGTTGGAGATTATTTTCATATTCCTTGCCTTCTGCTCGGCCTTGAACATTGGGCCAAAATCTACATTCCGATAAATCAGTATCAGGATAAATATCAAGGTGAAAATTGGATAAAATGAGTAAGCCAGAGAATTAATAAAAATATTATAGGCACTTTCCTCGAGTCCCAGTGTATCAATTCCATTTTGAATATAGCTCAGTTCGGCTCCGATCCATGTAGTGATAAAGGCAATGGATGCAACAGGTGCAGCCGTCGAGTCAACAATGTATGCAAGTTTCTCTCTCGAAATTTTGAGTTGATCTGTCACCGGGCGCATCGTATTTCCAACGACCAGGGTATTTGCATAATCGTCAAAAAATATAGCGATGCCCATCAGCCATGTGATGAATTGCCCGGAACGTGGACTTTGGGCGTATTTTGATAAAATATTCACCACACCTTTCATTCCGCCATTTTTTGTGATAAGATTTACCATAGCTCCAATCAGCATTGAAAAAATGATGATCGATAAATGTCCGGAATCTGTAACAGATTCAATGACGTAAGTATCCATAATTGCATACAAGCCTTGAAAAACGGCAATAAAAAAAATACTCCCGGAATAGAAGTATATCATGGTTGTCCCCACCAGAATCCCTACAAACAGTGCCGTAAAAACTTCCTTGATCCAAAGTGCCATGATAATGGCAATTAAAGGTGGAAGTATTGACATCCAAAGGGGAATGGGTGTCGTGTTTTTTGAAAATCCAAACCTGCCAATTTGGATATATACCGTTTCATTTTTATCAAAATTATACGGAATCAATAGCAGCCCATCAATGATTTTGGTTTCTACAACTTCTCCGTTAATCCTAATCTTAGGAAATGAGCTACTATAGATGGAATCTTTAAGATGTTCAGCAGGAATAATTTCTATGGTAGCACTTACATGTTGAACAATGATTGATGGAAATGTTACCTGAAAATCATCATCATTAAATTGTTGTTCGGAATCGGATTGTGAAAATGCGAATTGGCTAATAAGAAGTATAATAAATATACTGATAAATTTTTTATGCACAGGCTGAGTTTTTTGTAAAAATAGGGATTTATCCGAAATTACAAAAAGGAAATAGATGAAGTGGTAAAAGTTTGAGATAAACCGCTAGTTCGTAGTATTGGATATAAAATTCTTAAACCTACTGTCCTTCGTATTTTTCTATTTCAGTACTGAAGTATTCCAGTTTTACTCCCACTTCTTCAAACAATTCTTCTGATTCCGCAGCGTTATGATATCGCTTTTCACAAACCACTCTTTCAATACCACAATTGATAATCAACATGGCACAAGTTCGGCATGGGGTCATTCTGCAATAGAGCGTTGAACCGGCAAGTGCTATGCCAAGTTTCGCTGCCTGACAGATGGCATTTTGTTCAGCATGTACAGTCCGAACACAATGTTTTGTAACCGATCCGTCTGCATGATAAACCTCTTTAAATAAATGGCCAATGCCATCACAATGTTCGGTCCCTTTCGGTGAACCCACATATCCGCTAACCAACATATGGCGATCTTTCACAATTACACAACCGCTGCGTCCACGATTGCAGGTTGCTCTTTTTGAAACCGCATCTGCCATTTCATTAAAATATTCATCCCAACTCGGCCTTTTATCTTTGGATTCACTCATAATCAATTTCAATTATAAAATATTTTTTAATGCATTATTAACTTGTTTGTGAAGATGATTAATCGAATCATTATTCATGAAAACAAAATCAGCCAATTCCTTACAACGCTGCAAGTTTTGCTTATTTGGATCTTCAGAACTTGATTCTCTTTCTTCATTCTTTAAAAAAGTGTTGAAAGATACATCATCGGTTTCTGATTTGCGAATTTGTATTCGTTTATATCTGATTTCAGTATCAGCATCAATTGCAAATAAATAGAAATCGCCCTTCTTCCTCAGGGATACAATTTCACCTTCGGTACGAATACTCTCGATCACACAATTGCTTCCTCCTTCTCGCGCTTTAAGATACAGTTGGTCAACTACATAGGAAGATGAGTTTTCAGCCCTGAGATCATTGGCAACAGAAGTCATACTGTCGCGGTTTACCATCAAACCTCTTTTTGTGATTTCACCAATTAATAATGCCCGTACAGAATAATGAATAAATTCCTTTTTCTGAATTAGAAAATCTACGATGGTTCCTTTTCCTGCACCCAATGTACCGGTTATCCCAATTATGATCATGGAGTAAAAATAAGGAAAAGAAATTATAGATACTCATAGGTTGAAATTATTTTATTTTCATCAATGATGAAGCATCACCGAAACATAATTTACGACCTCATTTGCCGGATGAACTTCACCCGAATGCCCACGTTTGAGTAGTGAAATTTGAGGACCTGGAACGCTAAGTTTGGCAAATTCAATCAATGCCATGATTGGGCCGTAGCCGCAAACAGAAATGTTTTTAGTCTGAACTTCATGTTCAAGCTTCTCAGAATTTAGGGCATATATTTCTCTTAAAACATGATCATCAAGATCCCGTCCTTTATCAGGGCTTAAGAAATGAGAAAAATCGGAGGAAGCAATAATCAGGATTTCCTTTTTTAATTGTTGATTTACATTAAAAATAGCATCAGCAATTCTTTTTGCATTGCTGAAATTTTGAACCGACATGGTAATGGGTAATATGGTAAAATTATAATCGAGCACATATTGTAAGAAAGGAAGCATCACTTCGCCTGAATGTTCAAACTTATGCGCCATCTCCGATCTTGGAAAATTTAACTCATTCATAAATTCATGATCAAGTACCGTATTTCTTAATACACTTTCCCATTCAAAACATTCATCCAACGAAACGGGATCACCATAACCGGAATGATTTGGATTAATGATGATGATGGTATCTAATTTTTTAGGATGGTTTTTTAGGATCTCAAAAAAATGAATCGCCTGATATCCCGAATATATAAAGCCTGCATGTGGTACAATCGCTCCAATTAAATCAGATTTCGCTAATCCATAATCGATTTTCATTTTCTCCGAAAGCAAAATTGATTCATATAATTTTATCAAGTCCTTTTTATGAGCAGGATAAAATTTACCGATATGTGCTGCTTTTCGAATTTTCATGGATCATAAATATTTTATAATAGGATGAGAACAGGAAGTACAATTTCCCAATGAATCAATATTCTTGATGGTGGTTGAATAACCAAAACGGTGGATACTTAACTCTCCACATTCAGGGCAAAAAGTATCTTGTCCGTTTTTCGATTTGGTGTTTCCAAGATATACATAATCCAGCTTTTGTTTGGCGATACCATAAAGTGTTTCCAATTTTGATTGGGGTGTAGGTAGGTTATTAATCCTAAACATCGGGAAATAACGTGAAATATGCAGCACTGTATCCGATCCAATTTCTGTGGCAATCCAATCAATCATTTCAGTAAAAATCTTTTCATTATCATTAAGCCCTGTAATTACCAGATTGGTTATTTCCAGGTGCTTGCCTGCAGCTTTAATTTGCTTAATTGACGACAAGACCGGTTCCAGGCGGGATGAAGTTAAATTACTGTAGAACTCTTCCGTAAACCCTTTCAGGTCAACACTAAATGCATCAATGAATTCCATGATTTGCCCTAAGGGTTTCGGATTGATAGATCCGTTCGTAACCATTACATTATTGAGACCTGCCTCATGAATCATTTTCGCAGTTTCATATAAATATTCGTACCAAATAATGGGTTCGTTATAGGTATAGGCCACCCCTATGTTGGAAGGTTGACTTAAACCCATTTCAACAATTTCGCCGGAAGTATAACTTTTCAGAAAAGAATAATCAAGCACCGATGCCTGAGAGATTTCATAGTTTTGACAGAACTTACATTTTAAATTACAACCTACGCTCCCGACAGATAAAATATTATTCCCCGGATAAAAATGATATAAGGGTTTCTTCTCAATGGGATCAGGCGTAACAGCGCTAACGCGTTCATAATTTTCGGATAATAAGTCGCCGTTAATATTCTTTCGTACCAGGCATATCCCGGCTTTTCCCTCACTTATGTTGCAATTGTGCGGACAAAGCGTACATTTCACTTTTCCCTTTTCAAACTGCTCGAAAAAAAGTGCTTTTTTCATTTGCTTGAATTATTAATATTAACTCAATTTACAGAACTCTCATTTTTTATTTTTTTTAACCAATGTGCCATTTGTACCGGTTTAAAGTTCTGCATTCTTTGTATCAGACTTTCAATATCATCATCAATGATGAGGTTGTTGTAATGCGCTGCTTGTATAAATCCTTCGTTGGTGGCATGTTCAATAAACTTAAGTAAGTGATCAAAAAACCCATTAAAATTATAAATGCCAAGCGGCTTATCATATACCCTGAGTTGTGAGATTGTAAGTATTTCTGCCAACTCATCAAGCGTGCCTATTCCTCCCGGGAAAGCAATAAATCCATCTGATATTTCAACCAAAAAGCGCTTGCGATCCTGCATACTATCAACAACGTGCAATTCGGTTAAGGATTTGTGGTCAACTTCAATATCCATTAAAAATTGTGGGATCACTCCAATGGCTTTACCTCCTAAATCAAGTGTGGTGTCAGCCAATATCTTCATGATTCCGACATTGCCACCTCCATAAACTAAATCGATTTTCTGTTCGTATAAATAATTAGCAACCTTCGTAGCTTCCTCCTTATAAATTGGATCCTTTCCCATGGATGATCCACAAAATATGCAAACTTTCTTCATTTGTTAATCTTAGTTATAAAATGCGTAGTGCTTCATGAATATTGTCATTTCAATGTGCCAACTATTGGTGTGAAATTTCCATTCCTTTTAATGTAGAGAGATTCCTCACTTTGTTCGGAATGGCAATGTCTTTTCTCTTGTGGCAATTAAGATAAGCATTTTCTTGGAGCTCACTTAAATTCTAAAAACAAGGCTGGTTCATTGACTGAAAATTTGTAGTTTTGTTTAATTCATAGTTAACAAAATGCCCATGAATTCATTATATCCGTTAAAATTTAATTCCATTTTTAAAGATAAAATCTGGGGTGGACAAAAAATAAACTCCGTAATGGAAATGGATTTTAAAGGCCTGCCAAATTGTGGTGAAGCCTGGATTTTATCGGGAGTTGATGAAGAACAAAGCGTAGTAAGCAATGGTTTCCTGGCTGAAAACGAACTCAACGAATTGGTTGAAGTGTATATGGGCGATTTGGTTGGAGAAAAGAATTTTGATCGCTTTGGCAATCAGTTTCCTATTTTAGTAAAAATAATCGATGCCAACGATTGGCTCTCCATACAGGTTCATCCTGATGATAAATTAGCAGCCAAGCGTGGTTTGGGTATGGGGAAGACTGAAATGTGGTACATACTGGATGCAGATAAGAACTCGGAGCTGATCAGTGGTTTCTCTAAAAAAATTACTAAAGAAGAATACCTGACCCTTCTTAATAATAAAACCCTAACCACTGTACTCAATCATGAGCAAGTGAAAAAGGGAGATGCTTTTTATATGCCCGCAGGGAGGGTTCATGCGTTAGGCCCCGGAATCTTGTTGGCCGAAATCCAGCAAACTTCGGATACCACCTACCGCATTTACGATTATGACCGAATTGACGTAGCCGGTAACCTGAGAGAATTACATACCGAAGAAGCCCTGGACGCAATCGATTTTGAAATGTACCCGGATTATAAAACCCGTTATAATTCAGAAAAGAATAAGACGAACAATTTGGTGAAGAGCGAATATTTCACCGCCCATATACTGGAATTGGATGTACCCCTCTCCAAAGATTACAGCGCCCTGGACTCCTTTGTTATTTATGTTTGCGTAGAAGGCAATTACGGATTGATTTATGACGGAGGAAGCTTAAAAGTTAAGAAAGGCGAAACGGTTTTAATCCCTGCAACTTCTGAAGAGGTGAAAATAATTCCTGTCCCTGAAACGAAGTTGTTAGAGGTTTTTATTGCATAATTTAACCCAACTTC
>PIVJ01000476.1 GCA_003353955.1 Bacteroidota bacterium | reverse complement strand
GCTGGAGTTACTTCTGGTCATTATGACATCACTTCCGGTCATCATGACATCACTTCCGGTCATTATGACATCACTTCCGGTCTGCTGGAGTCACTTCCGGTCATTATGATATCAGTTCCAGTCATTATGACATCATTTCCAGCCAGTATGGGATCACTTCCTGTCTACTGGAGTCACTTCCGGTCATTAGGACATCACTTCTGGTCTGCTGGGGTTACTTCCGGTCATTATGACATCACTTCCGATCATTATGACATCACTTCCGGTCATTATGACATCACTTCCGGTCTGCTGGAGTTACTTCCGGTCATTATGATATCATTTCTGGTCATTATGAAATCAGTTCCAGCCAGTATGGGATCACTTCCTGTTTACTGGAGTCACTTCCAGTCATTAGGACATCACTTCCAGTCTGCTGGAGTTACTTCCGGTCACTTCCGGTCATTATGACATCACTTCCCGTCATTATGACATCACTTCCCCTGGCTTTTTGTTATTATGAGGTCACTTCCTGTCATCAGGAGTCACTTCTTGTTAACAGCAGACCATTTTCGGTCACTGTGGTATCACTTCATGGTCTTCTGGAGTCATTTACAGTTGAAAATAGGCTACTTGTTGTTTATTATGAGGTAACTTCCTGTTTCCAAGAGTCACTTCCTGTTTACAGTAGAGTACTTCCGGTTACAATAGAGCACTTCCGGTCACTATGACATCACTTGCTGGTCATCTAGACACACTTCCTATTGAAAATAGGCTACTTCCTGTTATTATGAGGTCACTTCCTGTCATCAGGAGGCACTTCCTGTTTACAACAGACCATTTTCGGTCACTATGGCATCATTTCTTGGTCTTCTGGTGTCATTTACAGTTGAAAATAGGCTACTTCCTGTTATTATGAGGTCACTTCCTGTTTCCAGGGGTCACTTCCTGTTTACAATAGAGCACTTCCGGTTACGATAGAGCACTTCCGGTTACTATGACATCACTTGCTGGTTATCTAGACACACTTCCTGTTGAAAATAGGCTACTTCCTGTTATTATGAGGTCACTTCCTGTCATCAGGAGTCACTTCCTGTTTACAACAGACCATTTTTGGTCACTATGGCATCACTTCCTGGTCTTCTGGAGT